>NZ_JAELTV010000630.1 GCF_016429005.1 Pedobacter sp. ASV19
GCGTTAGAAAAAGATCCATATCAGCCAGGCTACCGGTCAGAAATGGGATGAAGCTTTTATTTCGGCTACTACAGCAGACTACGCCTTGCTGCAATATTACATTGGCGTGGTTAAAACTGCACTGATTGATTACAACAAGAATAATCCTGGAAATCCTCTTAGGGATGAAAGTGGCGAACTGGTTGTTATACCTTAAAAAACGGAACAAATAATATGAAACATATATATGTAATAATAGGCTCAGGATTGCTTCTGCTGATGGCTTCCTGTGCAAAGGATAAAACCAATTTTGATTTGAAGCCTAAAGAACAGATTACAGTGACAGGCCTTGAGTCTTCTTATACGACTATATCACAAAAGGATCATCTGAACATTGATCCTACCGTGACTTCAACTGAGCCAGATGCTAATTTTGATTATTTGTGGGGTATCTATGAGACTAATGTTCAGGGCTCTGCACCCGTTTTAGATACAATAGGAAGAACGAAGAAGCTGGATTACTTGGTTAAGCAACCTTCAAAAGGCTGGGTTCTGGTATTTCGGGTAACCAATAAAAAAACAAAATATGCCCAGTACTTTACTTCCGCAATTAATGTGGTTACTCAGTTTACCCGGGGCTGGTATGTGGCTAAAGATGACGGTAGCCTGGCTGATATGGATCTTTTTCTAACGCCGGTATCTCTTGTTCCCGACAGCAAAGTGGAAAATGTGTATAGTCTGGTTAATGGCGGTAAGCTTAATGGAAAGGCTCAATTACTGACTTATTTCACCAGTTATAAATCTACGGTTACCGGGGTGCTATCTAATACTAAGGCCTTGTTTCTGACTACAGACAAAGATATTTCTGCGATGAACATGAATACCTTAAAACAGATCAGGAATATCAATACCTTGTTTTATCAGTCTCCAGCTACAGCAGCGCCAGATGCTGTATTGTTAGGCTCAAGTGCAAATTACCTGGTCAACGACGGGCAATGTTACAGCATTTATGCGATGTCTGCCAATTCTGGCCAGTTTGGAGTACGTAAGATGAAGGATGATGCAAATACGCCTTATCATCTATCCCGGTATTTTTTAACAAGTACCAGTACAGATCCTTATTTCTTTGACGATATGAGCAGCTCTTTTCTGATGGGAACGGCAACTGGTGCTGTGATGACTGCTGTAACTGATGATGCTGTTACATCCATGCCAGCACAAAATAACAATAAGAAAATGATCTATATGGGGTTCAAGACCACCACTTACGTGGCAAGCGAATTCGCATCTTATGTGAGTGGTTATGCGATATTTCAGGATAAAACCAATTCTTCCTTAAAGATTCTATCACAGTTGAATCCTAAGAAAACAAAAATGTCTATGGTAAATGATACCCTAAAAACTACCGATAAGATATTCAATGCGACGAATTATGCCCTGTTAGACGGAGATGAAAACCTGATTTATTTTGCAACAGGTAACCAGGTATGGTCCAGAAATCTGAGCAATAAATTTGAGCAATTGCAGTTTAGCGCGCCAGCAGGAGAAGAGATTACATTTATACGCCATAAAAAATATACGGAAACAGGCTATACGCACAATTACATATTGATTGGAACCAAATCGGGCGACAGTTATAAAGTCAGAATGCTGTCTCTTATACACATCTAAATAGGGGGGGGGGGGGGGGGGGGGGGGGGGGGGGGGGGGGGGGGGGGGGGGGGGGGGGGGGGGGGGGGGGGGGGGGGGGGGGGGGGGGGGGGGGGGGGGGGGGGG
>NZ_JAELTV010000631.1 GCF_016429005.1 Pedobacter sp. ASV19
AGATGTGTATAAGAGACAGGTTGTAGACTATTTGATGAAGCCGGTTTCAATGGAGCGTTTCATGAAAGCCTGTAATAAAGCAAAAGATCTTTTTGATCTAAGGCATCAGCAAAATTTGCCCGGGGAAAAGCCGGCTGGTTATATTTTTGTAAATGTGGGGTACAGTTTACTTAAAGTTGTTTTAGATGATGTGCTCTATATTGAAGGGCTAAAGGACTATGTTCAGATCCATTTGAAAAGTAATTCCAGGCCGGTTGTTGTTCGTATCAGCTTTAAAAGCCTGGAAAGTCAGTTGCCCCCGGATTTTATCCGCATTCATAAATCATTCATTGTAAACAGTAAAGGCATCTCGGCAGTTAAAAAGAATGCTGTTTTTATCGACGAAAAAGAATTGCCGCTTGGTGATGCCTATCGCCAGGCCATAGAAACGCTGATCTCTACGAACCGGTTTTAAAAATTAATGTGTATTTTTGCAAAAAAAAAGCAATTGGGAACTCCACTGGATTTAGGGATAAAAGGATACAACAACTATGGCACACATCTTAAAGAGAAGTATGCGGGCCAGCGTGTATTTAAAGTGATTGTTGACGGTGGTTTTACTTGCCCTAACCGGGATGGCAGTAAAGGCTATGGTGGTTGTACGTATTGTAATGTGGATTCTTTTACTCCAGAACTATCCCGTAAGCTGCCCACCATCCGTGAACAGCTGGAGCAGGGAATGGAACGAGGTAGGGGTTTTTATAAAGCGGATAAGTTTATTGTCTATTTTCAGCCCAATACCAATACTTATGCGCCTGTACATTATCTCAAGATGATGTATGACGAGGCCTTGTCTATTAACCCGGAAGATGTGGTTGGTTTTGCTGTGAGAACCAGGCCTGATTGCATAGATGCAGAAAAGGTTGCGCTTTTAGAGAGTTATACGGATCGTTTTGATGTGGATCTTGAAATGGGGATGGAATCTATTTACGATGAAACTCTGGAACAAATCAACAGAGGTTGCAGTCATGGTGAATTTGTTGAGGCGGTTAAACTTCTGGAGGGTACCAAGCTGGACCTCTGTGTTCACACTATCTTTGGTTTTCCATGGGAAACAGAAGAAATGATGTTGGGTTATATTCATGAAATCAACCGTTTTCCTCAAATTAAATTCGTGAAATTTCATCATCTTCATATTGTTGAAGGCTCTATTATGGGGGTGAAATATAAAAAACAACCTTTTAAGCTTTTTTCTTTGGAAGAGTATACAGATCTGTTGTGTAAGCTTATTCCACTTCTGCGTCCTGATATTGTGATTCAGCGCTTATTTGGAATTTCAGACTGGGATCTTCTTATTGCACCTAACTGGGGATTAAACAAGTCTGCGATTCAAACCTATATTGACAAGGAAATTGAACGCAGAGGTGTAGTACAGGGATCTGCTTATCTTCTTTAGCCCTGTTTATAGTTCGCCGAATAATTCTTTTTATTTTTTTCTTTTCTATTGCTGAAGATCTGCTGCAGTTGGTTTGCAACAAATACTTCTTTCATCGAGTTTAACTTGTAGCTCCGGTATTATACTTCATGTCGGTGGACGTCATCTTTTGCAAGTTCAAGGGAGGTAAGAAAAAATCCCGGGCCTGCTTGAGGTTAACTGGTCTGTTTTGATAAAATTCAAAAGGATACGATTCCGTGATGTAAAACTTGTAATTTGTCGATCCTGTCTCTTATACACATCT
>NZ_JAELTV010000632.1 GCF_016429005.1 Pedobacter sp. ASV19
GTTGTGTTGTGGTTAATTTGCAACTTTTTTATACAAGAGATTGTTTTCCTGGAGCGTGACAATTAATTTTTCCTGCAATTCATTGACCATGGTTTCCATTTTCCTGAATTGCGCATCACGTAGTCTTCTATCCTCTTCCATTTTCTTTGTTTCTTCTGTATCCTCAAAAAATAGCGCCGGACGAACGTTGAAATAATTGGCTATCTCTATAAGCCGTGCGGTATTAATATCGGTGATACCTGTTTCTATTTTAGAATAAGCTGGAATGGATATCCCAAGTGCCTCGGCCAGATGTCTCTGTTTCTTTCTCGAATTTACTCTAAGCATTCTTATCTTATTTCCAATGTCTTTCATCATTTTAATTTAATTTGTATAACCGGCAGCATCCACTGCCGGTATATACGTTATCTAACTTATCATTCATAAAAAACTAACAATTCATAATCACTTACTTGTGCTGGTCAATAGCTCCCTGAAACATACTTCTTTCTTGTTCAGGGATATTGGCTCCAAATTTCTCCAGATATGCTCTGGCAGCGGGAACATAGTTTGCCCAGTCCTGCTGGTTGTAAAACCCAACCGTTTTGGCCCTTAGTAAAATTTCTTCTCCGGGTGCCCCATAAGGTTTAACCCTGGCTTCTATCACAGACCAATCTGTATTTCCCTGGTTCATCAAGGGCTCCATTTCTCCCTTCAGGATCATATTCATCATTGCGACGGTATATTTACGGTCTCCCATCACCCTCTTAAAAGCATCGACATTCACATTCATCAGGCTAAACCCGGCATCTTTCGTACTCTTGGTAAACTGAATTACATTATTGATGTCTTCCTCAGATAAGGGCATCTTAAGCGAAGAAACATAAGCTGAACCTGCAAGCAGGGCTCCAGGTTTATCTCCTGCCTGCATAGCCATCATAGCCATTTTTTTCAGGAATGAAAGGTCACGTTTTCCGCCAATATATTCCTGTAGCATAGCACTGTATGCGATACCCGGTTCGGTAAGGTCTGCATCTCTAGCGGTAACATCGCTCGCCATGGAAAGCCAGGATGGCGAAGAAACATCAGGGTTTAGCTGACTATGAATCTTCCTCATTTCTGCAAAAGGAATTTTAACTACTTCGCGGTCGTAGGTCATTAATCCATTCTGTTCGCCCTCCACGTCAAAAGGCTGTGTATAAATTGATCCGGATAAGCCCTCCTTTTCCATCAATTGTAAATGCTGGTTCATGATGGTGTATTTTGCTTTGAGTGCTGCAGGTTTTTCCTGGATATAGCCCCAGGCAGATCCCGTTAACCATTGATGATCGGGAATGAATACCCCTATTCCTCCAAATTCTCCACATACCTGTGCTTTTCCGGCTTGTTTAATGGACATCATTGGGTCCGGGTAGCTGTGAACATCGGTCATGTCTGCACTGACGTAAGCATTTGGAGATGGAGAGCGTAACTGCTCATTCACATACAGTAATTCACCGGAGTGCCCGTTAAGAATTCTGGACGGATCTGTTTTCTTCACCCATTCACTCAGACGTTGTTGATCGTATTGCCCCCATTTCTCGTTGAAAAGCACCCAGGCAATGATTGAGGGGTTGTTGTGCAATTGAGTCATTTCATCTAAAGCACCTTTTTCGAATTCAGTTTTACTACCCTCCGGCAGGCTTTGATTAGGATTCACAAAATCCTGCCATACCAGCATACCTAGCTCTGTCTCTTATACACATCT
>NZ_JAELTV010000633.1 GCF_016429005.1 Pedobacter sp. ASV19
GCAGCGTCAGATGTGTATAAGAGACAGGGATATACCTGGGTGGAAGGCGCAATAGAAGGATTAATTCAGAAAAACAGTGGAATATCCGGATATGGTTATTTAAATACGGGTTATAAATTTAAAAAGGCCTGGAAAGCTAATGCCAGTTTTAATTATAATGCACCTGAAATTCTTTTGCAGGGAAAATCCAGTGCTTTTACCTTTGTTTCCTTTAGCGGAAGTAAGGAGATCATTAAAGATAAGCTGACCGTTTCTGCGGGTATAAATAATCCTTTTTCCAAATTTCGCTATTATGCCCGTTCTATCCAGGGAACTGATTTTAATCAATATTATAGGTCGCAAAATTATAACCGTTCTTTTATCCTTAGCCTAAACTGGCGTTTTGGTCAGTTAAAGGATGCCATTAAAAAAAGCCAGCGGAGTATTAAAAATGATGATACGAAAAGTAGCAGTGGAACTTCTGGCAGTTAGTATTTAATGTTTTCCTTTTTTTAAGGGCTAATGCTTATCTTCGCGGCGCTTTGGGTTACTGGGCTAATACCTGGTATTAAAAGGGAATACGGTGGAAATCCGCAACTGTCCCGCAACTGTAAGCGCTTAAATGATTTTCAAATCTGGCCACTTTTGCACATCTGGTGTGATGGGAAGGCTGAAAATCAGGCGTAAGTCAGGAGACCTGCCTTTGGCATTATGATTTCATAGCTTTCGGGGATTGAAGCTAGGATGAGACTTACGATTTCGTATTTCATTTCCTTGTTGAACTGTTTGCTGTGGGTTTAACTCACAACAAAAAATGGTAAAAGATAGTAACCAAAATTCCGGTAGCTGGTTAAAACAGCACAACATTAATAACATATGATAATGAAACACGTAAACTTTAAACAACTTTTTATTGCAGTATTGCTTTTAACTACCGGTTTGTACTCCTGTAAAAAGGACGATGCTGACATCCCAAAAAAGGAGTCGGCAGCGGGTAAATATGAAAATGGATTTTTTATCATTGGCGAAGGTTCTTATGGACAAAGTACAGGGGCAATAAATTTTTACAGATATGGAGAAGATACTGTTGGAACTAGGGTATATGAGAAAGAAAATCCGGGAAAGATTTTATCTAATGCTGCAAAAACAAGTACATTACAATTTGCTTCTTTAATTAATGGCAGTATTTATCTGATGTGTAAGGTAAATGGCCCTATTGTAAAAGTAAATGCATCGACATTAAAAGAAGAGGCCAGGTATGTACAGGAAAGCAGCAACTGGAGGAGCATTGTACAGGTGGATGGAAACCGAGGCCTTGTGAGTGCTAATGATGGGGTTTATCAAATTGATTTAAACACACTTGCTCTTCAGAATAAACTCACTACCGTTGGTGCTGTGAATACAGGTGATCTGTTGAAAAAGGGAGATTATGTTTACTTATTGCAAAGCAATGGTGCCAAGATTGTTTTGGCGAGTGACTATTCACTGATTAAAAGTTTTCCAACTATTAACCGTGGTTTTGCGCAAACGCCGAATGGTAAAGTTTGGGCTTCAACCGGAACACGTCTAATTGGTATTGACAACAATTTAGATACGGCAGGTGTGGCACTGAAAGTAAGTATAGGTAGCTTTGGTTTAGATGCGCCAACCCGGATTACCGCTGTCTCTTATACACATCT
>NZ_JAELTV010000634.1 GCF_016429005.1 Pedobacter sp. ASV19
ACCGGTACGCGTTGTGCATTGGCACAGGTGCCTTTGCTTACTTCAATATAATAAGTTGTATTTGCGGCTAAAGCCGGAGTCGTAAAAGTAGATCCTGTAGCTAAAGCTGTACCACCTGTTGCTGCAGCATACCATCTCAAGGTGGTTCCGCCATTGGCTGTGGCAGATAAAGCAGCTGTACTTCCCGAGCAGATGTTTCTGCCGGTTGTTGCTACCGTAGGGTTTGGATAGATCACCTCAGCACCATAGATGTCCAGGCTGCTTAAGGCTGCAACCAGGGCTCCAAAGCTGATCTCCACCCTGTCATATACACCGCCGGCAGGCAGGGTAGCTTTGAACCTGTTTCCTGAAAGCAATTGCAGGTTCAGCAGAGAAGAATTAAGCGGATAGGTTTTCACCAGTGTAGATCCGTTGTATACTTTCACGGTTACCCCGCCCAGTACACTCAGGTCTGCCAGTCCAACCGGGGTAGCCAGGTCCAAGCGGATGCTGTCTGTACTTGCGCCCGGGTTATTGAAGATCAGGCGCTGGTAACCTGTTGCGCCTACACCAACAGCAAGGTTGATGCGGGTAAAGTTGTTGACATCTGCATCGGTAGAGTTGCCCGGATCAGAGATGCCACACAGCAGACAGATTCCATCGATACCACTTTGTTGTTTTGTCGCCGCGTTACAGTTCGGGTTGACCGGACCGGAAGTTACGGTTACGGTTACCGATACCCTTGTTGCGCTCACACAACCGGCCGCGCTTTGCGTTTCCACATAATAGGTTGTGGTTGCCGAGAGGGCAGGTGTGGTGAAACTTGTACCAGTTGCAATGGCTGCGCCACCAGTTGCAGCGGTATACCAGTTAATGGTATTGCCTGCATCGGCAGTAGCCATTAAGGTTGCAGTTTGTCCGGGACTGATGGTTTCACTGTTGGTGGATACTGAAGCCAGGGCAGGAGCAGGGTTGATGGTCACATTAACAGCCGTACGTGTACTTACTGCTGTTCCTGAAACGGCTTCTACATAATAGGTCGTATTGGCTGTTAAAGCAGGTGTTGTGAAAGTTGTTCCTGTAAAGATAGAGGTACTTCCAGTTGCAGCGTACCAGTTATAGGTAGCGCCAGTCTGAATATTGGATACGGTTAATGTGGCAGTGGTGGCGTTGCAGGTATTTGCAGCAGCAACCACCGGAGCGGAAACATTAACTTTAAGTGCATAATCGGTACTGGTTGATAAACCGTTGCTATCGGTTACGGTCATTTTAACGGTAAAGGTACCGCCGATAGTTGGTGTACCAGAGATGACCCTGGTGGCCGGGTTAAAAGTAAGCCCTGCCGGCAGGCCTGTAGCAGCATAAGTATATGGCGCTGTACCGGTACCGGTTACCGCAGGTAAAGGCTGAGAGGTATAAGGTGTTCCTACCAATCCATCTGCTAAAGTAGCATTTGGTAAAGAAAGCACGCCGTTCACTTTCAGGGCATAGGTTTGGGTTACGGTTGCGTTGGCCGCATCGGTAACTTTAACAGAGATATTGAATGAACCAGATTGAGTCGGAGTACCTGAGATCTGACGAGTTGCCGGATCAAAGCTTAGTCCCGGAGGAAGGTTGCTGGCCAGGTAAGTATAAGGACCTGTTCCGCCGGTTGCCGAAGGCAGGGTCTCTGTTACATATGGAGTTCCTGTGGTACCATCGGCAAGCACTTTTGTTGGCAGCACCAACGGATCGGTTACTTTAATGG
>NZ_JAELTV010000635.1 GCF_016429005.1 Pedobacter sp. ASV19
CCCCCCCCCCCCCCCCCCCCCCCCCCCCCCCCCCCCCCCCCCCCCCCCCCCCCCCCCCCCCCCCCCCCCCCCCCCCCCCCCCCCCCCCCCCCCCCCCCCCCCCCCCCCCCCCCCCCCCCCCCTCTTTACTGACCCGCCCCCCACCGACAACTACACCGGCTAACGTTCGTCGGCAGCGTCAGATGTGTATAAGAGACAGCCTACATCCAGGTGCATCCCCCTGTATTTGAACCTTGGATAATCATTAATGTCTGCTGCAGGTACACTGATTTTGCCATCCTGTTTTTCAGGCATCAACTGCATAACCGACTGTACAGCATAAAATAAACCCGCACCTTTTCCGGTGATCAGAAACTTATCCTTGGTAATGCTGATGTGGTAACCTTCTTCAGGAAGCTTATCCGCCCCTTCAGAAGTAATAACTATAGCCTTGTGGTTGGCTTCCGGAGATTTAACCGATCTCAGTGCAAAGCCACCTTTGCTTGCAATAAAAGCATTTAGTAAGTCTGCAACACGTGCATTTTCAGGATGAGCAGAGATCAGTAAAGTTGTTTTATCCAGAACAAAGAATCCCGAATGCTTCTCTACAGAAACCGGGGCAGGAATAATTCCCATGCTGGCATCATTTTGCGCGTACAAATTTGTACTCAGCAATGCACAGATGACAATTGGTAAGATTTTTTTCATGATTTGTTTTGTGTGTTAGGTGGTACTAAGTAATTACCCTAAGATAAATAGAACAGCCGCCTTCGATACATCACATTTTTGTTACAATAGAAGTCAAACGTTTGAAATGAACAGAAACAGCACATATTTTTTTTCGACACCAAACCATAAAGCACAAAAAAAGCGGAGCTGTTTATCAACAACTCCGCTTTAAGCAATAATTTTTATGATTAAGAAACCACTTCTGAATGGTGTTCTTTAGCCGCCAGATAACGTTCCGCATCCAATGCAGCCATACAACCAGATCCGGCAGCAGTTACCGCCTGACGATAATAATGATCCTGAACATCTCCTGCAGCAAACACACCCTCAACATTAGTTTTGGTTGTGCCCGGAATAGTTTTCAGGTAACCCGTCTCATCCATATCAATCCATCCCTTAAAAATATCTGTGTTCGGTTTATGACCAATAGCCACAAAAAAACCTTCTACCTCAATATCTTTTTCTTCTCCGGTTTTGTTATTAGAGATCTTAAGACCAGTAACATTTTTACCATTACCCAATACCTCTTTTGCTTCAGAGTTATAGATCACTTCAATATTTGGAGTATTCAGTACACGGTGTACCATTGCTTTTGAAGCTCTGAATTCATCACGACGAACCAGCATATATACTTTTTTACAAAGTTTAGCCAGGTAGGTAGCCTCTTCAGCTGCAGTATCTCCTGCACCTACAATAGCAACATCCTGTCCTTTAAAAAAGAAACCGTCGCATACTGCACAAGCAGAAACACCGAAACCATTATATTTTTGTTCACTTGGTAAACCTAACCATTTAGCCGTTGCGCCTGTAGAAATGATTACTGTATCCGCAGTAATGGTCTGTCTCTTATACACATCTGACGCTGCCGACGAACGTTAGCCGGTGTAGATCGCGGTGGTCGGGGGAGGAGGAAAAAGGGGGGGGGGGGGGGGGGGGGGGGGGGGGGGGGGGGGGGGGGGGGGGGGGGGGGGGGGGGGGGGGGGGGGGGGGGGGGGGGGGGGGGGGGG
>NZ_JAELTV010000636.1 GCF_016429005.1 Pedobacter sp. ASV19
CCTTTCCAGGATATTCTGATTGTAGGTAAAAATTGTGTTCAGGGAAAGATAGGGTTAAGTAAATCCTTTGAAATGTTACTGCCCAATGGTTTTCTTAGTGTAGAAGTAGAAGATGAACGTGTAGAAACTGTATTTATCAATAAACATATCTTAAAGAAGATGCCAGTGGAGAAAGTGATGCATATCTTAACTAAAAATGTTTTTCCTTTCGTTTCAGATGGTGAGCTGATCCGTGTCGACTTTAAAATTAATATTTCTATCGAAAACATTGAAATCAATAACATATTAGAATAATAAATAATGATCGCTCCATTTATTAGAAACGAGTTCCTGACTGTTAATGCCTTCGATGGGATTTATGAAGTAAAGCATAAGATTATTTCAAGTGGGGGAGCTGTAGTGATGATGGAGGATGAGCCAATAGGTTTGATTAATGCGAATGATCTCTTATCTAAAACACATCATCTGGTGGTGGATTGTTTGTCTCAGAAACCTGAACTACATAGAAATACAAGGATAGCCGAAGCACTTAAAATTATGCTGGACACCCGTTCGGAGGTATTGCCAGTCTATGAAGATAAAAAGCTGATCGGTGTTCTCCATAAGGCGGATATAACCAATCACCTGGTTGACTCTTTGGAAAAGCATAAGCAAGATTTACAGGCAGTTGTTCATGATTTAAAAACACCTATTTCGAATATTATGGGGATTGTAGGAATTTTAGAAGAAATGCTGGAAGACCCCGATCATACAGAGATACTTTCTATGGCAAAAACTGCCTGTACCAATGCGCACAATCTGGTTCATGAGCTGCTCAGACCACCAAGCCATAAACAAATGTCGGTACAAGGTGATTTTTTTGAACTCAGAGGGCTTCTGGAAATTTGCGCAAATGATTTTCAGGTAAGTTTGCAGAAAAAAAATATAAATCTAAGTGTTGTACTGCCGGAAGCAGAGAAATACAGTTATGGACACGCTATTGCCGTTCGTCGAGCTATAGATAACATCTTAAATAATGCAATAAAATTTACCAGGGAATACGGTAAAATTGAACTTCATGCCGTTATAGACGGGCCTTATTGTAAGGTGAGTATTTCTGATAATGGCGTAGGTATACCAGAAAAAATGAAACCATTGCTTTTCGATAAATTCACAGCAGCAAAAAGAGAGGGCACAATAGGAGAGTCAACTACCGGAATGGGCCTGCATATTACAATGAATATTTGCGAACAATACGGTATTGAACTAGATTTTGAGAGTGAAGAAGGCCGGGGAACGAATTTTTATCTCCGTTTCAGGCTCACTGATCATTTGTCCTGACCGGATAAATCAGGATATTTTTTATCTGGTATTGATGGCTAATTGCATGCTTACAGGATATTTATTTGAAAAATGGAATAGGGCTTCGGCAAGATCATAAGGAACAGCCGTATTACGTTTTGTTCTGCTGTTGACCTCAATACCCAAACGCTTGCCGTCATTTCCTATAGTTCGGTAAGAGTTTGGTACATATTTCATCTTTCTGCTGCCACTGACCAGTGGGGGAGAAATAAAAATATGATCGTACCAGGATTTAGCGCCACCACCTGTACCACACTGATTCGGGACGCTTTCAGACAAGCGTGTAGACGTCGTTAGAAAACGTTGATATAATTCCGGTCTCTTAGTCCAGTTGGCCGGATAATTCAAAATTTTGTCTGGGTAGAATGGAGG
>NZ_JAELTV010000637.1 GCF_016429005.1 Pedobacter sp. ASV19
CCCCCCCCCCCCCCCCCCCCCCTCCTTCCTGATCCGCCGCCCACCGAGATCTACACCGGCTAACGTTCGTCGGCAGCGTCAGATGTGTATAAGAGACAGCACCAGATTACCCCCATGTGTACCTGCTTCAGGCCCGATATCTATAATATGATCTGCCGCTTTCATCATCTCTTCCTCATGTTCAACCACCAAAACGGTATTTCCTACATTTCTCAAAGATTCCAAAACACCAATCAGTTTATTGGTATCTCTGGGATGTAAACCGATACTTGGCTCATCCAGTACATATACAGATCCCACAAGGCTGCTGCCCAATGAAGTAGCCAGATTAATACGTTGTGATTCTCCCCCGGAAAGCGTATTGGACAACCTGTTTAAGGTTAAATAACCCAAACCAACATTATTCAGGTACTCCACCCTGTTAAAGATTTCTGACAGTAATCTTTTAGATATCTTCTGGTCTGTTTCTGACAGATCCAGCTTTTCAAAGAAATCAAGTATGGTAGAAAGCGGCATTAAAACTATATCAATAATAGATTTACCACCAATTTTCACATAGGAAGCATCCTTTCTGAGCCTGGATCCTTTACAGTCAGGGCACACTGTTTTTCCCCGGTACCGGGAAAGCATTACACGATATTGTATCTTATAAGTTTGTTCTTCTAAATCTTTAAAAAATGCATCCAGTCCTTCAAAATATTTATTTCCTGTCCACAGCAGTTTCTGTTGTTTATCGGTCAGTTCGCTGTAAGAACGGTGGATAGGGAAGTCAAATTTATCTGCATTTCTGATCAGTTTATTTAACCATTCCCGCATTTTCTCTCCGCGCCACGGGGCAATCGCATTGTCATAGATACTCTTGCTTTTATCAGGAATAACCAGGTCCTCATCAATGCCGATCACATTCCCATAACCTTCACATCTTTTGCAGGCCCCGTACGGATTATTAAAACTAAAAAAGTTAGGTGTAGGCTCTTCGAATTTGATCCCGTCAAGTTCAAAACGGTCACAGAAATGGGTCATTTCACCATCATGTTCCACATAACAATCTCCCTTACCCTCAAAAAATGCAGTCTGTGCAGAATCAGCAATACGGCTTAGGGTTTCCTCTTCCTTATTCACTACAATACGATCAATTAAGATCATAACCGTGTTTTCACTTGTCAGCTCCACATCTTTAAAACCCTCATCTTCCAGGATCGCTTCGATCTTATAAATCTGGTCATTGAGCAAGACTCTCAAAAAACCCTTTTGAAGTAAAACAGCCAATTCCTCCTTAATCGTCCGGTTGTTATGAGGAAAAAGAGGACAATAAATAGTCACCGTACTTTCATTCTCCAGTGCAGAAATAAAATCAACAATGGTCGTTACACTGTCCTTTTTTACAATCTGTCCCGATTCAGGAGAATAGGTTTTTCCAATTCTCGAAAACAGGAGTTTCAGATAATCATAGATTTCCGTTGAGGTTCCCACCGTAGACCTTGGATTCGAAGTTATCACCTTTTGTTCTATGGCGATAGCAGGCGCAATACCTTTTATATAATCAACATCAGGTTTATTCATCCGGCCCATAAACTGTCTGGCATAAGCAGAAAGACTTTCTACATATCTCCGCTGCCCTTCGGCATATAAAGTATCAAATGCCAGTGAGGACTTCCCCGACCCCGACATGCCGGTAATAACAACCAGTTTATTCTTTGGAATGGCTACATC
>NZ_JAELTV010000638.1 GCF_016429005.1 Pedobacter sp. ASV19
TTCCCATTCCTTACAATCTACAAAATCCCTTCCATATTCCTGCTTACAATAGGCTTTCAAAGATTCCATTCCACGATAAAAAATACCTTTCTCTTTTACAGAAGTACAATTTTCAACCATTCCTATTACAAATAAATGAACCATAGCACTTTTCGCACCTGGTGTATCTGTCTCGGGAATAATAGTTTCAACCAGTTCAGCAAGAAGATTTTTTTCTCCTAAAAGATAGCCTGGTTCAAAATTCGGATGACTCAGATTATATTTATACGTTAAAAAAGAAGCAATCCCTGTTAAACCCAAAAGCCCTAAAATTTTCAAAGATCCCCGCCTGTTCATAACTTTACTTTTTCCCAGATACAAGTTTGAAAATTATATTTTTTTACAAGCCTAGCTGGATTTCCCACAACAACAGCATGTTCAGGAACATCTTTAGTCACAACACTCCCGCCCCCTATCACGGAGTGTTTGCCTATATTAACACCTGCCGTAATCACGACATTGGCGCCTACCCATACATCATCACCAATGGTTATTTTCTTTGTCACCACTTTCTGAACGCTCGGAGACTGAGTGATATCCATATATCCATGGTTTAATCCAGAAATAACAATTCCCTGGGCCAACATAACTCCATTTCCAATCTCTACGGGTCCAATAATGGTATTAGATAATCCAACTATTGTATTATCCCCTATAAATACATCACCTACTCCATTGTTTACTGTAGAATAGCTTTCTATAACAGACTTTCTTCCCAATTGAAATTTATTGTATGGAAACAAATCCAACCGAGTTTGAAAGCGCACGATACTACCTCTGCCACGTTTATGCTTAAAAGGATTCAAAAACAACCTTACCCAAAGCCGAGGTCTGTAATCATTAACAGGTATCAACAACCAGTGTGCTAATTTCCTCAACCATAAATTTGACTTAATTATATTTGAAACAGACATCGTTTAAGATTTTTTCTCCGTAAAAAGTATCGCTTTATATATTTCAGACACACTGTTCTCCCACGTATGTGAAGAAGCAAAGTTTTTTCTTGCCTGAATCAAACTTTCAGAATTCGCTTCAATAGCGCCATCAATATGCTTCAGGTATTGCTCTTTGTTTTGTGCTAAGAATACAAATTCTTTAAATGTCTCCATAGCTTCAGTGGAAGTGGCAACAACAGGTTTTCCCAGCGCCAGATATTCATCAATTTTTCTAGGGTAATTGCCAATGGTAATTTCATTAACTAATTGAGGGTTTAAACAAACGTCAAATCCCTTAATGTAAGAAGGTAAATGAGCCTCTGGAACAAGCCCTATAAAATGGACGTTTTCCATGGATTTCAACTCACTTTTCAAAAATTTCTCATCAGGAGGTCCAACAAGAATTAAGTTATATTTAGGTCTCTCTTTAGCTATATGGATTAATATTTCAATATCCAGCCGGTCACTATTCAAAGAGCCTACAAATCCAATTCTTGGACCATTAATAGACATAATTGTGTCTGGCACTAGTAAAGCGGGGGTATCTCTAAACAAACTTAAATCACAACCTTGCCCAACGTAGTGGGAATTTGCATTATATTTTTTACAATAATTGGCAAGATAAAGGGAATTAGCAACAGCCAGATCACTTTTACTGATCAATTTTGGCTCTAGTTCTTTACCGTGATACTTCCAGTAATCCACACCAAGCATATAATCTCTTGAATAATAAATAC
>NZ_JAELTV010000639.1 GCF_016429005.1 Pedobacter sp. ASV19
TTTCATGATCCCGCCACCACCGATATCTACACCGGCTAACGTTCGTCGGCAGCGTCAGATGTGTATAAGAGACAGGCTTTTAACTGATCGAATGTTAAAGTGGTATCAGCAATCAAAGCTTTCAGCACTTTTAAATGGCTTTCAATTTCTTCAGCAGCTTTTCGTTCGCCGTCTGCTAGTCTATTTTTAAACAGATCAATCCCTGCTTCAAGTTGTTGTTGGCTGGATGTTAAAAACTCAATGCCATAGTCTACATTGAGATGAAATGCCCCGATGTTATCTTTAAACCTGTCTAATATTTCAGTAGCGCTTTTTTGATAATCTCCACCCTGCTTAATAAGCGCATCAATTTCACCTTTAAATATACTGGTCTGCTCGGTGTAAAGGGCAAGGGCTTTATTAAGTAAGCCTTCACCAGAAATTACCGATTCTCTCCATAAATATTTTGTTGGGTATTGTTGCAGCAAGTATCTAAATTCCGGGGGATTGGCCTGTGTAGTTTCATCATATAGCCTTTTGAAGTAAAATAAATTTGGTTTATCCAAGCCTACATTAAAGTTCTGCATAAATGCAGATAATTTTGTACCGCCCGCTGTTGGCCCAAATGAGTTGTAAAGACTGATGGCAACGTCTTTAATGGATTTTACTTTGCTTAGTTGGCCATTATAAAGTTCATTAATGACTGAAGTTGAGTCAGTAACCAATAATTTAAATGCAGGGTGTAGTTCAGGTTTGATTTCGCTGCCAACCTTATCCTTTAATAAGGGTTTCCTCATCATGGTTACGGCTTTTAATTTGCCGGATATACCACTTTTGGCATTATACCTGTTTGCAACCCCTGCCGGCAATTCACTTGTATCAACTTTAAACGTATAACGTTCAAATCCAGGTGCAACGGCCAATACATCAGGCATGGCCTGATCCAGTAGGGTGCCTGCTTCTGGGTTAGCCGGGGCTAAATGCCTCTCGTTTGGCAATTCAAGATCAGTGTAGTCAATATATTTAATAGCCGGCCATTTCGTGGTATCGGCTGTTAAAATAATAGGCTCATCTTCACCAATATCTACACTAGGCCTGGTATCAGTATAAAACCTTAAATTCTCAGGTTCTGAAAGATTGACCATTACCGACTCTATATTAGAATCAGCCGGAGCGATGAGCTCAAAAGCGATTTGAGGTTTTGGGAACAATTTCGGATCTGCAGCAGGGTTCCAAAGCTGTATCTCCCAACCAAAATTTTCATAAGCATAAACCTTTTGGCCTGCAGCATCAAGTATCGGTTTGCCTTGTTTATCTACTTTGAGTATATTAAATGCGACGTCTCTACCCCATGAACTCCGTACCGGGATAATTATCGATTTGAAATGGCATGCTTTTATACTCCCCGGGGCATCATCGTTATGTCCTTCGTAATCGGGGTATTTTTTTGCGGGTTCTAATATTTCAATGTATTCTCTTACTTTTCTAACAATGGGGCGGCCTAACAACGCTGGTTGTGATTTGAAATATTCTGAAGGCACAGTGCATCTTTCATATTCGATTACATGTTTTGCTTTATGCCACAACACACCAATTCTGCCTATTCGCTCTACCGCATAAAAGTTGGTGCGGCCCATGGCTGTGGTTGATTTTATAACAGTTTTATCTCCAGCAAATTTTGCCGTTGCTTTTCCCCATCCACCTACTGACGAATAGGCAAGGTCTTCTAAC
>NZ_JAELTV010000063.1 GCF_016429005.1 Pedobacter sp. ASV19
CCCCCCCCCCCCCCCCCCCCCCCCCCCCCCCCCCCCCCCCCCCCCCCCCCCCCCCCCCCCCCCCCCCCCCCCCCCCCCCCCCCCCCCCTTTTTTAATGAGCCGCACGTTCGTCGGCAGCGTCAGATGTGTATAAGAGACAGGCTTTATTCAAGTAGTAAACCGCCGGAGCAAGATCTGCATTCGCAGCAATTTCCATGCTGCTGATTATATTTTCATGAACTGATGGACTATCCAGCTTCAAAACATAGGCCTGTTCAGCCACAACAATTTTATATACAGCAGCTGAGGAAAGTCCGCCATTCAATAAAATGACCTCTGTTACTTCTGTCGTATTAAAAGCTTTTAACAATGCAATTTCAACTGTCCTTATTCTTACAGCAGGTATGAGCGTATTCAACATCTATATCAATTTTAAACGGAGGCTTTTAGCTCCATGACACAAAATTATAATAAATCATTAATACTATTGAGGTTAAAAAACGGATGACCTATTTTTCGCCTGTTCAAAAACTAAAGCATATTGAGGATTAAAAATTTTTTTCCTGAACATAGGCCTGCAAGGCCTGTCTGTAAGCATCACTGATCGGTATTTCTACCCCGGCCACCATTACATGTGTTTTCTGAATAGATTCAATCTTATCCAAAGCAATCATAAAAGACTTATGTACCCGCATATATTTCGCGGCCTTCAGGCGCTCCTCCAGCGTTTTTAAACTCATACGGGTAATCACCGGATTCCCCTCCGCCAGATTAATACGCACATAATCCTTTAAACCCTCTATATAGGTAATGTCCTGCATTCTCACCTTAACCAGCGAATAGTTTGCATTCACAAAAATATCATCATTTTCAGGCAGAACATATCTTGTTTTAGGTTGCCTGATCTCATAAAGTTCATTGGCTTTTTGAACAGCCTTTAAAAACCTCGAAAAAGGTACCGGTTTTACCAGGTAATCCACAACATCCAGGTTAAAACCATCCAGCGCATACTCCGGATAAGCTGTAACCATAATAACCATTGGTGGTTGCTTGATAGATGCTAAAAGTTCCAGACCATTGATTCCAGGCATCTGTATATCCAGAAAAACCAGGTCAACCTGATGTACCCGAAGCAAATCCAGCAACTGCACAGGATTCTTGCAACAAGCTACAATATTTAAGAAAGGAATCTGTTTTACATTATCTTCCAGCAATTTTAAAGCAGGAGTTTCATCATCTATCAGGATACAGTTCATCTTAGAAATTAATTAAAAGCTTAACGTTAAAGAGTTGATCCTCTTTCCTTGTTTCCAAAAAATACCTTCCAGGGTAAAGAAGTTCCAGCCTTCGGCGAACATTAGACAAGCCAATACCAGAATCTTTTCTGGCTGGAACCGATACGGATTGATTTACGGGGGCAATCTCATTTTCTACCAGTAAAAGCAATTGATTTTGATTGACGATGATAGAAATATCTATGATAGGTTCATCCAAGGCCACTGTACCGTGCTTAAAGGCATTTTCTACAAAGGGAATCAGCAGCATAGGTGCTATGGAATATTGTTCAAAAGCCCCAGACAAGTATAAATTGAACCTGACACTGTCACCAAAACGGAGCAACTGAAGATTAGTATAGTTTTTCAGGTACTCAATTTCATCAGCAAGTGTAATCTGCCCTTCATCACTGTCATAGATCATATACCGCATCATCTGCGAAAGACTAATCAGAGAAGGTTCTACCAGTTCTGGTTTCTTCCTGGACATGTAAACCAATGTATTTAATACATTAAACATAAAATGCGGGCTGATTTGCGAAGAGAGAAACTCAAGCTCGGTTTTCAGGTGCAGGTTTTCCAGTTCTTCAATCTGTTTATCACGAATGACTTTATCACTGTACAAGCGGAAGCAGAAACTCATCACAATCACAAACGTAAAAGGCAGCAAACTCGTAAATACATTAGGTGGCCGGTCTCCTCCCCGCCTGCCAAAACCCTGCCCGGGAAAACCTGGTTTGTGAAACCCCGGCTTAGGGAATTCCGGCCTTGGAAATCTGGATAAATCAGTATAGAAAGAATGATTGATCAGTAAAAAAGCAATGAATATAACCGCCAGTAAAAGAACATACAGATAAAGGCCATACTTCTTTTCCTTAACCGGGTAGATTAAAAAATGGTGTACATAAAAAATGATGATCAACAATACATTCGACAACACTACAGTCTTGTACATTGAACTTCGCACCTCAGGTGGAAAATTCCCAATTCTAAACGTAAATGGCAATATAAGGACCAGCGACCAGATCCCCAGCGGGAAAAGTACATTTAACCAATACCAATTTCTAGATCTCTCTGTTTTTAAAACACCCATTAAGTTATTCAAACCCATTTAGTTTGTCGAAGTGTAAATTTTCAGGTTTAACGTATCTGCCTGCATGGCCGTAAAAATACCCAAACCATTAGTGATATTTGTTGATGGATTTGTTAAATTAAGTGAAGATCCACCATTATTGTTAAGGGCGTCACTGTATTCTTTATTGATGTGCACCAGTAAGACCTTATAATTACCCAAATAATTAAAAGTCATTTGCTGCGTTTGCCAGCTTGAGGTTTGACCAAGGCTGGCTTCAGCATTCAGATTGCTGTTTCCAGGCCTTGAGCTGATCTTCGTTGGACTTGCTTCAACATTCTTCAAGACCATCATATAATACCAAGATGCGATGTTGTTCCAGCTAAACGTGACCGGTTTGAAGGTCTCCTGCGTGCCACCCATGCTAAACGGAGGAACGTATTGTTCCGTAGCCGATGCCTTAAATCCAGTTGGTTTATCCGGAACAGTAGTCTGTGCGCTGATGACTTTATCTGTGTAGTCGAAATTAAGCGTATAGGTCTTTTTCGCCCTGATAAATGCAGTATCCGTATAAACATAAGTACCTTCCTTACTTTCTGTAAGCTGAACCGTAGAAAAACCGTCCGAGATTTTCAGCTTTAATCCTGTTATCGGGAAACCATAGGATATCGTATCCTCTAAATATTTCTGATAATACACTTTAACCTGTACCGCTGTTCCTGGAACCAGGTACGATTCCACAACCGGACGGGCATAATCTGCATCCGAAATGCTGTTCTTTTTACAGGCAAACAGGCAGCAACTCATCCATGCCAAACCAATTATTAATGCAAAACGCAGTGTTTTTGTACTCTTTATTTCCATTTTAAGCTAAGTGTTATATTTGGGGTAAAGCCAAGATAATTGACATTAGAGGTGATCACCTGGTTATTGACCACCGAGTATTGTTTATACCAGAGATTAGACCTGTTGTAAATATTGAAAAGGGAGAAACCAATGCTACCCGTTTTTCTGCTGTCAATCTTAATCAGATCATACGTTGCTGCAGCATCAAGGCGGTGATAAGCTGGCATACGTTCCCCGTTTTTATCGCTTATCGTCAAAAATGTATGGCTGTTACCTGCGTAATCATTAATGGTATAACTGGTTAATGGTGCTGTATATGGTTTTCCGGTCGCAAAGATCCAGGTAGCCGAAAAGGTCCAGTTTCCATACCGGTATAAGTTAACCAGCTTAAATTCATGCCGGGTATCCTGGCTTGCAGGAAAATCCCCCCCATATACATCAAAGTTATTAACCGCTTTTGAAAGCGTATAACTCACCCAGCCGGTATATTTACCCTGAGTTTTTTGCAGCAGGAATTCTACACCCCGTGTATAGCCACTGCCATTGTAGAAATGCTCTTCCAGTGAGGATACATCCATACGTCTACCCGTTTGTCGCTGCGAGTATTCAGAAAGATTGTCCAGCTTCTTATAATAACCTTCCACATCAATCAGGAACCTGTCTGTTTCATAACTAAAACCAGCAATATAATGATTGGCAGAGCTTACAGGAATTGTACTTCCATTAGAAAGCACCCAGAAATCCCGGCTTCCTGCAAGAATGTCTTCTTTAATAACCCGGTTGGTAAACTGATAGAACTTACCAGTACTTGCTTTTAATGTTAAGCGATCGGTCAATGTATAGGTTGCTGAAAGGCGCGGTTCTGTATAGAGTTTACCTGTTTGATCATAATAGGTTTCCCTTAAACCTGGCTTAATTTGCAGTCGTTCTATAAGGTTTAGTTCCAGTTCCGCATATGCTCCTCCAGTTAAAGCTATTGCATGCTGATTGATCAGCATACTGGTGTCATTCTGACTATTTTTATAAGATACGTTTTGCCTGGAGGCAAAAGCTCCAAATAACATTTTAGATTTCCCGCTCAGCTGCAATTCCCAGTCTGACTTTAAACTGAAGTCCTTTAAGTTATTTTTCTCAAACGTCCCGTTTGATACATTCTGATCATCACCATTGGCGTCCTTTATGGTTATGGTATTGCTGTTATCCCTGTCACTGTGATAGGTAGAATAGCTCAGCAAAGTATTGGAATACAATTTCGTATTCCAGCGCCTGGACCACTTCAAGCTTGAACCCAGGTTACCATATGTGGTTTTATCTGTGTTACTGATGCTTCCTCCCGAACTGCTGATAAAAGAAGGTAAAGTGATATCCCTGCTGTTGTCCAGATTATCATTCCCCTGGTAAATGCTCCAGGAAAATCTGTTTTTATCATCGGGTGCATAGGTATACTTCGCATTGAGGTCGTAAAAAGAGGAAGAGGGAACCGTTACTGTCGCACCTCCTCCTCCAAATCCCCCTCCCATGCCCGGAGGACCTCCTGCTCTATTTCCTCCGGGCCCCGAAGCAACCGTGGTGCTGCTGTTAAATTTGTTAAAGATCTTATTATATAATGGTCCCTGATAAGAATGTCTATAGGCCAATAGTAACGTAGATTTATCATTCAGAGGTTTTTCCAGAAATACATTTGCACTCAGCAAACTCAAGTCTCCGGCCAGGGTCGTTTCTTTGCTGTTCCCCTCTTTTCCTACAATATCAGTAACAGATGATAATCTACCACCGTATTTAGCTGAAAAACCACCCTTATATAAGGTCACATCTTTAACTGCATTGCTGTTAAATGCACTAAAGAACCCGTACAAGTGATCTACCTGATACACCGTAAAACCATCAAACAGCACCAGATTCTGGTCTGGAGTTCCTCCCCTTACATAAGCACCAGAAGAAGACTCATTACTGGCACTGATCCCTGGCATCAATTGAAAGGACCTCAGGATATCCTTCTCTCCTATATTGGGCAACTCTTCTAATTTGGAAGGAGAAATCTGCAACACACTTACTCTGCGTTTATCGGTACTCATCACGTTTTCACTTCTTTTATCTTTAATTTCCACCTCGTTCAGTGATTTTACGGATGTAAACAGACCTATAACGATGTCTTTCCTGCTCTTACTTTGGCTCAAGGCATAAACATCCGGTTGATAGCCTATATAGTTCACATCCAAAACACAAGTATCGGAAGGCACATTCAACAAAGTAAAATAACCATCCGCATTAGTGGAGGTGCTCATACTGGAATATCTTACTTTTACGATGGCTGATGGAAGAGATTCTCCCGTAGCATGATCAATGACCCTGCCACTTACCGTAAATGGCATCTGTTTTTTTACAGCAGAAGACGGTTCAATCTTCGCAGGCCCCGGATTAGCAACGATCCTGACCACCTCCTGTTTGGAATTAGTCATCCGCTTTAAGCGGTTAACATCCTCGGGCCATCTGATAATGTAAATACTTTGGTCTGATTCTACCCAATAGCGCAAACCATTAGATTTACAAATGTCAGCCAGTACATCTTTTACTTTTTCGTTAAAAAAATGATTGGTAACACTGTACTGTCGCACCATATCCGGGTCGTAAATAATTCTCAATTTACACTGTACAGCAATTGTGTCCAGCATCTTATCTACAGATGTGGTATAAAACCCATCAATAACAGCCTTAGTTTTTAGTTTTTGCTGTGCTATCACAGAAAAGCTAAAAAGATTTGTTAAAATTAGCAGTAGTATAGTTCGTTTCATATTCTAATTATGAAGCGAATTTTAAAAAAGCAGATGTTAACAAATGTTAATTGAGATCAACAGGCCAAATTCTGAGGTAAAACCCGCATTTTCTGCGCTGATTAATCTATAGTTTTACAAATAGCCGAAAATACGTTACATAATGATCTCGAAGAATACAGCAACAAGTCTAAAGACCACAATTAAGAATAAGCTGTACACAATAATTTTATCTGATCCCACAATTTCGTTTTTCATTCCATTACAATTTTATCGTTCATCTCCTAATTAATTAAGAAGCGAATTTTAAAAAAGCAACTGTTAACAACTGTTAATTGAGACGAATCAGTTAAATTTTGCGGCCAAACACCCATTGTTTGGGGATCAATAACAGTTAATGCGTCTAAACCGGATGGGCTAATCTGATCATTAGACAAGAAATGTACTGGGTGACTTTCCAAACTGCTTTTTAAACGTAAAAGAAAAATGAGAAAGGTCTTCAAAACCCAACTCCAGGTACACCTCAGAGGGCATTCGTTTCTTTTCTTTGATCAGATAATAAGCTTCCTTCAACCGGCGCTGTAATAGCCAACGGCTAGGTGTTATACTGAATATCTTTTCAAAATCGCGTTTAAACGTAGAAAGACTTCTACCTGTTAAATAAGAAAACCTTTCGAGGCTCACATTAAAATGAAAATTCTTTTCCATAAAAGCCCCCAGATCTATTTTATAAGGCTCCGAAAAATCAAATAAGATATTTTTCAAAGCAGGATCATATCTTAGTAAAACCAATAGTGCTTCCTTTTGCTTAAGTCTTAAAAGTTCAATCGAGCTCGTTTCATTCAGCAAAGGCTCATATGCCATCATCGAATTCATAAACCCTATAATTGATGCGTCTTTCGGCAAGCGGATAAATGCAGCCGTATTGGTTTTCTCTTCCGCCTTATAACCGTACTCCAGACTAAAATCCCTCAGCATTTTATCATCAAAAAAAATAGAAAGAGACTTGAATTCGCCCTGATCAGGTGGATACTTAACAAATTTCAACAGATGGTTTTTCCTTGCCGAGTACAATTCACCCTTCTTAAACTGAACTTTCTTTTGTCCATCGTTCAGTTCCATGATTCCCGATATAACCATCCCCAAACTGTGCCCCTGTACAAACTGCTCCCCTTCCCTAAACTCAGAGAAATGGCAGGAATAATTAATCGGGAAAAGATCTCTTTCTATCATTTTTTCTAGCAATAAAACGTCTAAATTTAGTAATTATTCGAGAATTGCTTTAGGCTCCAGGTAGGCGCCTAAGCCATATACCCCAAATTCTCTGCCGATACCCGATTGTTTAAAGCCACCAAAAGGTGTTTGAGGATCGTGAGAAAAACCGTTGATATTAATTCTTCCTGCTGAAATCTGCGCCGCTACACGATTTGCACGTGCAGTATCGGAAGAACTGATATAAGCCGCCAAACCGTAAGTCGTATCGTTCGCAATTGCAATAGCATCCTCTTCAGATTTGTAAGGAATAATAGACAATACCGGACCAAAAATTTCCTCCCGGGCAATACGCATCTCATTATTTACATTTGTAAAGATCGTAGCTTTCACAAAATTACCCGCTTCCAACCCAGCCGGTTGCCCCTCACCACCAACCAAAAGCGTAGCACCTTCCTCTTGCCCAAGCCTGATATAACTTTGCACACGCTCATATTGCTTTCTACTAACCAAAGGCCCAACATGCGTATCTTTATCCTGAGGATTCCCTACTTTAACACTTTCGGCAGTAGCCTTCGCTATTGCATTGACTTCTTCCAGTTTATGTTCCGGAACCAATAGACGGGTTGGTGCAATACAAGCCTGCCCGCTGTTCATATAGGCGCCTAAAACAGCCATAGGAATCACTGCATTTAAATCTGCGTCATCCAGAATTACATTCGGTGATTTACCACCAAGTTCCAGTGTAACACGTTTCATCGTGTCAACAGCTCCTTTGGCTATGGTTTTACCCACTGCTGTAGAACCTGTGAAGGAAATTTTGGCAATATCAGGATGACTGGTTATTTCAGCGCCCACAACACTTCCCAGGCCATTTACAATATTGCAGACCCCATCAGGTAAACCGGCTTCATGAAAACATTCCGCAATAAGTTGTGTTTGCAGTGCACTCATTTCACTTGGTTTGATCACAACAGTACAACCAGCAGCAATTGCAGTGGCCAGTTTATTGCAAATAAAACTGTTGCTGGCATTCCATGGTGTAATGATGCCTGCAATACCCAAAGACTCTAAACGCACCTTAGAGTGACCAACCTTTTTTTCGAAGTCAAATTCCTGCAAGGTTTCAATCATGGAAGAAAAAGCATGTATTGCATGCTGTGTACTGGCCTTGCAAAACTGGAAAGTACCGCCATACTCCAACACCATAACGTCTATGAGTTCCGCTTCTCTTTTGCTCACCGCAGCCTGCAGCTTCTGCAGATAGTTTACGCGTTCTTCCTTGGTTGTTTGAGAAAAACTTTTAAACGCTTCCTTTGCAGCAGCAATCGCCATACGCGTATCTTCTTCATCCCCTAGCCTTACCGTTCCGATTTTTTGATTATTACTGGGGTTGATAAGGTCAAAAGTTTCTGTTCCATGAGGTGTAACAAATGCACCATTGATGTAAATTTGATTAATATGTTTCATCGTCTGATCGTTTTTGATATACACAAAGATCAGGTGATTATCCAGAAGGTTATTTTGTTAAAACGGTCAAAGTTGCTTTGCTAAAACGGTCAGTAAATAAGATAAACTGCAGCTATAATTTACTCTTCCATACCCCAGGTTTTATTTGGTATATTGCCCATCACCAGTTCCAATACGGCCCCTGAATTTATATCCGCATAATTAAGATAAGATTTATGATAAGGTTTTCCATTCAGTTTTGCAGACTGGATATAGACATTTTCAGGACTGTTTTTTAAGGCCGAAATGGTAAAAAACTTAGCCGGCCCGGATCCCGTGCTCAGCTTAATCTGAACCTGATCAAATACCGGACTGTTAATTTCATAACGGTTATCTCCTGGACAAATCTGAGCTATTCCGGTGGCTGCCAGGACGTACCAGGCCGACATCTGGCCAACATCATCATTGCCAACCAGGCCTTCTACCGCGTTATGATAAGCATTCTTTGTAATGCTGCGTACCCATCGTTGGGTTAACCAAGGCGCTCCAAGACGGTTAAACATATAGGCTACATGATGTACAGGTTCATTCGCATGATTATAGTAATCATTCCAAAGCAAATTTTCTGGTGTATGCTCAAAAAAAGCGGTAAGATCCTCAACGGCCTTCGTCTTTCCTCCAAGCAAATCTGCCAAACCAGGAATATCATGAGGTACAAACCAACCTTGCTGATATGGATTACTTTCTGCAGTTCCATAATCATCCTGCAGTCGCCCTTTCTCCGGCCATAATTCCCAATCGCCATTTTCCTTCCTTGGCCGGAACCATTTCTTCTCTGTATCAAAAATATTTCGGTAGGCCTGTCCCTTTTTTAAAAAGACTTCCTCATCTACCTTCTTTCCAATTGACCTGGCCATTTGGGCAATGCACCAATCATCATAAGCATATTCAAGGGTATTGGAAATACCATATGGCGGACCACTGAATCCCTTGTCTCCATTTCCAAATTTTGCAGAAGTATTTAAAGCATACTGATACGCTTTATCCATATCAAAATTCCTGATTCCTTTATTAAAAGCATCTGCAATAACAGGCAATGTTGGGTTTCCAACCATACACCCACTATACGCATTCAATATCTCCCAGCGGTCATAATAACCGCTTTTGTTTTCGGTTGCAAGACTAACCTGAGAATTAATTAAATCACTGATAACATCAGGATTGATCAGTGTTTGTAAAGGCATCTGACTCCGAAACACGTCCCATCCACTAAAAATCGTTCTCTTGGTAAATTTTCCTCCAACATGAATCTTCCCATCTCCCCCTGGATATTTCCCATCAACATCCTGGAAAGTACGGGGATCTATTAAGGTATGGTATAAAGCTGTATAAAAGGAATATTTGGATTCTTCAGAACCTCCTTTCACCTTCATCTTTGACAATTCCGTATTCCAAAGTATTCGTGCTTTGTTGTGCACAACATCGAAATTCATATCCTTGATCTCCCTTTGTAAATTAAGTTGTGCACCCTTTAAGCTTACATAGGAAATTCCTGTTTTAACAATCACCTGCTCATCTTTCAGCGATGGGAATTCTGTATAAAAACCAATATGTTTTCCTTCCTTTTCTTTTAAGCCTTCCGTAACATTAGCCTTCGCTACTGCCTGCTGGTAGGCCTCACTTTGGACTTCTTCCCCCTTTCTGATCCAGGAATCAGGAATATCGGCACTCCATATTCCATATTTTTTCAAAGGTTTACTGAATTTCGAATAAAAATAAAGCGTATAACTTACCCTTCCCTGGCCATTTCCCCATCCTCCACCTTCTGGTGTACATTCTATCCAGCCCTGTATCGTGTGATCATCCACTACCTGCACATATTCTTTGGTAGCCGTTCCTCCAACCCTCCTGGCCAGATCAATCTGAATTCTTGACTGTTTATTTTCTGGAAAAGTAAACCTCATGATCCCACAATGTGGAGTCGCCGATAACTCTGCTTTAATCTTTTCGTCAGAGAGCACCACAGAATAATATCCGGCCGATGCTTTTTCGGTACGCTTATCGTAATAAGACCTGTAGCCCCCGGAAATACCTTCCTTGCCTGCGGCAGTCTTTAACTGACCTGCCGTAGGCATTACTAAAAAATTACCTAGATCACCATACCAGCCAATTCCACTCATTTGCGTCAGCGCAAAGCCTTCTATACTTTTATGTTCATAACTATATCCTGAACCATTATCGCCACCAGTTATGGTATTTGGACTAACCTGAGTCATGCCAAATGGCGTTGTTGCACCTGGAAAAGTTTTTCCAAGCCCCGCTGGATTTCCTGCAGATTTCATATTTGTACTTGCACCAATGAACGGGTTTACATAATCAACCGGCATTTTTTGCTGGGCAAACACGATAGAATTGACAGAAAGATATGCGAAAAACAGGAAAAAAAATCGATTTAGTATAATCCCTTGATAAGTAACAATCTTGAACATTGCGGAAGGAGTATCCATTAAATTTTAATGATGAATTGACAGATTATATTGGTTCCTATAAAGATGATTATTTTTTTATAAAATCAATATCTGCTTTTGCTTATTTTAATGTTCCCCTTTCACAAAATTCTTCTTTTCCGGGAATACAACAAGGAGAAAACACCTTCTCAATGCTGTTAAGAAAAAAGATTTGGTATAGAAATGATTACATACTCATTCAGTATAAGTGCGGGGTGACTCCAGATCCCCTGCGCACTCATACTGAATCAATTTAGACCTGATTCTAGACATATTATCTTCTTAAATTGAATTTATACCGGCCAGTAAAACCGGAAAATGACAGAACAACTTTAAGTAGTTAAGAAAGATGCCCCCTGGCTTCGGGGAAATATCCTTAGTTTCGGCCTTTCTGTTCAACTTTAAACTTTGCATTGAATGTCTAAAATCAAAATATTGCTGGCTCTGTCTTTCGCATTAGTGGTTTACTCGCTACTCACATTGATAAAAACCGGATTTACTTTATCCAATATAGTTATGTTTGTCGGGGGCAGTTTACTCACCGTTTATATTTTACTGAATAAACGACAAAACTAGTAAAAAAGAACGGGCATTTGCTCGAAAGACCACCGTTACTTTTTAACCTCAAAACTATAAGTAGAACCTTGCCAGAGGGCTTTATATTGATTTCCGTTTGCTTCGCCAGGATCCTTACTGAAATTGCTGGCTTCAAGTACATATTTTCCTGGCCATAAAGGGTTAAATCCTTCAAATCTGAATACCACTTTTCTACCTTGTCCCGCTCGCCCTGGCCATATTCGCCGAAATAAACTTTAACGTCTTGTGCCTGGCCTATTTTACCATGAGCTGCAGTTTCTATCCATACTGCATGGGCGGAGAGCTGATTGGCTATTGCGATAAACAATAGCATGATGAAGAGTGGTTTTAGTGTTTTCATATTTACTGATTAGTATTATTATTTAGATTTAATCCAATTAGCGACAAATCTATATAAACTTTCCTTAAATCAATAGGATTATTTTTAATGATTCTAAATAATTATGGCTATTTTTGGTGCAAGAGTTAATCAAAATTTAAAATAGAATTGATACCACAACCCTAATTTAGATTAACCCGCTCTTCTTACCCTAATCTCTCTCGCTATGGAAAATCAACAAAAAACAGAAAATCTGGCTCCGCAACAAAAGATCAACGAAGAGTTGTTCAAGAAAGCTGCCGAACTAAAAAAGAAGAATGTTGAGATACAGCAGAAATTAGTAGAATTAAAAAAAAGGGCCGATGAAATACTTCATCCCGGCCCCTCTAAAGTTTAAGTTAAATTTCTCGGGTCACCAACCCTTCTGAATGATTTTACCTGGGTTCATTATAGACCTGGAATTCTGCAATTGATGGAGCTGTATCATAGGTTTGGATAGAGATTCGGACTTTATCGCCCTTAACTTTATCAAAGCGGTGTAACTTTACCCTGTTGGGGTTTTCTCCTTCAAAAAGCAGTTGCCAGACTTTATTATCATAATACTCTAATTTATATTTTTTTATGTTAGACTTGCTTTCATAAACAATTACAGTATTAAATGTTTCGGGGCTGCGGAAATCAATCTCGTACCATGGTTCTTTAACTCTGGAATTTGATTGCCATGAACTATGGAAATCATCGTCGTTCGCGAAGTCCATTATATTCATATCCTCGCTCCAGCTGGAATTTGCAGGCTGGTTCCTGGCCAGGTTGGTGGAAATAATTGGCGCTCCTGTGGCTTTAAATGTAGCAGGTACCGGATTGTTTTTATACAACTTTCCAATTTCTTTTAAGGCAGTAATAGCGTTATCATCAAACAGGCCCTCTTTATTTGGAGCTACGTTCAGGATAAAATTACAGTTTGCTTTGTTCAGAGGAAGAAGTGTCTCGTTAACCAGTTTCTCGGGGTTTTTAACCGCTGTTCCCGGAAAATCACTTTTCCAAAACCAGGAACTTTGCAGGGGAAGACAGGCTAAAGCGGGCATGGTATTGGTTTCTTTGGAAAGGTGTTGTCCCGCGCCCATTTCATAGGTTTTGATGTCGGTATAATACAATCCGTCTGAAGGGTATTTGGCGCCATTCAGATCCATCATAATACAGTTGGGCTGCAAAGATTTGACCAGTTTGTAGATTTCTTCAAAAGGAACATCATCGTAAGATATTCTGGACCATGGCGCGTCCCAACCATCAATGATCAGCGCTTCTACAGGACCATAATTAGTCAATAATTCGGTGAGTTGCTTTTTGATCATTTCGATATGACTGGGTACAATCTCATTAGGCCGTAGTTTATGATGGGTATCCAGGATAGAATAATACAGCATCACCTTCAATCCGTTTTTCCGGAAGGCATCTGCAAATTGTTTAACCACATCCTTTTTATATGGGCTGTTCATCACGTTGTAATTTGTTGATTTGGTATCCCAGATACAAAATCCACTATGGTGTTTTGTGGTGATACAGCCGTAAGTCATATTTGCTGATTTAGCGGCTTTGGCCCATTGGTCTGCATTGAGTTGAGTGGGGTTAAAGTCAGTAGCAGGAGTTTCCGGATCAGGCCAGTCGGCATCTTCATAAGTTGGAATATTGAAATGGATGAACATCCCGAAACGAAGCTCTACAAATTTACGCTGGAGTTCTGATAGAGGACTTGCCTGTATTTCTTTCTTCTGAGCACGGAGCTCTGAGGAAAAGTACAGCGCCATGACTAGGGTGAAAAATAAGAATCTGGTTTTCATATGTGTATTTAATTGTTTTTTATTTGTGGTTAATTCTTTACTATTTCCATAAAGGGTTTTGGGTTAAAACGCCCTTTGAGGCATCAATCGCAGATTGTGGGATTGGCCACACATAGAATTTGGGATTGTTAAAAAATCTGGTTTCTATAACCGTTTTAGGGTATTTGTTAATTTTTCCATTAGTGGTGCTGATGGCTGTAATTCCAGCAGAAGCATCCACGGTATAGATCGGTCCCTGCATCACTTGCTCTCCAATCTTCCACCTCAGGATATCAAAATACCGTAATCCTTCCCCGGCCAGTTCTATCCTTCTTTCATGCCTGATAAAGGTACGTAAGGTGGATTGACTGACAAACAGATTATTGGTGGCAAAACTCTGTGCAACGGTTGGCATTTTAGCCCTGGTGCGTATTTTGTCGATCGCAGCAATAACGTCTGCAGTTGGTCCTACTGCTTCATTTTGAGCTTCTGCATAGTTTAACAATACTTCTCCAAAACGGAAAGCTTTCCAGTTGTTTGTACCCGAACGCACATAATCGTAACGGTCTACATTTTTTGCCCAGGAGAAACCTGAACGGGAGCCCAAATCCCCGCCTATCCGATCACCCGCGTTGTTAAAAGGATCGTATTGATTGATGTTTGGAAAATTGGGATAAGGGAAGATGTCTCCCGGACATAAGATACTCTGTCTTAAGCGGGGATCCCTGTTGTTAAATGGATCTGTAGCCAGATAGGAAGGATCTTTTGTATAGGGATAATATCCATTTTTACTTTCGTAATCGGACACGAGTTCTGCCGTGGGATCCAGAATGTTCCGGCCGTTCATCAGTGCCTGAGATCCAAGAATATCTCTCAAACTGTTTTGCCGGACAGACAGCGTATAACCAAACGACCAGATGTCTTCTGAAGAATAATCTCCGTCTTTCTGGAAGAAAGCATAGTAATCCGGATACAACTGATAAATATTCAGGTCCATGACCGCTTTGGCAGCCGCAGCCGCTTCAGGATACTGGTTGTTGTAAAGGTATACTCTGGCTTTTAGGGCCATTGCTGCTCCTTTTGTTGCCCGCCCAAGATCTGTACCGGTATAAGATGCGGGTAAATCTGCTGCAGCTTCATCCAGCCATTGGATCACATTTTTTATGATTTCTGTTTTAGGTGTTTTAGGCAGATCGGCAGCATTAGGGTCTGTGATCAGGCTATGGACAAATGGGATATCACCATATAGGGTTGTCATTATAAAATACCGGTAAGCCAGCACGAATTTTACTTCTGCAACAAGCCGTTTTTTTAATCCGGCATCCATACCGGGTACTTTATCTACATGGATAAAGAAACTGTAAGCTTGTCTCATCGGTTCATAACTCCACTCTTTTGAGCTGATGGTTGGATCTTGCGTACTGTTACCGAAACGGCGGGTATTGTTGTCATTTGTAATCCCGTTATCGCTCATGCCTTCGTAATAAACAAAATTGTCCTGAGGCATATAGGTGTACATTCTCGTTGCAAACATGACAGCATCGTCGGGAGACTGCCAGTATGTACCGTCTGTGATTTGGTTGAGGGGGCTTTGATCAAGCAATCCCTTTTTGCAGCTCTCTGCAAATAAACAGGTGATCAATGTGGCACAGACTACAATTATTTTTTTCATGTTATTGTTCATCGTTGTAGGATTAAGATAGACCATGGTGTATACCGGTATCAAAAGTTTACGTTTAAACCCAGGCTCAGGTTACGTACCTGAGGATAATTAGAACCATCACCGTAATTCGGGATCTCCGGGTCCAGACTTTTAGGGAAGTTTTTGCTGGTGATCAGGAACAGATTATCTCCTGCTGCAAAAATCCTTATAGAAGCAACTCCTATTTTCTTTGTCAGCGTATTAGAAAAAGTATAGCCCAGCTGTGCGTTTTTAAATCTCATGTAAGAGGCTTTGAACAACCACCAACTTGAAAACTGTCCATTGTTAATGGATTGGTCGGTTCTGAGGATGGGGTAACGCGCATCCGGATTTGAGGGAGACCAGTAATCCAGCTGTGACTGGAGAATGTTTCCATCACCATTAAAAAAGAATGGAACCTGTGCTCCGCCGGTTACACGGGTTAGATTACTCATCACACCTTGCAGCAATAACGAAAAGTCAAAGCCTTTGTACGAACCGGCTAAGGTAATTCCATAGCGGTAATGTGGCGTAGCCTGACCTAAAATGACACGGTCATCTGGTGTGATCTTTCCATCGCCATTCACATCTTTAAATTTAATATCCCCTGGTTGCACCCTTGGGTCTTGTGCGGCATGATTGGCAATATCTTCTTTTGACTGGAATAGTCCCTCTGCCTGCAGACCATACCATATCCAGCGGGACTGACCTACAACAAGGGGATTGTCTCCATAACTTGGTCCTGTTCCACCCAAATCAAGAATCTTGTTTCTGCTGTCGGAGAGGTTAAGTGAAGCACGATAGTTAAAATCGCCGATATGATTTCGGTAAGCAATATTAAGTTCAAAACCCTGATTCTGCATTTTACCTACATTTTGCTGAGGTGCACCAATGCCATAGGTAGAAGGAACATTTGGTGAACGCAATATGCCCGTAGTACGGTCTCTGAAAACATCTACACTGATGTCCAGGTGTTGCAGGAGGGTGAAATCAAGACCGAGGTTTGCTGTGGTTTTCACCTCCCAGGTTAAATCCGGATTAGGGGAATTGTTGTAATAAGTGGTGGTTACGCTTGCTTTGTTCAGGACATATTTGTCTTGTGCAATGGTATTGGCCCATGGGTACAGACCACTAGCATTCTGGTTTCCAACTTGCCCATAAGAGCCTCTGACCTTTAAAAAGTTAACGACATTGTTTAGGGATTTAAAAAAGTTCTCTTTCGAGGCTACCCATCCGGCAGACACAGAGGGAAAAAATCCATATTTTTTATTCTGAAAGACCGATGTACCGTCATAGCGCGCATTGGCTTCAAGCAGATATTTGCCATCAAAGTCATAATTGAGGCGACCAAACCAGGATTGGATAGCGTATGAAGTTGCATTTCCTGAAACGTTGGTCAAGGTCGGATCCGATGAACCTGCGTCAATCTGATCCAATGAATTGTTCAGGAAACCCCAGCGGGTTATACTATTGAAATCGTAGCGGTCCTGCTCTTGTGAATAACCAAATAATCCTTTAAAGTGGTGCTTGTCAAAATCTTTGGTATAATTTAAAGTGAGCAGTGCGGTTGGATGTGTTTGGGAATAGTTTGCTTTATAAGCGCTGTTGGGATTGTTGTTGTACACTACGATTTGTTCATCATCATTGTACAAGGGATATTTATTGTTAAAGGCAGAAGTAAAGCTATTGGTGTAGTTGTAACCGTAGGTACCGTTCAGGATCAGGTTATCCAGGATCTTAAACTCCGCCAGAAAGTTGGTATTAATGGTATTCAGGTTTTCGTTCTGAACACCTGCTTTTGTCATAATGTCATTGGGTTGGGCCCCGCCACGATAGCTCCGGTCATTTCCTGCCTTGGTATAAGGGTATTCGGTTACAGGAACGATATAAGACCATTGCAGCGCACTTCCGGTACCGTAGGCAGGCTGTTGTTTGTCTTCTTTGGTCAATACCGAATTGATACCCAGCTTTAACCTCTTAGACACTTGCATATTTACATTTGCACGTAAGCTATAACGTTTGTAATCTACGTTTTTAATCAGCCCTCCCTGGTTCATATAACCGCCTGAGATAAAATAATCTATATTATTTCCTCCTCCGGAAATACTGAGGTTTTGCTGATTTTGCATGGCTTGATTGTCCAGGATATACGGGAGCCAGTTGGTGCTTGGTAATTCGCCAGATTTGTATTTCCGGACCAGCTCTGGGGTATATTTTACTTGTGCACCTGGATTGTCATTTAGCTGGGCCTGGTTGTACAAGTCCACAAACTGGGGTGCATCTACAAATTTAGGTAGCCTGGCCGGCCGCTGGAAACCAACCATAGTACTGTATTGCAGTTCCGGCCTGCTGTTCTGCTTTCCTTTTTTAGTGGTAATCAACAATACGCCTCCTGATGCCCTGGCACCGTATATGGCTGTTGCAGAAGCATCTTTAAGCACACTCACAGAAGAAATATCACTTGGGTTCAAATAGTTAATGCTATTAACCGCCATACCATCAACAATGTACAAAACCGGGTTACTGGATAATGTACTGTTGCCGCGGATATCTACCGATGTTGATCCATAACCCGGATTACCGTCGGTTTGCTGGATGTTCAATCCGCCTGCTTCTCCCTGCAAAATATTCAATACAGAAGGAACTGCCCGGTTTTCGATCTCTTTACTGGACACCGTAACAACGGAACTGGTTACATTTACTTTCTGTTGTGTGCCATAACCAACCACCACGACTTCGCTCAAATTATCTGCAGAGGGTACCAATGTGACATCTATACGTTTGTTATCTGCATTTATGGTGATGGAATTGCTATATTTTACAAAACCAACCATAGAGACTTCTACTGAATAGAGACCATCCGGTACCCGGCTCAATGTGAATTCTCCATTGGCATCACTTACTAGTCCTTTGCTGTAACTTCCGCTCTTAATACTGATCGTTGCGCCCGGTAAAGGAAGTCCTTTATCATCCACAACCCTTCCTTTGACATCTACAGTTGCAAATACAGAGAATACCCGTTCAAACAGAGTCTTTTCTTTCTTTTGAATCACTATCGATTTTTTGGTAATGGAATAGGTAAAAGGCAGGTCTTTGAAAACCTGCTCCAAGGCATTCTCCAAAGTGGCATTTTTGATATTTACAGAGAGTTTAACCTGTGAAATATCGTTCTGTTCCCAAAAAAACCGATAACCGGTTTTCGTTTGGATTTTACCAAAAATTTCAGTTAACGTTATATTTTTTTCATTGATAGATACAAGTTGTGCATAACTTTTAGCAGAAACCTGTAAACATCCGATGGTGATTATCAGGACAATCATTTTCATTACCATCAAAAATTTCAATACAGACCCAGGTCTTTTCCAGACTGGCCCTGTACATAAGTTTAAATTCATACTTTTGTACGTTTGGGTAAATGTGATAGATAAAACAGTTCATTAATCTTTTAACCCTGCTGGTTTCTAACCAGGTGGTTCAGGATTGACCCAGACACAATCCGGGGAAGGGTTCCAAGCGCTCCCCGGTTTCTTTTTTATCAACCTGTCTTCGTTGAGTTTGTAAATTATTTCGTCATATTGTTTAGTTTAGATTAGACCTTCAGTTTATAATTGGTTGTTGATTTGCACTTTTCATGGAATGATTACCAATCTGGTTTGCGTATTGGTTGTTTTCTCCTGCTCTATCCTGTAGTGAACACGTCCTAATTCCAATACCTTTAAAACCTCCACCAGCGTATAGGATTTGTCTATTGTACCCGAAAAAAAACGTTTCTTTATATGGCCTTCATAAACGACTTCAACGTTATACCACCTGGCAAGATCCAACATTAAACTGTGTAGTTCAGTATGGTTAAATTGAAAAACTCCGTTTTTCCAGGCAATGGCCTCTGCTGAATTGAAAGGGCTTACACTTAAATTGTTATTCTGGTTGATGACCTGCTCTCCCGGTTTGATTAAAACTGAGGCCATTTTTGAAATTACTTTAACTGATCCTTCAAGAAGAGTGGTTTTCTGTACTTTTTCTTCGGCATAGGCATTAATATTGAAATGAGTACCCAAAACTTGAACCCGCTGGTCTTCTGTTTCTACCTCAAAAGGTTTAAACTTGTCTTTCGCTACCTCAAAGTATCCTTCTCCTGTTAATTTAACCTTTCGGCTATGCCCGGCGAATCGTGTAGGATAGGTTAATGAAGAAGCGGCATTGAGCCAGACATGTGTTCCGTCTGGAAGCTGAACTTCGTACAACCCTCCATTTGGAATAATGATGGTGTTTGTGGTGACTACATCTGAACTGGCCGGAGTGTTGGTATTGTCGGGGGTATAAATTAAACTTGCATCCGCTGATTTGCTAATTTTTGTACCAGACTCCTGGGAAATGATGCCGGATGCTCTTTCATTTAGATTGACCTTTTCGCCATTGCCCAAAATTAGCATTGCTTTATTCCCTCCCGGCAATACATCTATTCCAACTGTATCTTGTTCATGGAAAAGAGGAAGTTTTTTGACAGTGAAAAAACCTGCCAAGGAGAGTATCAGGAATGCTGCCGCTGCTACGGTTAACCATTGCCGGGGTGATAATCTGGTTACTATTGCCTTTGATCGGCCGGTTGCCACTTCGATTCTATGGTCAATACCGAATAGCATCCTCTTTTCTATATCTTTCACTTCAGGAGCTGATAACTTGTCCATGAGCTTTTCATCTTGCTCAAAATTATTGTACCAGCTATCAAGCGCTTTCAAATCCTCAGCAGAAGCCGTTCCGTTATTATATTGATCAAGCAGGTAAAGTATCTTTTCGTTATCCATCAAGGGCTCTTTAAATGATAATAACCTTAAAGAGTAAAAGGTGCTACTTCATATATGCACTTTCTTTTAACAAAAACGCAAAACACAGATAATCAGATATATAATTTGATAAAACGTTTTATTTAAAAACGTTAAAAAAAAGAATCAGCAACAGTAAGTCAAAATGATTTTCTTTAAATTCAGCTTTCAGGACACGTAACGCTTTGGTAATATGCTTCTTAACCGTATTTACTGAAATATCTAAACGAATTGCTATTTCCTGCTGAGAAAGGTGCTCTATCCTGCTGAGTATAAATACTTCTCTGCATTTATCAGGCAGGCTATCAGTAACGGACAGGATACGGGCTTTTAACTCCTTAACAGACATGGCCTCATCTGGTGGCAACGGTGAAGAATGAGTTTCCCTTATAATTCCTTCAAGATGTTTTTGATGTAGCAGCTGAGAACGATAAACATTGTACACTTTATACTTAAGGGCTGTCTTCAACCAAGCCTCCAGATTACTTTTAACTTCAACTTCATGGCGCCTGAGAAAAAAGTTCACAAAAATCTCCTGTACAATTTCTTCTGAAGCTTCCCGGGATTTCAGCCTCTGGTAAGCTGCATCCAGCAGAACTTGCCAATAACGATGGTAAATTTCAGTAAACGCAGCACGGTCATCACAGGAGTTAACCAGATCCAACAGGATTTCATCGGAATATTTAGAGGCTTTGTACGGACGCATGAAATCAATAGCCAGGTGGCCATAGCAAAACTAATGTTTAAAAAATTAAAAAGAAATTATTAAATAAATAAAGCAAAGACAGCCATGGTATCCGTTTTTCCGAGTGCCATTTTGGCTACAATAAATTCCAATTTGGATACCTGGATGACTAACCGTTCGTGGAACTTTGTGGTACATAATTAGATAAAGAACATGAAAACAATATTCATTACAGGTGCCTCAACAGGCCTGGGAAAAGCAACAGCTAAATTATTTGCAGCCAAAGGCTGGAAAGTCATCGCAACGATGCGCAAACCTGAAAACGAAAAGGAACTGAACCTGACAGACAACATCAGTTTATTGCCTTTAGATGTAACCAATTTGGATCAGATTGCAGATACCGTCCAAAAGGCCATTGCCCTAGGCCCAATTGATGTGGTATTTAACAATGCGGGCTATGGACTAATGGGGCCTCTGGAATCCACTACAGATGAGCAGCTGGTTCGTCAGTTGGATACCAATATTTTAGGCGTGATCCGCGTGACTCAGGCATTTATTCCTTATTTCAGAGAAAAAAAAGCTGGGCTTTTTATTTCCACCACCTCTATAGGCGGATTGATTACATTCCCTTTCAGTTCGGTTTATCACGCTACCAAATGGGCTCTGGAAGGTTGGAGTGAGAGTATGGCTTTTGAGCTTGGAAAAATTGGCGTGGGCATTAAAACTGTTTCCCCGGGCGGGATTAAAACAGACTTCCTGAGCCGTTCAGCAGATATGTCTAGCCACCCTGTTTATCAAAAATGGGTAGACAAAATGTTCTCCGGTTTTAGCGAGGATCATTTTACTTCTGCAGAAGACATAGCTGCTGTAGTTTACGAGGCGGCTACAGATGGAAAAGACAAATTAAGATATGTTGCTGGTGAAGATGCAAAAGCGCTCTATGCGCAGCGTTTACAACTTGGCGATGAAGCTTTTAGAAAACAGATGGCACAAACATTTTTGGAAGCATAAACCGCTTATCTTTGTACTGATGAAGAAAGAAGAACATATTCCCTATCAATTTAATTCGATATCCGACTTACACCGGGTGCTGGGCTTACCAAAGCCTTTGCACCCACTGGTATGTTTGGTTGACAATACGCTGATCTCTGTAGATAAAGATCAGTTGCCGGCTTCTTTTCTCCTTAATTTTTATAAGATCTCATATAAAAAAGGCCTTAACGGAAAAATAAGGTATGGGCAAAATTATTATGATTTTGACGAGGGTGGCCTGGTTTTCACTTCCCCTAATCAGCTATTGGCTACAACGGATGATACGGAATATATGGGCTATACTTTACCTGTCTCTTATACACATCT
>NZ_JAELTV010000640.1 GCF_016429005.1 Pedobacter sp. ASV19
TCGTGGGCTCGGAGATGTGTATAAGAGACAGTTATAAAGATTTAGACCATGGATCTAACCAAATCTCAAATTTCCTAATTTCCAAAGGAATTAAAATTGGAGATAAAATTGGACTTGCAATCGACCGATCTGCGGATATGATTGTTGTTTTGTTAGCAATAATGAAATCTGGTGCAATCTATCTACCCTTTGATAGCAACCATCCGCAGGACAGAATTGCCTACATGATGGAAGATGCTCAGGCAAAACTATTAATCATATCAGCAAAGAATAAACGTCAATATTCTGAATATGTTAAAGAAATACATCTCGAAGAACTCCTTAAAGAAAGTGCGAGCCTTTCAAAATATGCTCCCAAGGTTAAAACTGAAGGTGATCAACTGATCTATATCCTACATACTTCTGGGTCTACAGGAAAGCCCAAAGGGGTACAAATAAAACACAACAATGTTGTAAATTTTCTTTTGGGTATGTTACAAAAACCAGGCATCAGGAAGGAAGACAGATTACTAGCCATAACACCAATATCATTTGATATGGCGGTTTTGATGTATCTCCCACTCATCTGTGGGGCTGAGTTGGTTATCGCAGATCTGGAATCGTCAAAGGATGGCCGTTTGATTAACGACATTATTCTAAAAAAGAAAATCAGCTGGATGATTGCCACACCTGCAACCTGGAAAATGACTATCGCAGCTGGTTGGCTGGAAAAGAGAGAAATACTGGCCATTAGTGCTGGCGAAGCTCTATCTAAAGACCTGGCTGCAAATTTGCTTGGCCGGTGTACTTCTTTATGGAACGGATATGGACCAACAGAAACTACTGTTATGGTTTTAATGAAAGAAATCATCAATCTCGATGAGCCAATTACGCTGGGTAAACCTATTGCCAATACTCAGATTTATATTCTGGATAAACATGGCAGCAGGGTTAATGTAGGTGTGCCTGGTGAAATCTATATCTCGGGTAAAAGTGTAGGACCAGGTTATCTCAATTTAGCTGAACAAACCGCAAGCCACTTTATTAAGGATCCGTTTTCTACAGAAAAAGACACTATCATGTACCGTAGTGGCGACCTGGGTAAATTTCTCCCCAACGGAGATATACAGTATATGGGGCGGATTGATCACCAGGTTAAGATAAGAGGTCATCGAATTGAGTTGGAAGAAATAGAGCAATGTCTAATTGCTCATGCTGATATAAGGTCTGCAGTAGTTAATCCGATTGGATCTTCAAAAGAAAATCAGATTCTGGTGGCATATGTTATACCTAAAAAAGATTTAAATTCTACAGATAAAAATATTATATTAGACTGGGTAAATTTTTTAAGGAACATATTACCCGATTATATGATTCCGCAAGAATATATCATCATTGATTCTTTTCCACTTACAGAAAATGGCAAAATTGACCGAAAAAAGCTTCCTATGCCAGAGATGCTGAATCCCGGCTACTCGCCTGAGGAATACATTGCTCCTCGAAATTCAACAGAAAAAATACTTGCTGCCATTTGGGAAAAGGCGTTAGACCTTGAAAAGATTAGTATCAACAGCGATTTTTTTAAATCTGGTGGACATTCCTTAATTGCTGTTGACATCATGCTCCTTATAGACTGTCTCTTATACACATCTGACGCTGCCGACGAACGTTAGCCGGTGTAGATGGCGGTGGTGGGCGTAGGAGTGAAAGAGGGGGGGGGGGGGGGG
>NZ_JAELTV010000641.1 GCF_016429005.1 Pedobacter sp. ASV19
CCCCCCCCCCCCCCCCCCCCCCCCCCCCCCCCCCCCCCCCCCCCCCCCCCCTTTTAGATGTGTATAAGAGACAGGATTGGAAACTCGGATAACACTTAGGTAGTGAAACCAACCTGTGCAGAAGTATTCAAACCGAAATGAACCGAACTTATGAGCTCCCGAACACAAAGAGCAAACCGAGTTTACGGGTTCATTCATACAAATGAAGGTAATAGGCAAAGTATTAATAGTTATTATATTGATGAAAATTCTAGTCATCGAAGACGAACAGGCACTTTTGGAAAGTATTCTGGCTTATTTTATAGGAGAGGGTAATATCTGTGAATTTGCCTCCAACTTTACATCGGCATCCGAAAAGATCGCACTTTATAATTACGATTGTATCTTGCTCGACCTTGGCCTTCCAGATGGTGAAGGACTTGAGCTGTTGGCGCAACTGAAGCAGATGAAAAAAAAAGATGGGGTTCTTATCCTATCGGCAAGGCATTCTCTTGATGACAGACTTGCAGGCCTTGATCTTGGTGCCGACGATTATCTGGTCAAGCCCTTTCATCTCTCTGAGTTAAAGGCAAGGGTGAGTGCAATTGTAAGAAGAAAAAATTTCGATGGTAATAATTTGATCATTTTCAATGAGATTAAAGTCGATGTATCTGCCATGAAGACATCCGTAGGTAGTAATCAGGTGATTCTTACCAAAAAGGAATTTGATCTGCTGGTTTACTTTCTTGCCAACAAAAATAAAATCGTAACAAAAAATGCCATGGCAGAACATTTATGGGGAGATGAGATGGATCTTTCAAACGATTTTGATTTTATTTATACACATGTAAAAAATCTGAAAAAGAAATTGGCAGAAGCAGGAGGAAAAGACTATTTACGTTCAGTTTATGGAATTGGATATAAATTTGGAGAAGCATGAAGTTATCAACCAGATATAATCGTGCAAACCTTTTAACCTCATTGGTCATTTTAATCATTACTGGAATTATTTATTATGTCGTAATCCACTTTATACTCACAGAAAGACTTGATCGGGATCTGGCTGTAGAAGAGAACGAAATTCGTCAGTATACACAGACCTATCAAAAATTACCGCTTCCAGCCAGCTACCTGGATCAACAAGTTTCCTACAAAGAGATCAAAGGCGACATTTCCGAAATACGGGATTTCAGCTATACAAGCTATCTTAACCCCAAGGAAAATGAGGTGGAACCTGGCAGAAGCTTAGTGACTACGGTACCGCTTAAGGGTAAAGTCTACCAGGTTACAATTACAAAGTCAAGGGTAGAATCTGAAGATCTTGTTCGCATCATCTTACTGATTACATTGGGTGTAACAGTTGTATTACTACTGTCATTGATCATTATAAATCGTTTTGTATTAAGCAGGTTATGGAGACCATTTTATTCAATCCTGACCAGGATGAAGGCCTTTGAGGTTACAAGAATGGAAACCATAAAAGAGGAGCCAACAGAGGTAGATGAGTTTAGGGAGCTAAATGAATCTGTAAATGCTATGGCAAAAAGAGTCAGACAAGACTATAAGGAACTTAAAACTTTTACAGATAATGCATCACATGAAATGATGACACCTCTGGCGGTGATCAACTCCAAACTTGACTCTCTACTCCAGACTGAAACCTTTACAG
>NZ_JAELTV010000642.1 GCF_016429005.1 Pedobacter sp. ASV19
CCCCCCCCCCCCCCCCCCCCCCCCCCCCCCCCCCCCCCCCCCCCCTTTTTTACGTTCGTCGGCAGCGTCAGATGTGTATAAGAGACAGGGACAGGTATCTTCGGATTTCAGACCAAAGACGACATCAAGAACTCCAATGAGATACTAAGAGAGATCGCTTTGAACGACAACAATATATTCAGAGAGCTCAAGGTACTTATGGACTATAAAGACGTTCAGGTACAACAGGTACAAAATACAGCCGCCATCAATAATGAGCGCATTCAGAAATATATGCTGGCTATAAAAAAACTTCAGGACAGAAATTATGAACTAAAAGTACAACTCCAGAAACAAGTATTAAGGCAAAACATATTCTATTACTTTGGAGGTTTGCTGATCATCATATGTGCCGGCCTGGGGTATATTTTACTAAAGAAAATTAAAGCAGTTCGTAATTAAACCTACAAGGAATTTAGGCTCTACCCAGGTAGATTTAGGCGGCATGACACCATTTGCATCGGCCACATTAATTAATTGCTCTACAGAGGTTGGAAACAAGGTAAAAGCAAGCGCAAATAAACCATTATCTACTTGCTTCTGCAAATCCGAGATGGGCGTTCTTCCTCCTTCAAAGGTGATCCTTGCATCTGTCCTCGGATCATGTATACCCAAAACAGGCTCCAGGATATGATCCTGCAAAATACTAACATCCAGGAGCTCTACCGGATCATCTTCCTTGTAGATTCCCTTTTTAGGCATTAGACGATACCACTGCTGATGTACATACATACCAATTTCATGCAATCTTTCTGGCTTAACCATTGCTTCGGATTTCTCCACAACGAAAGAAAGAGCGATCCTTTCCAGGAGTTCAGCTTCCGTTAAGCTACCCAAATTCCTAACCATACGGTTAAATTCCAGAACTTTAACCTCTTTAGTATTCATGTATACAGAAGTAAAATAATTGTACATTTCTGTACCTGTATGTTTATGCTGATTTAGAGCCTTTTTATGAAGTCCCATTTTCGCCATGGAAGCAATCCGGTGATGACCATCTGCAATATACACCGCGGGTATCTGAGCAAAGGCAGACACCAACACTTCAAGATCCGTCTGATCCGTTATAGCCCAAACCTGATGCTCGGTTCTATCCGCAAAAGTGAAATCTAGAATCGGTTTTTGCTGTATTGTTTTTGAAATCACGGCATCTACAACAGCATCCGGGTAATAAGTAATCAGAACAGGATTAGCGTCCAACCCCGTTTGCTGAAGATAGTCTGCAAGCAATCTTTCCCGGCGTTCTACAGTATGTTCATGTTTTTTGATCTTGCCTTCCAGATAATCATTAATATGAGTTAATGTCCAGATACCTGTCTGTACAAGCCCGTCATGAGTTGTGCGATAGACGAATATCGCTGGTTCTCCCTGTCTGACCAGCACTTTCCTTTCCAGGAATACATCCAGGTTTTCACCAATCTTTTTAAAAATTAATTCCTGCCGGGTTCCCCGCAGATAAGGATTTTCCAGTTCAGGATTAATCCTGTCTCTTATACACATCTAAAAGGGGGGGGGGGGGGGGGGGGGGGGGGGGGGGGGGGGGGGGGGGGGGGGGGG
>NZ_JAELTV010000643.1 GCF_016429005.1 Pedobacter sp. ASV19
GAGTATTGCCGCAAAAAGCACCAGTGTGGTTAATTTCATGACCATCAATATTTTCTTTATGCAGGACATATTCCTGCATCTAAAATTTGTAGAAATTTTATACATTTGAGTTGTTTGGGTGGAATCAATAATTAATTGTTTGCGCAGTTAAAATGTACCTGGACAATCAGCCGGGATTGTTTCGAGCTTTCCCGGTTCCTTTTCCAGATCCATATTGTCTATTATTCCGGTGCCGATTTTTTTCTTGGTTTCATGTTTGTCTGGTTTAGTTTATCTCTTGTTATTTTTCACAATAATGGTACTCTTACTGACATCAAATTTTACCCCTCCAACAATTTCCAGTTTTTCCAGGACCTTAGACAGGTTTAAAGAACGTGAAACCCGACCACTAAACTTTTTCGACTTCAGAGCGGGATCTTCAAAGACTGTCTCTAAATTGTACCATCTGGAGATTTTTCTCATCACCTCCTCAAGTGTATCTCCGTCAAAAACGAAAAGCCCTTGTTTCCAGGCAATTGCTTCCATCGCATCTACCCTGACTAAACTGATCTGGCCATTTAAAAGTGTAGTCTGATCATTCGGCTTAAGAATGACATCTTGATTCAATTTGATACTACCCTCCAGCAACGTTGTTATCGTTTTTCCTTCCTCTGCGTAGCTGCTGATGTTAAAGTGTGTTCCCAATACCTCTACCAACTGCCCTGTACTTTTCACCTTAAACGGATGAGTTGCGTCTTTTGCAACTTCGAAATATGCCTCTCCTTCCAGTTCTACACTACGGTCTCCCTTCAAAGCAAAACGAACAGGGTATTGTAAAACCGATGCCGCATTGAGCCAAACCTTGGTGCCATCAGGTAATTCTACCTGGTACTGGCCACCGCGGGGAGTTTCAATACGATTAATTAAATTGCTGTTAAGGCCCCCCTCAGTATGAATTTTATAGACAATCTGTCCATCAGCTGTTTTAGATACCTCAACGCCGGCTTCTGTGGCTATAGATCCATTGGAAACATCGTTCAAAGAAATTCTCTTTCCATTTCCCATAATAAGATAGGCTTTGTTTATACCCGGCAAAATATCTTGTTGATTAGATTTTCCATCGCGTCCCATGTAATATAAACTGCCCGCTAAAATAAATAAAACAGCCGCCGCTGCAGTAAACCATTTTTTATAATTTGATTTTTTTGCGGAGCCACGCATACTGTGTTTTAACCGGCTCCATACTCTTTCACTTGTCTGCTGTTCGTCTCCCGGAAATTCCGCATCTCTGTAAGCAACGTGCTGGTACCAACCCATTAGTTCTTCCCTTTCCGAATGGCTTGCAGCCCCTTCTTTATACTTTTGGATCAATACGTTTATTTTGGATGGTTCCATTGCTTAACTGATTATCAATATGTGGAGTACCATGAAAGGATCAGAACCCTACATGCAAGATTAAAAAAATAAAAAAAATCAGAAAAAATCCCGATATATATGCTGAGCCATAAGGATCAGCACCCCAGAATCCTTTAAATTGCTGCGTATAATTTTTAAAGCCCGGGTCAGGTTAGCCTCTGTCTCTTATACACATCTCCGAGCCCACGAGACAGGCAGCTCTATCGCGTATGCCGTCTTCTGCTTGAAAAGGGGGGGGGGGGGGGGGGGGGGGGGGGGGGGGGGGGGGGGGGGGGGGGGGGGGG
>NZ_JAELTV010000644.1 GCF_016429005.1 Pedobacter sp. ASV19
CCCCCCCCCCCCCCCCCCCCCCCCCCCCCCCCCCCCCCCCCCCCCCCCCCCCCCCCCCCCCCCCCCCCCCCCCCCCCCCCCCCCCCCCCCCCCCCCCCCCCCCCCCCCCCCTTTTTTAATCCTCCGGCCCCCCCCGAGATCTACACCGGCTAACGTTCGTCGGCAGCGTCAGATGTGTATAAGAGACAGGTACAAACTCTGTATTCTACTGGGCCAGCGTCTGCAAATTGCTAACAGCAACAGTTATTGATCAATTAATACAGGAACAAAAGCTACAGCATAACAGTAAACTCTCCTTATGGTTTCCACAGTTCCAAAATGCAGATAAGATCACGATAGACCAATTACTTAACCATACCAGCGGTATTTATAGTTTTAACAACGATCCTAAAGTTTTCTCTATAGAACAATACTATTCTCCCAACGATTTGATCAATCTATCCTTGGCGCAATCGAACCTGTTTCCACCAGGAAAATATTGGTCTTACAGCAATACGAATTATCTGCTTCTAGCGCTAATTGCTGAAAAAATAGAGGGAAAAACATTTGACCAAATCATACAACAAAGAATTGCTTTACCCTTACACCTAAGTTCTTTACACTCCTTGAAACCTCGTGAACAACAGGAAAATTTAGCCTTAGCTCATGAGAATGGAACAATCGTCAAAGAAGACTATTCCGTTCCACTCGGTGCAGGCAATATAGTCAGTAATGCTAGGGATATGGTTGTGCTGCTCTATAATTTAATGGCAGGAAATCTAGGCCCGGTACCATCAGTACATGCCCGACTAAAAGAATTCTATGCTATGCCTGATAAAGGTACTTGGTATGGCAGTGGTATTATGCTTTACGACTTTAATGAAATTACGCAGACAGATGACCTTTGGATTGGCCATAGCGGAGGCACACAAACTTACCGAGCTTTGTTAGTGTATGATACACAAACCAAAACCTTTATTGCGTTGGCCATTAACCAACACGTTTCTGTGGAGGCAGTTGCCAGAAATTTACTTTCGCAAATCAAATAAAAGCCAATTCCTACCTGAATCCACCAGAACCACATGCCAATAGTCACCCTATCGGCACCCTTCCCGGTCTGCACCCAAGAAAATCGATTTTAATGGACGAACCTCAGGACCTGTAAGGTCCAGAGAGACCATAAAATCGATTTTCACTCTAAACCCCCTCTTTTCTCCGAACTTAATATTCCCATAACAATCCAAAGCTATCTTTGCCAGACAATTATGAATTTAAAAGCACTATCCGACAAGGAACTAATCAACATGGTACAAGCCAACCATGCCGGTGCTTTTGAAGAAATTTTCAAGAGGCATTGGCAACCCCTCTACCAATTTGCCCTCCAACGCCTAAAAGACCAGGACGAAGCAAAAGACACCGTACAAGATGTATTTATCAGCTACTGGCTAAAAGCAAACACACACACCCTAACCGGAACACTAGAAGCCTACCTATTCAGCAGTGTCAGATACGAAATCCTGCATAAAATATCCAAAGCTCTTAAAAAAGAAGAAAAACTCACACACTACACCCTGTCTCTTATACACATCTAAAAGAGGGGGGGGGGGGGGGGGGGGGGGGGGGGGGGGGGGGGGGGGGGGGGGGGG
>NZ_JAELTV010000645.1 GCF_016429005.1 Pedobacter sp. ASV19
AGATGTGTATAAGAGACAGTCTGAAACCAATGTACGACCTTGCCTGGTCCTGATACTCATAAGTAGCTACGGAATTCTGTAAAAAGAAACCAATATCTTTCCATGAACCACCACGAACAACTTTACGTTTCAGGTATTTGCTATCCGAAGGTTTAGCTACATAAGTAAAGTTCGGGTTAAAGTCTGAAAGCATTGGGGCAGCAGACTGATTGTATGCCGTTACCGTCCATTCCGCTACGTTACCTGCCATATTGTACAAGCCATAGTCGTTGGGAAAATACGATTTTACGTTCACCGTATATAAACCACCGTCATCTGAATAATTTCCGCGTCCAACCTTAAAGTTAGCCTGCATACAGCCTTTAGCATTACGTACATAAGGGCCTCCCCAGGGATATTTGGTTTTCACATTTCCACCCCTTGCTGCATATTCAAATTCAGCATCCGTGGGCAGTCTATATTCTGGTCTTGCATTTAGAGGCATTCTTCTCGAAGCCGCAACCGACTGATAGAATCTGGTTCTCCATACGCAAAAGGCGTTGGCCTGCTCCCAGGTTACACCTACAACAGGATAATTGTCATACGACGGGTGATTAAAATATGTTTTAACCATGGGGTCGTTCTGAGAATAAGAAAAGTCTACTTTCCAAACCAATGTATCCGGATAAACCGCAACAGAAGGAAACTCGTTTGGTTTACTTGGGTCCGGAGAATCCACATAACTCTGTATAAAATCCTTACGGTTTTTGGTTTTATCTTTTCTTCCCTGTACAGCAAGATCGAGGTTAACGATACTGTAAGAATATTTGAGTTTACGGATATCAATTTCATGTCTTCCTGGAAGGGCATCATCACCACTATAATAGAGATCCGATAGCTTACTGGCATAAGCATTATTTTTTCCTTTCCACAGATCCCCTGCCTTTCTCCAGTCAATGTCTCTGTTGGAGGTCAGAGTTGCACCACCCTGGGTAGTAGGTACAGGCTTAAATAAGTTAGGGGCTCCACTTGGGCCAAGCATGGTAATGGCAATAGAGTCCCTTACCCAATTCACAAACTGCCGATACTCCGCATTTGTAATTTCTGTTTGATCCATATAGAACGCACTAAAAGAGGTCATTCTGCTTGGAGCGCTCTGAGTGTTGTTGATATCCTCATCTGACATGCCAATGAGCGTTCGGCCTGGGGGGATATAAACCATCCCTAATGGGATTCTATTATTTTTGAATTTCTTGTTGTAAACACCGACCAGTTCGCCCTGACCGCCTTTTCCACAACTGGAAAATAATGCCGCAACAACAATAAAACCAAAAAAGTAAATTTTTCTCATATTCTACTGAAGCAATTTTATAACAATTTTATCAATAATCATTGATATAAACAATTATTCAGCTATAAAAAAGGCTTCAGCAGAATCGAATTCCTGTCTCTTATACACATCTGACGCTGCCGACGAACGTTAGCCGGTGGAGGGCTCGGGGGTGGGGGGGTCGGTGTAGGGGGGGGGGGGGGGGGGGGGGGGGGGGGGGGGGGGGGGGGGGGGGGGGGGGGGGGGGGGGGGGGGGGGGGGGG
>NZ_JAELTV010000646.1 GCF_016429005.1 Pedobacter sp. ASV19
TGTAGTTGGTGTAATAATCGGTACCGGTAGTTTGTCGTTTTCTTTCAAACCTTCAGGCAAAGAAACACCACACACACTTCTTCTTCCTGCACTATACTCTCTCCATGCATGTCCTGCAAGATAACCTCTGATCACCATTTCTACTTTAAACGGCTCACAGATTCTTCCTACAGTAACCATTTCATCCGGAACTTCTATGACCCAGTTAGGCACAATATCTTTTGTTGCAGATAAAAACTTAGCAGCGATCTGATTTAATACCTGCCCTTTAAATGGGATTGCTTCAGGCAATACCACATCAAATGCAGAGATCCTGTCTGTAACCACCATTGCCATAAAACGTTCGTCTATGGTATACACATCTCTCACCTTACCTTTATAGAAGCTGGTTTGCTTTGGAAAATTAAATTTTGTTTCTTTTATTGCTTTCATGGTTATGCAAATCGCATATGTTATTAATTATTGAATATCGCCGTAGGCTTTAAGGATTCGTTTCACTAATTTATGTCTTACTACATCTTCGCCAGTTAAGTAAATAATGTCTATTCCAGGAATATCATCCAAAATCCTCAAGGCATTGTGTAATCCAGACATCTGTTTTTTGGGAAGATCCACTTGGGTAACATCTCCGGTTACGATAAATTTCGCACTTGGTCCCATACGGGTTAAAAACATTTTCAACTGCAGATCCGTTGCATTTTGGGCCTCATCAAGAATCACAAAACAATTGTCCAGTGTTCTTCCCCGCATAAAAGCAAGGGGAGCAATTTCTATCGTCCTGTTCTCCAGATACAATTTTAATTTCTCTGCAGGAATCATATCATCCAGAGCATCATACAAAGGGCGTAAATAAGGATCAACCTTTTCTTTCAAATCCCCAGGCAAAAACCCCAAATTCTCCCCTGCCTCAACTGCCGGCCTGGTTAATATAATCCTCTTAATTTCTTTATTCTTTAAAGCCCGTACGGCTAAAGCAACCGCAGTGTAGGTCTTTCCTGTTCCTGCTGGTCCAATGGCAAATAATACATCATTCTTTACAATGCTGTCTACCATACGGCGCTGATTGGCTGTTCTGGCCTTTACCATCAATCCGTTGGTTCCAAAAACAATCACCTCTCCACCGCCACCTGAATTTACTTTTTCAGCTACCGGTTCTGCGGCGCCTGCTTTAGCCTTTACAGACAATACAGATTCTACTTCATTCGGATTCAAAGAACTGTACTTTTCAAGATGAGCTACCAGCAAATTAAACTTAGATTCAAAGACCCCCAGCTCCTGCTCATCGCCCAATACCTTAACTTCATTGCCTCTGGCTACAATTTTAAGCTTTGGAAAAGCATGCTTTAATATTTCATAATGCTCATTGTTGGTGCCCCAAAGTTGTGCCGGATCTACCGATTCTAGTGTTAGTTTTAATTCGTTCAAAATATTGTTTTTTAGATTGAGGTGTATATTTTGATATAAAAATTGAATATTTGTACGCGATTTGCCGCTTACGCAAGATTAAGAATAAATACTGTCTCTTATACACATCTAAAAAGGGGGGGGGGGGGGGGGGGGGGGGGGGGGGGGGGGGGGGGGGGGGGGGGGGG
>NZ_JAELTV010000647.1 GCF_016429005.1 Pedobacter sp. ASV19
AGATGTGTATAAGAGACAGATTGTAACCCAAATTGAGTTATTGCTGAATTATAGCAACCGTTTTTATAAACGGCAATTTATCACCAGAAAAGCAGTGAACAATGACTTACTCTCCAAAGCGGAAAACCTGCTGAATGATTATTTCAATAACGAAACTGCTTTACATAAAGGCTTGCCGACAGTTCAGTTTCTCGCAGAGCAATTGCTGGTTTCTCCTCGTTATTTAAGCGATATGCTACGGTCATTGATGGGCCAGAATGCTCAACAATATATCCACCAGAAACTCATCGAGAAAGCCAAAGAAATTCTTTCGACCAGTAAGGTATCTGTTGCAGAGGTAGCCTACCAGCTAGGTTTTGAACATCCTCAGTCTTTTAATAAATTGTTTAAAAGCAAAACCAGTCTTTCTCCACTCGAATTCAGACAATCATTTAATTAAATTTACTGTCCTGAACAGGGTTGAACTTACAACCTGGAGTTGTTGCGGAGGAATCAATTTTTACAGAATTTTGTAAACGGTCTCTCACCTGGATCTATATTTAGTAATCGATTTGTTGCACCGTTATGTTGTCATAACGATGCAACATATTTTTATACATCTATATCATTGTATCTATATATATAATGTTCAGATCTTACAAGATTCCAATTTCTAATGCAATTGCGCCACCCATATGGTAGCGTTTCCGCAATCCGGATCATCTTCTTTATATTCTAAAACCTGGAAGCCATGCGTTTCCAAAAGTGATTGATACCGATCTTTATCTAATGAGGCATGAAAAAGGTTCTCTCCCCCATTCATTCCCCATACTTCTCCGAGTTCTTTACCTGAGGTGAACATTAAGATACCACCGGGATTAAGATGCTTTTTAAAAACATAGAACATGGCAGGCTGGTCATCTGAAGGAAGATGGAAAAAGCTATGCCAGGCTATAATGGCATCAAATTTTTTACCGAGTGAAAGTTCCCGCATATCAGCTAGCTGGAATTCTGCAAAAGGAAGGTTATTTTTTGCAATCTCCAACATACGATGGCTGGCATCCACTCCGGCAACCTGCATTCCCTGGCTTAAAAGGTAACCCATCATGGGCATTCCAGTTCCGCAGCCCAGATCCAGTATACTGGAACCCTTGCCTAAAATCTCTATGATTTTATCGAGATAGGCTTTTTCCATTAATCCCTGGTAACGGTTTTCAGCAAACCAGTCGGCAATGATATTGTAGCTTTCGAAAACCTTATTCTTCTTATCTTCCATATTCAAAGCTAGAAATTTCTGCCATATGCCCCACTGTGAAAATTAAACTGCACAACCGCTGCTTCTTTAATATTTAATTCAATATATTCACGTTCCCTGAAGATAATGAGATGAAACAGCACAACCTCGAGAGATTTATTAATGCGCAAAAACCAGTTTTCCAAACTGCGCTAACAGCTGTCTCTTATACACATCTAAAAAGGGGGGGGGGGGGGGGGGGGGGGGGGGGGGGGGGGGGGGGGGGGGGGGGGG
>NZ_JAELTV010000648.1 GCF_016429005.1 Pedobacter sp. ASV19
CCCCCCCCCCCCCCCCCCCCCCCCCCCCCCCCCCCCCCCCCCCCCCCCCCCCCTATTTTCAAGCAGAAGACGGCATACGCGATAGAGCTGCCTGTCTCGTGGGCTCGGAGATGTGTATAAGAGACAGCTTTTGGCTTTTCAGAAGTTTGTCCGCATGCAGATAATACCACCATTATTAAAGTGGTCATTATTCCTAAAATTTTAATCGTTTTCATATCTTTCTTATTCTTGTTTACACAAATCTATTTCAAACGTGGTTTACAATTGATTATTAAATGCCCCACTTAGGCAAAATGCTTTGGGATTTGGACAAATACGATTTGAAATAGACAAGGGTTTTAAAGCAAAAGACCCCGACAGTTTTATTACTGCGAGGTCTTCCCATTGAATTATTATAAAATTAGGTTTAATGTTCCTTAAATAAGGTTGGATAAATCCTAATAAAAACCTGGGCACTCGTTGGGTATCGTCCGTACCCGGCATTTAAAAAAGAGTCAGCAAAGTAAACTGATACTTGTCCTCCAACTGCGGTCTTGATTTTTTTGAAATCAAGAACATCATGATGAATGCCAAGAGTAATAGCTTTGATCAAAAATAAATCGGATCTAGGCACACTTTGCGTTACGTTAAGTTCCTCGGCCGATTTCTGAACACATTCAAATCGGGAATAAAAAGAAGATTTTTTAAATCTGTAGTTACCTTCTATTAATACAGCATTTTCCCGTTGATGATCCTTTGTTTTGTTCTGGCCCCATAATGCTGTTGCATTAAAGCTTTGATCTTTACCAATTGGAAGTGCATAAATGGTAGAGAAAATTGTTCGACCTACATTTTCATCTTCATGGAGTGACTCAGGACTTTTTATCCAGCCATGAGAGACCTGAAACGCTAAGTTACTATTGGGATTAAAAGACAGTCTGGCACTATAGGAATTAAACCTTGGTTGATCAAAATCAAATCTGTTTTCGTCGGGTTCTTTACCCGTAAAGGAGGATCCCTCAATTTTAAAATTATCATACCTAAAGCCTAATGTTGCCACGCCAAACGTAATGTGAGTTCCATCATTCCAATGATGAGAAATTGGTGCATCAGGATTGGAAAGCGCAGACGGTCTATGCATAAATGCAACAGACCCCAATGCTGGCTCACCAGGGTAACCAAGATAAACAGAGAGGTCAGATCGTTTGGATAATGCGTAGGTATAACCAACCGATAGTTCCGAGAAAAGATCATGAGGGTGCTGCCTATCTACAAGCGCGACGCCTTTCCAGCTTTCCCCGGTTTGAAACAATAGCGGATATCCGGATCCACCTTCAGTAAACCGATCAAGAGACAACATGGAGGAAAAGTGAAAAAGACCTCTCTGCCCAATCTTTCGCTGCCCCATAAACATCAACCAATTAGGTGCATCGAACTGTCCGGATCCTGTCTCTTATACACATCTGACGCTGCCGACGAACGTAAAAAAGGGGTTTGGGGGGGGGGGGGGGGGGGGGGGGGGGGGGGGGGGGGGGGGGGGGGGGGGGGGGGGGGGGGGGGGGGGGGGGGGGGGGGGGGGGGGGGGGGGGGGGGGGGGGGGGGGGGGGGGGGGGGGGGG
>NZ_JAELTV010000649.1 GCF_016429005.1 Pedobacter sp. ASV19
CCCCCCCCCCCCCCCCCCCCCCCCCCCCCCCCCCCCCCCCCCCCCCCCCCCCCCCCCCCCCCCCCCCCCCCCCCCCCCCCCCCCCCCCCCCCCCCCCCCCCCCCCCCCCCCCCCCCCCCCCACACAATTTTTTTACGTTCGTCGGCAGCGTCAGATGTGTATAAGAGACAGTCGTTGGTAAACAGGATAAGTAATTAATGACAAGGAAAATGATAGAATTAAAGAATATAGAAAAGTATTATGCAAACAAAGGGGTAAAGAGCTACATACTCCGACATGTAACCACTTCAATTAAAGAAGGGGAGTTTGTCAGTATTATGGGCCCCTCAGGAGCGGGAAAGTCTACTTTGCTGAATATTCTGGGGATGCTGGAAGACCCTACTTATGGAGAATATGAGTTTATGGGGGAAAACATTACTTCTTTAAATGAACGTAAGCGGATTGAATTGTATCGAAACCATATTGGCTTTGTATTCCAGGCCTATCACCTGATTGATGAAATGACTGTGGCTGAAAATATTGAAGCACCACTGCTCTATAAGAAGATCGGTGGTTCAGAGCGTAAAAGCCGGGTAGCCGATGTACTGGACCGTTTTAATATGGTGGCAAAAAAAGATCTTTTTCCAAATCAATTGTCTGGAGGCCAGCAGCAACTGGTTGGTATTGCACGGGCCTTGGTAGCTCAACCTTCTATTATTCTGGCAGATGAGCCGACAGGTAATTTACAATCTGCTCAGGCCTTGCAGATTATGGACTTATTTAAAAAGTTGAATGAGGAGGAGGGGATTACGATAGTGCAGGTAACGCACTCTGAAATCAATGCTGGTTATGGTTCACGGATTTTGCATTTGCTCGATGGTGTAATCAAGGAAGATGTGGCAACAACAGTATAGGATCAACATAGATTAATTTCAAGGTATGTTTAAACTTAACCTAAAAATAGCCTTCCGGAATCTTTGGAGAAATAAAACAGCTTCATTCATCAATATTATTGGTTTGGCTATAGGATTGGCTTCTTGTTTGATGTTGTTGATCTATGTTTCTTATGAATGGAACTTTGACAAGCACTTTAAAGAGGCGGGGCAGGTATACCAGGTGATGACCAATTTTAAGGATGCTAACGGAAAGATCACCAGTACCGGAGATGTGACTGGCAATGTCATCGCCGGAGCAATCAAAGAGGAAATTCCAGGGGTAGAAGCCATAAGCAGATTAGGGTATGGTGGGCAGTCACTGATTGCAAACGGACCCAGCAGTTTTAAAAAAGAAGCCAAGTTTGCTGATCCTGATCTTTTGAAGATCTATAATTATGAGTTTATTGCCGGTAATCCGGGTACTGCCTTGAATGATCCCAAATCGGTTGTTCTGACAGAAAGAATGGCTAAGCTTCTGTTCTGTCTCTTATACACATCTAAAGGGGGGGGGGGGGGGGGGGGGGGGGGGGGGGGGGGGGGGGGGGGGGGGGGGGGGGGGGGGGGGGGGGGGGGGGGGGGGGGGGGGGGGGGGGGGGGGGGGGGGGGGGGGGGGGGGGGGG
>NZ_JAELTV010000064.1 GCF_016429005.1 Pedobacter sp. ASV19
CCCCCCCCCCCCCCCCCCCCCCCCCCCCCCCCCCCCCCCCCCCCCTTTTTAATCACCCCCCCCCCACCGATATCTACACCGGCTAACGTTCGTCGGCAGCGTCAGATGTGTATAAGAGACAGGTACTGTGCCAGGTGTGGCCATCAAATCGTCTCCTGGCGATCTAGGTAATGATTTAGGTAGTATTAATATAAGGGGACGTGCAAATTTAGGGACATCGGCCCCTTTGTTTGTGGTTGATGGTGTGATCGTTACCCAAAATGATTTTGCCCGTATCAATCCTAATGATGTGGCAGCGATTTCTGTATTAAAAGATGCTTCTGCATCCTCTATATATGGTGCAAGAGCAGCAAACGGCGTAATTTTGGTCACTACAAAAAGAGGAAATGGCAGCCCAACAATTAGTTATAATGCTTATTACGGCAGGCAATCGGCCACCTATCTGCCAGATTATACCAACGCGTATAATTACGCCATTTTACGTAACGAAGCGGAAACCAATCTGGGCAGAACGCCACTTTATGATGCGCAAACCTTAGACGCGATAAAAAGCCAGTCTAATCCGGATCTTTATCCCAATACCGATTGGTACTCGCTAATTTTACGCAAAAGTGCACCCATGATGGAACATCAGGTAAGTGTGTCAGGAGGCGAAAAAACGAAATATTACTTAAGTGGTGCATTTTTTGACCAAAATTCTCTGATTCCAGGCAAAGATTTGAAACGCTACTCCTTAAGGTCCAATACCGAAACCCAAATCAGCGATAAATTTAAAATCGGGAGTAACCTGTCCTTTATCAGAGATGGCTATAGCAACGATAATTTAGAAATAGGTTTTACCGGTATCGGAAGATCTATCCCATTATCCGTAGCCAAACAAAGTAATGGTGACTGGGGCAGCGTAACTGCCGGCAAAGAAAATGCAACCATAGCCGGACAAAACCCACTACGTTTATTACAAGACGGTGGCAGAACCAATTATAACACCAATCGTTTTATCGGTACTTTAAATGGCACCTATACACCAGTTAAAGGTTTGGATATATCCGGTTTGTTTTCTTATAATGCCTACAATTATTTCAACAGTTCTTTTATCAATACAATAGACCCTGTTACAGGATTTATCACCCACAAACCTTTAGGTAGTACAGCTGTAACAACCAATCAGTTAACAGAAGCCTGGCAAAGTACTTCAAATTTACTGTCTCAGGCAACAGCCAGTTACGAAAAAAATATAGATAAGAATTACTTTAAGGTTTTGGCTGGTGCTTCTTACGAAAAAGCACAAAAGAGAACCATAAGGGTGGTGCGTAAGGGTTTTCCAAATAACGATTTAAATGCGATTAATGCCGGTTCTACCCTTCCAGCATATACAACAGCATTTAGCGATTTAGGTGATAATGTAGCCGGTGTTGGCGAAAGTGCACTGGAATCTGTTTTTGCCCGTTTAAATTATGCTTATGCAGACAAATATTTGTTTGAAGCAAGTGCCAGGAACGATGCCTCCTCTAAATTTGCACCTGGCCATCGTGCAGCATGGTATCCATCTGCATCGGTAGCCTGGCGGATATCGCAAGAACATTTTATGAAAGATTTTACTGCGGTTAACGAATTAAAATTACGCTTATCAGCCGGTAAATTAGGTAACATCAACAACGTAGGTGATTATGATTTTTACGACGGCTTAAATACGGGCACTACCGTAATTTTAGATCAATCGAAACAAGATGGTGTAACTCCCGGTAAATTAGCCAATCCATTATTAAGCTGGGAAAAACTCACCACTTACAATGCGGGTTTAGATGCAACCTTATTTAAATCGCTTACTTTGCAATTAGATGTATTTAGCCGCATTACCAAAGATATTTTATTGGAAGATCCAAATAATCCACAAGAAGCAGGTTTGAAAGCTGGAGAATCACCATCTGTAAATTTAGGCGCAGTTAAAAACAACGGATTTGAACTCTCCTTAAACTACAACGGAAAAATAAACGATTTTAACTATTCAGTAGGTGGTAATGTGAGTAAAATATGGAATAAAGTAACCGATTTGGGGGGAGCTAACCAAACAGCCCCAGATGGTTACTACATTAACCGCATTGGCGAACCGGTCGGTTCATTCTATATGTGGCAAGCCGAAGGTTTATTTGTTAATCAGGCCGATATTGATAGCCATGCTAAACAAGCCAATAACCCAAAACCTGGTGATATCAGATACAAAGATCAGGATGGTAATGGTATAATAGACGGCAATGACAGAATCATTAATGGTAATGATGTACCTTATTTTACTTACGGATTCAACCTGTCTGCCAATTATAAAGGTTTCGATTTAAGCGTATTAACCCAAGGGGTAAGTAATGTGAAAGTTTATTTAGAGGAAGAAGCTTCGCAGGCATTTTTTAACGGCGCGGGTGTTAAAAACTATGTATTGGGTAGATGGACTGTCGATAATCCAAATCCAAATGCGGCCTATCCAAGAGTAACCAACGATACCCAAAATTTTGGCATGTCCAGCTTTTGGCTGTTCGATGCTTCATACTTTAGGGTAAAAGCGATTACTCTAGGTTATACCATTCCTAAAAGTATATTGGACAGGGCAAAAATTAAAGGTTTAAGAGTTTACGCATCAAGCAATAACCCTTTTACCATCCGTGGGGATAAAAGATTAAAAGACTTTGACCCGGAAGCACCTTCACAAAGGTCGGCTTATCCCTCTCTAAAAACATTTTCTGTTGGTCTGAATTTAACATTATAAGGTTATGAAAAAATTTATATATACGTCGCTTCTCGCCTTTATCATTTTAGGCGGTTGTAAAAAATCGGTAGATTTTGTGCCGCAGGATAAACTATCAGCGGGTACTTTCTGGAAAACGCAAAATGATGTACAGCTGGCGCTAAATGGTTGTTACGGATATTTAGCCAATGCCTTTAATTATGCATATGATGACGGCGCCGCCGACAATGCCTATTGCCAATATCCCTGGGAAAATAATGCCACGCTGGTATCTGCCGGCAGTATAGACGCCACCTTAGATGCCGGATATAACAGCCGCTATGTTTTTATACGCCGTTATAACTACTTTTTAGATAATATAGGGAAGGCCACTATGGATGAAACCTTAAGGAAACGCTTTACTGCCGAAGCCAGGGTTTTAAGGGCTTTTACCTATTACGAACTGGCGCATTATTTTGGACCTGTGCCCTTGTTAAAAAAGTCCTACACAGATCCTCAGGAAACCGCTATAGCACCATCACCTGCTACTGAGGTAATCCAATTTGCAATTGATGAAATTAAAGCGGTTGAGGCAGATCTACCGGCCAGTTATGCCGGTGGTGCTCCAAACCAAACCGGCCGTATTACCAACGGTGCTGCCTGGGCGATATTAACCCGTATTCAATTAGAATATGGCAAATATGACGACGCAGTGGCCAGCGCCCAAAAAGTAATGGCAGCCGGTTATCAGCTCTTCAGAAAAACAGCATTAACTGCTAACGATACCAAGGATGATTATAGTACATTAGTAACTTTTGCGGATGATGCTGCCAAGCAAAAATTCTATAAAGGCCTGGCCAGTTATCAACAACAATTTTGGGCAGCCAATGACGGTAATAAAGAAGCCATCCTTGTATCACAGAATATTCAGGAAAACCAAAGTTATGCCCCTTTTGGCAACGGACTGAGGATTTTATTTGCTACTGCAAATATGGGAGGCTGGAGTTCAATTACACCTATTCAAGGTTTGGTTGATGCCTACTGGAAGAGTGACGGTACAGCATTTACACCACCAACACCAGAACAAAGGGCAACCGATTTTAACATTAAAAAAACACCTTCAGCGAATTACATTAATGAATTTAAAAACCGGGATACCCGTCTGTACGCAAGTATATTGTTTCCTGGAGCAACCTGGAACGAATACAAAGATGGCTATGTATTTACCTGGGCTGGTGTGGCAGGCAGTGAAAGTTCAACCGGTTACAATTTTAAAAAATACCTGGATCCAGCTTCATTGGCAAGTGGTTTAGAATTTGACGCCCCACAGGATTACAGCATCATCAGATATGCAGAAATACTACTAGCATATGCTGAAGCTAAAAACGAGGTAAGTGGGCCGGATGCAACTGTTTTTGCTGCCTTAGACGATATAAGGGACCGTGCAGGCATGCCACCAATCAACCGAACCATTAACAATACTAAAGACAAACTTAGAGAAGTTATCCGTAATGAGCGCAGAATTGAACTGGCAGGTGAAGGACAGCGGTTTTTTGATATCAGACGTTGGAACATTGCAGCCAGTGTCATGAAAACGGCCAAAGATATCGCCAACGTCATCGTTCAGGAGCGGAATTGGCAGCCTAAATTTATGTTAATGCCTTATCCGCAATCCGCTTTAGACAGAAATACAAATTTAAAAGCTCCACAAGCAGCAAAAGGTTATTAAATAAACACACAAAATTAAATATAAATACACCATCACGATCTATGGGAAAAATTACAAATGAAGATGAACTGATTGCTTTAGTAAAGAAAGAGCTGTTTACTGCCGTTATAGGTGATATCATGGATAAACTTGGCCTGCTGAACCAGTTTTTGCCTCCTCAAATACAACCATTGCGCGCAGATATGACCATTGTTGGAAGAGCAATGCCTGTGCTGGAAGCCGACGTTATAGAGTGTTCAGAAGCTGGCCACAATCCTGTTCTGCGAAAACCTTTTGGTTTAATGCTGGAAGCTTTGGATGATTTGAAAAGAAATGAAGTCTATATCTGTACCGGAGCATCGCCTTCTTATGCCTTATGGGGAGAACTGATGAGTGTAAGAGCAACCCAGCTGGGCGCCGTCGGAGCAGTGGTCAATGGCTATTCCAGAGATACAAATGGAATATTGGAAATGAATTTCCCAACTTTTTCTTATGGTAGTTATGCAAAAGATCAGGCGCCAAGAGGTAAAGTGATCGATTTCAGAACCCCTATAGAAATGAATGGCGTTGTCATCAACTCAGGTGATTATGTGATTGGCGACAGAGATGGTGTATGCATTGTGCCAAAAGAGGCTTCAGAAGAGGTATTCAGGCTCGCTTTTGAAAAAGCAAGAGGAGAAAAAGTTGTCTTTCAAAAGATCAAAGAAGGTATGGCAGCAAAAGAGGCATTTGAGATCTATGGAATCATGTAATTGGGATTATAAAACTAAATTTATCATTTATAAACAAAACGATCAGGATGGTTAAAACCGCATCGCTATTTAGATTTTGCCTGCTGCTTCTATTATTAGTTCACGCTGGTCATTCCTTTGGCCAGGGCCAGATTAATGGATTTGACATTCCAAGAATTTCGCCCATTCCTGCCAAGGTTTCAAACACACAGCAGACACATATTTTACTACATGGTAAATGGGATTTCCAGGTTTCAGGAAGTCAGGCCAGGCACAGCATTACTGTGCCTGGCGAATGGGAAATGCAAGGTTTTACCGTTAAAGAAGGTGAAACGGCTGTGTATAGCCTAAAGCTTGATATCCCGGCAGACTGGAAAGACCAAAGAATAAAAATACGTTTCGATGGTGTAAGTTCTCATGCATTAATAAAGGTTAACCATATAAAAGTAGGTGAACATGAAGGAAGTTTTGTACCCTTTGAAGTAGACATTACGAAGGCAGTTCATGCCAGTCAAAATCTATTAGAAGTAGAAGTACAGGCATTAACCATGAGCGACCGTTTGGCCTGTACTTCGCAATATGCAGTACACACGGTTGGCGGTCTGTTGCGCAAAGTAACACTATTTACTTTGCCGCAAATCAATATCGCTTCAACCGTGGCCACCACAACATTTGACCAACAGTTTAAAAACGCCGTAGTAAAAATACAATCAGGAATCGCCAATGAGTCCGCTCTGTCCGCATCGGCTCAGTTTCAGTATGTTTTATCAGATGCTTCCGGTCAAGTCGTTTTCCAAAAATTATCTCCGGTTTCCAGACCGTCAGGTCCCAATACGACTACCGGAGTTGAAACCACTATAGCCGTAAAACAACCAAAACAATGGGATCCGGAGCACCCCAATCTTTATCATTTAAAAAGCACGTTGCTGGTTAATGGCAAAGCGGTGCAAACCATAAACCAAGCTCTTGGCTTCAGGCAGGTTGAAGTTAAAGGAAATCAATTATTGGTTAATGGAAAGGCGGTAAAACTGCGGGGTGTAAACCGTCATTCCATACATCCCCTTACCGGCAGAAGTATCAGTCCGGAACTGGACCTTATGGATGCCAAACTGTTCCGTGACGCAAATTGCAACTATATCCGTACCTCACATTATCCACCATCCGAAGAATTTTTAAATGCAGCGGATAGCTTAGGGTTGTTTGTTGAAAGTGAAGCCTCCCTTTGCTGGATAAACCATGGCGCATCGCCCATCTGGAAAAAATGGAATTACAAAGACGAAAGGTTCTTACCCTATATGGTGAATGCAGATGTGGAAAATGTACTGGCGGGCCGCAATCATCCTTCTGTGGTGATCTGGTCGCTGGGTAACGAATCTGTATGGAGCCCCTTGTGGGAAAAGGTACTGGCGGTGGTAAAAAAACTTGACCCTTCGCGTCCAACCACCTTCCACGATCAATGCTGGGGTGGTTTTAACAACGCACACAGCACCGCTGATATAGCAGTATACCACTATCCCGGTATCAGCGGACCAGCAGCATGCGACACCATGAAACGGCCAGTCCTCTTTGGGGAGTACGCACATGTTTCCTGTTACAACCGCAGGGAATTACTGACCGATCCGGGCGTACGCAGCAGTTACGGCAAACCCCTGGAAATGATGTATGATTCGATGTATTATCATAAAGGATGCCTGGGTGGTGCCATCTGGAGCGGCATTGACGATACCTTTCACATGCCCGACGGCCGGATTATAGGTTATGGCCCATGGGGACCGATTGATGGATGGCGCAGACCAAAACCAGAGTATTTTGGAATGAAAAAAGCCTATTCACCCATAAAAGTAAAGCACATCAACTGGCCCTCAGCAGGTAAAAAATATATTGAATTGAACGTAGAGAACAGATATGACTTTAGCTCGTTAAATGAAATCAATATCACCGCCATCATAAATGGAGTTTCCCGAACAGTTAAAAGCGGAATTGCCCCACGCAGCAGCGGTACCATTAAAATACCTGCCGATCAGGTGAAAACGCTGGAAATTAGTTTTAAAGACCCGAGGGGCTTTGTTGCTGAGGAAGAAAAATACGAAACAGGTGCAGAGGAAGCCATTCCAGCTGGCCAGAATTTAGCCCTATCCTATACCGAGAACGAGGCTACATACGTCGTGATGCAGGGAAATATAGCCTACACCATTAGTAAAAATACCGGCGTCATTATCTCCGTACGAAAAGGAGATACAGAAATATTGAAACAAGGGCCAGTGTTTAGCATGGTCCCTATGAATGAAGAGGATGGCGGGAAACCAAACGTAGCGGGAGAAACCTATCAGAACAACATTTATCCGCTCAAAAACTATCCGGGCTATACTTTATTTGCCAATGACCTCATCGTACAAAAAACGGATTCAGGCTTAAAGTTCTCCATGAAAGTTTCCTACCTTGACTGCAAAGGCAAGCAAAGCTATTTATTCACCAATGACGGAAAACTGATCACTGAATATGAGGTTCAATATACCAAAGCCGATGTATCACCCTATCAGTATGGGCTCATGCTGCAACTTCCCAAATCATTTGAGGAGCTGAACTGGAAACGTAAAGCAGAATTTACTGTCTACCCGGCGAATGATATTGCAAGGCCGGAAGGAACCGCAATGCTTAATGCAAAACCCATGAATGCGGTAGAAGAATGGGGTGTTGTCCAAAAAGGAGATTGGAAAGATGATGCAAATGATTTAGGCAGTAATGATTTTCGTTCCACTAAGCGATACATAAAAAACGCTTCCCTTAAAAATCCTGATGGAGACGGTATCACCGTGCTTTCTGATGGAACACAGGCCTCCAGAAGCTGGTTACAGGACGGAAATATAAACTGGCTGATCGCAGACTACTGCAACAATGGGTCTGAACCATTTTACGGCTCTCCTCATACAAACGGAAGAATTAAGATAAAAGACAATACTTTAAAAGGTAAATTGACACTTGTTATAAAATAATTTTCTATGAAAAGGATCATTGCAGTTGCCACATTTATTGTCTTGTATAACAGTGTATTTGCACAATCAGACCAGCACGACCTGTATTTTAATAAACTGGCCACCCAGTGGGATGAAGCAGTTCCATTGGGTAATGGAATACTGGGCGCTTTAGTCTGGCAAAAAGCAGATCATTTAAGATTTTCTTTAGACCGGGCCGACCTTTGGGATATGCGGCCAATGAAAGGTTTGCACCGCAAAGAATTTAGTTACCAATGGGTCATAGATCAGGTAAACAAAAAGGACTACAAGCCAGTACAGCAATTACTGGATGGGCCTTATGATCAGGAGCCGGCACCTTCCAAAATTCCAGGCGGTGCCTTAGAATTAAACACTAAAGACTGGGGCGCTGTTACTTCAGTACATTTATCCCTGAAAAATGCATTATGCGAGGTGATCTGGGCCAATGGAACCAAAATGGAAACCTTTGTCGCCGCCAACAAACCTGTAGGCTGGTTTAAATTTCAAAATCTGCAGGGAGAATTCAACCCCCAGCTCATCGCGCCCAAATACCAGGGGCAAGTAAAGATATCGGGTGATCCTGTTGGAGGCGATGATCTTTCCAGACTGGGCTACCAGCAAGGCACTATAAAACGCAATGGAAACAGCATAAACTACCATCAGGAAGGATGGAATGGCTTTAGTTATGATATCGCTGTACAATGGAAAAAGATAAACAAAACAACCATAGAGGGTGTCTGGAGCATTTCTTCTCAATATCCGGAGCAGAAGCCAGTAAAGAAAGCCATTGAAATTGTTCAGCAAACTGTGCCGGGGAGTTTTGATACCGACCTCAGTAGACATACCACCTGGTGGGCAGATTTCTGGGGTAAATCAGCACTGCATGTACCAGATGGTTTACTGGAGAAACAGTGGTACCTGGAACAGTACAAATTTGGCTCACTAGCCAGGCCAGATGCTCCACCAATTTCTCTGCAAGGGGTATGGACTGCAGATAATGGACGCTTACCTCCCTGGAAAGGAGACTTTCACCACGACTTAAATACACAACTCAGTTACTGGCCCGCCTACAGCGGCAACCACCTTGATCTGGCCATGGGCTATATCAATCACCTGGAGCAGAATAAAGCCAATTATAAACGGTATACAAAACTATACTTTAACAGTAATGGCCTTGCAGCTCCTGGCGTTACCACATTGGATGGCACCGAAATGGGGGGCTGGATCCAGTATGCACTATCGCCAACCGTGTCCTCCTGGCTGGCACAACATTACTACCTGCAGTGGAGGTATAGTATGGATAGAACATTCCTTAAAAATAAAGCCTATCCATGGCTGCAGCAAACTGCTGTATTTTTGGAAAACATAAGCGTGAAAGATGATAAAGGTCATCGCAAATTGAAAATCAGCTCTAGCCCGGAAATTAATGATAATGATTTAAGTGCCTGGTTTCTGCAAAATACAAACTATGACCTGGCCTTAATGAAATCCACTTTCAAAATAGCAGCCGAACTGGCAGGCGAACTGGGCCTGAAAAAAGAAGCTGCACATTGGGCTAAGATATTTGCAGAGTTTGATGACTATGCCCTCACGGCAAAAGACGAGCTGATGTTTTCACCAACAATGGCTTATAACCAGTCTCACCGTCATTTTTCACATATGATGGCCATTCATCCATTGGGTTTAATTAAATGGGAAGACGGACCAAGAGCACAATCTATTATTAAAAATTCAATTGGTTTACTGGATAGCATAGGCCCCGATTATTGGTGTGGCTATTCCTATGCCTGGCTGGCGAATATGAAGGCAAGGGCAAAAGATGGGAGCGGAGCCGCAAAAGATTTACAGATCTTTGCGCGTGCTTTTTGCTCCATTAACAGTTTTCATTTAAACGGAGACCAGACCAAATCGGGTTTGTCCAAATTTCACTACCGTCCTTTTACCCTGGAAGGAAATTTTGCCTTCGCAGCAGGCTTACAGGAAATGTTGCTGCAAAGCTATGCTGGCTTTATAGACATCATGCCTGCAGTTCCTGAAGATTGGAAAAATCTATCTTTTGAAAATTTAAGAGCTGAGGGTGCCTTTCTCATCAGTGCAAATAAAGTCGACGGAAAGATTGCTGAAGTGAAAATTATTTCAGAAAAGAGAAATACAACAAGCTTAAAATTGCCATTCAAAACCTATACTATAGTTTCAAATAAGGGTTTTATGGTAAAAAACGAACCAGATGGGTTCCTGAAATTGAGTGGAGAACCTGGTGGGATACTGATCTTAAAAATTAAATAAAAAAAACAGATGAAACCATCATGATTTTTCAAACCACATAGTGGGATGAATATCTGATCGCTTCATCACAATTAAAAAACAAATTAAAAACAGATGAAAATTACAGATGTAAAAGTATGGCTGGTTGAGGGCGTAAAATACAACTGGACTTTATTAAAAATATATACTGATACAGGGCATACCGGTGTTGGAGAAGCCACAAACTGGCCAGGAAGTCCTATTGTTTTTGAAGCAGCCAAACATGTTGGCCAGCGTATCATTGGCTTGGATCCCATGAAAACAGATTTCATATGGACTAAACTATACCGGGATTTAAACTGGATAGGACCATTTGGAGCCAGTATGTGTGCCATTAGTGGTATAGACATGGCGCTGCTTGATTTAAAGGCAAAAGTATTGGGCGTACCTTGTTACGAACTTCTAGGCGGGGCTTTTAGAAAAAATATCTTGCTTTATGCCAACTATTGGTTTACTGGTGGCGGGCATAATGAATCCGACTATGCGACCCAGGCAAAAAAGGTTAAAGAAGCTGGTTTTACTGGCTTAAAATTCGATCCGTTTGCACATACCAATTATTTGTATGGCGAAGATCTATCCTCCAATCTGCAGCTTACAGCTGCTCAGCAAGATCTCGCATTTAACGTAAGTAAAGCGGTACGTGACGCCGTGGGGCCAGAATTTGATGTCATGATCGAAACCCACGCCATGTTAAATTATCGCGTAGCGGTTACGATGGCGCAACGACTTTCTGAATTGAACATCACCTGGTATGAAGAACCTGCCGGGCCGGAAAATGCCAATACCCTGAAAGCCATGAGAGATCGGATTCCCTCAAATGTTTCCATCTGTGTAGGTGAACGCCACTATACCCGTCACGGCATCCGCGATTTACTGGAGAAACACATCTGCGACATTATGATGCCAGACATCACCCGTTGTGGCGGCCCTTCTGAAATGAAGCGAATGGCCACGATGATGGAAGCCTATAACGTTTTGCTCGCTCCCCACAACCCCAACGGACCACTGTCTACTTTGGCCAGTGCCCAGGTCTGTGCTTCTGTACCTAATTTCTTCAGGCAGGAATTTATGATCAACGATGTGGCATGGCGTGATACGGTGATTACCCATCCTATTAAAGACATGATCAAAGATGGGCACCTGCAATTAAGTGACCGTCCGGGTTTGGGTGTCGATTTGGTGGAAGAGGAAATGGAAAAACATCCAGGTATTCTGGAGCCAAGACCTGGATTTTATGTCTAGCCATAGGAAAATAAGTATCCGGTGTGCATTTAAATTGAATGAAGAAATATGTCTTTTCAAATTGATCTAAAAGGGAAAGTAGCCTTAGTTACAGGAGTAACCTCGGGTATAGGTTTAGGTGTGGCAAAAATGCTGGCCAAAGCAGGCTGTATGATTGCAGGCTGTGCTGAAGCTGAGCTACATAGTCAGGGTGCTCAAGCTTTTATCGCTGCGGTAGAAGCTGAAGGTGCCGGGGTATTTTACCAGCAAGCAGATCTCAGCCATCCATCAGCCCCGGAAGCGCTGGTTGCGGCAGTTGCAGAAAAGACCGGCGGAAGAATAGATCTTCTGGTTTCCAATGCAGGAAAAAATATTTTTAAAGGCGCTGCGGGATGTGATGAAAACGACTGGCAGGAGAATATGGACCTGAATCTTGCTGCCCACTGGAGACTGGCTAAATTATGCAAACCCTATCTTGAACGGCATCAAGGCGTAATTATCCTGATGAGTTCCAATCATGCTTTGGCAAGCATACCGGGTTGTTTTCCCTATAACGTGGCCAAAACAGCCTTAACAGGTTTGGTGAGAAGTCTGGCCATTGAATGGGGGCCTGCCATACGTACTGTGGGAATTGCTCCTGGCTTTATTGAAACGCCCGGTAATCAAAGCTGGTTTAACTCTTTTGAGCATCCAGACCAGGAAAGACAAAGAACTATTGACCTGCACCCGGTAAAACGGCTTGGAACAACAGAGGAACTTGGCGGCTGGTGTGTTTTTCTGGCCAGTGAATATGCCGCATTCGCTTCCGGCACCACTTATTTAATAGATGGAGGAAGAAGCGCATTAATGCAGGATGGTTTTTAAACTAGATATTCAGATAAAAGATGAAGATATGGAACGCTGAATTACTGGTTCAGACAAAGTTAATCCTCGGAGAAGCCGCAATATGGCATCCGGACTGGGCTAAGTTTTTATATGTGGATATTGATGGGGAGAAAGTCGGTGCTATCGATCCGCAGACCCCGCGTATTGAGGAAGTCAATACTGGTAAAAAGGTAGGCACGGTAGTACCGGTTTCAGCTGATACGCTGCTGGTGGCCCTACAAGGTTCACTGGGATTGCTCAATTTTAAAAACGGAGAGTTCAAAGAACTCACCACAATAGAACAAGAGATCACAACCAACCGGAGCAATGATGGGAAATGCGACCCGGCCGGACGATTATGGGTCGGTACCATGGATGTAAATGCCCGCTTACATCAGGGCGCATTATATTGCTTTGATGGCAATTTGAAAAAAGTCATCGGTCAAACAAGTGTTTCTAATGGACTTTGCTGGACCAGGGACCATCAAACCATGTACTATATTGACTCATTTGAATACAACATCAGAGCTTACGATTTTGACTTGAAAAATGGTCTTATTTCTAATGAACGCATCGTGGTCAGAACAACGGATACAGATGTCATACCAGATGGAATGTGTATAGATGAAGAAGGAATGCTCTGGGTTGCCATGTGGGGAGGAGGATGCGTAAACCGTTATGATCCTGCAACAGGGGCAATGACAGGAAAGGTAAATGTTGGAGTACCGCTGGTCACCTCCTGCGCCCTGGGAGGAAAAAATATGCAGCAATTGTTCATCACTACCGCAAGTAAAGGCCTTTCTGAACAAGAGCTGATGCGGTTTCCAGATAGCGGATCACTTTTTATCGTTGATGTTGGCGTTTGCGGTCTTCCACCACATCCATATCAGCCAAAACCATAAAACCAAATATTAAATCTTGATGAATGAAACTAGAGATCATTGACTACACAATTATTGCGATTTATTTCTTGTTTGTCATGGGCATAGGCCTGTGGTTACGGAAACGGGTCACAACAGGTAAAGACTTCTTGCTCAGTGGACATAATATTCCATTGTGGATTACCTGTCTTGCCTTTATCTCTGCCAATCTCGGCGCACAGGAAGTACTGGGGATGGCCGCGAACGGCGCCAAATATGGTTTATATACCTTACATTTCTATTGGCTGGGCGCTGCACTGGCAATGATCTTTTTAGGGGTATACATGATGCCTTTTTATTATGGAAGCAAGGCCCGGAGTGTTCCCGAATATCTAAAACTTCGTTTTGATGAGAAAACACGCACATTTAATGCCTTAACCTTCGCCGGTATGACAGTTTTTTCATCAGGTGTCTCTTTATATGCGCTGGCTATGCTGATGCAAACCATATTGGGCTGGGATTTTGATATGTCAATTTTGCTGGCGGCCGGAATCGTATTGATCTATACCTTTTCAGGTGGTCTTACCGGAGCCATCTACAATGAAGTGGTACAATTCTTCCTGATCATCCTGGGGATAGCACCCCTGGTGTACATCGGTTTGGAAAAGGCGGGGGGATGGTCCGGGATTGTCAAACATGTTGACGATGCCAAACTGCATGTTTGGAAAGGGCTGGACAGTCCGGCACATAACCCTATGGGTGTAGATGCCTTCAGTATGGTCTTTGGGCTGGGCTTTGTTCTGGCATTTGGCTATTGGTGTACTGATTTTTTGGTGGTCCAGCGGGCTATGGCCAGCCGAAACCTGAATGAAGCACAACGTACCCCTGTTTTAGCGGCTTTTCCTAAAATCCTGATGCCTGCCATCGTCATTTTACCAGGTATCCTTTTGCTGGCCCTGCAGGCACAGTATAAAGGTTTCGACCTTCCTGTAAATGCGAGCGGGTATAAGGATTACAATATGGTATTGCCTTTATTGCTCCAGAAATTATATCCGAGCGGATTGCTGGGTTTGGGCATTACAGCCCTTATCGCTTCTTTTATGAGTGGCATGGCCGGAAATGTAACCGCTTTTAATACCGTATGGACCTATGATATTTATCAAACCCATATCAAAAAGAATGCGTCTGACCAGCATTACTTATATGTAGCCAAAGCCGCTACAATATTTGGCATTCTGGCTTCTATCGCCACAGCCTATGTTGCCCGGGGCTTTAACAGCATCATGGACCTGTTGCAACTGGTGTTTAGTTTTGTAAATGCCCCTTTATTTGCCACTTTCTTTTTAGGCATGTTCTGGAAAAGAACTACAGGACATGGTGCATTTTGGGGTTTAATTGCAGGAACACTTTCTGCGGCTTGTATACATGGCTTTTCAGTTGCAGAGGGCAAAGGAGGGTGGTTAGCTCCTGAATATAGCTTTTACTCTGCAACTGGACAAGCCTTTGCCATCGCTTCCTTCGCGTTTTTGGTCTGCTTCCTGATTACAGTTCTGGTGAGTCTGAAAACAAAGCCCCGGAAAGAAGAGGAGCTCATCGGATTGGTCTATAGTCTCACACCAAAGCAGAAGGATTTAAATAAAATCTGGTATAAGAACCCGCTTTATCTGGGCATCATTGTGCTGGTCATCACTGTCATCTTTAATCTGTTGTTTTATTAATTCAAAAATGAAGATATTATATAAACTCTGTTTGATCTGGCTTGCCTTCGTTGTCAACACTGCAAGCGCTCAAATTCAAAAAATCACCTTTCCACTATCGGCTAATAAAAGCATCGGGATCGCACGCTTGTCTCCCGTTCCGGCGAGTACTTCCTTAAAGATTCCTTTAAATGGCCAATGGCTGTTCTCAGAGAATATAGAGCGGGAAGCTTGTAAGAAACCTATCCAGGTTCCCGGAGAATGGGTTATGCAAGGCTTTGAAGTGGAAAAGGGTAAAGCTGCCGGATATTTAAAAAAAATAGATATCCCTTCAAGCTGGAAAAATAAACGTGTAAAGCTCCGTTTTGATGGCGTATACAGTGATGCCGAGATCTGGGTAAATGGTCAAAAGACAGGAACGCATCTGGGTGGGTTTACCCCCTTTGAGATCGACATCACTGCCTTTGTGAAATGGTCAGGAAGTAACGAACTGCTCGTTAAAGTAAAATCAGACAGTAAGGCAGATTCACTGGCCAGTGCTTCCCAATATGCTGTTCATGCTCTGGGCGGTATTTCCAGGAAAGTATACCTGGTGGCACTGGAAGATGTGAACCTGGCTTACGCGGATGTAAAAACCAGTTTTGATGCCAAATTTGAAAACGCAGTACTGACAACCGATATCGTGGTTGCTAACGAAAAAAGCAGTAAATCCGGTGGTTTAACTTTGCAGGCAGAACTTTTTAGCCCGGGCGAAAAAGGAGAAAAGATTGCAGATAAGTCTGTCGCCATAGAAAGAGGACTCGAATCTGGAAAACTGCTTGCTCAAACCTTGAGCTTTGATGTGCTTAAACCTCAGAAATGGGATCCTGAACATCCCTTCTTGTATACGTTAAGATTAAGCCTTAAGGAAGGAAATCAGGTGAAATCACAAGTCGACAAACGAATTGGATTTCGTCAGATTGATGTAAAAGGCAACCGCGTTTTAGTGAACAACATCCCTGTAAAACTCAGGGGCGTATGTCACCATGAGACTATGCCATTGCGCGGCAGATCTGTAAACGATAACCAATGGGAAAAGGACGTGAAGATTTTCAGAGAAGGGAATGTAAATTATATCCGCACCTCCCATTACCCTCCTCCTGAAGAACTGGTAGCGGCCTGTGATAAATTAGGCATGTTCCTTGAAGTGGAAGCCCCCTTTTGCTGGGCAGAAAATACAACAGTTCCAATAGAGCTTGCGGATCAGCTGCTGGTGAACCAGACCATGGACATGGTAAGTTTCTTTCGCTCCAGTCCGTCTGTGCTCATCTGGTCTTTGGGCAATGAATCCTTAAAGTACAAGGAATATTTTAAAAAGACAGGTGAACTGGTCAAGCTGTTTGATCCGACAAGACCGAGAAATTTCAGCCAGTACGGCCCTGATGGTGACGACGGAGAGCTGGAAATTGGCAATCATCATTATCCCGGTCCGGGAGGGCCAGAGCAATACCGGAACTCTAAACGGCCAATTGTATTTGATGAATATGTGCACCTGAATGCCTATAACAGATTGGAACTGGTTACAGATCCTGGAGTACGTGATGCCTGGGGTATAGGTTTTGAAGCCATGTGGGAAAAAATGCAGAAAACAGATGCGGTATTGGGTGGCGCCATCTGGGCAGGAATAGATGACAGTTTCTTCCTTCCAAATGGTAAAACCGTTGGATATGGTACCTGGGGTCCGGTAGATGGATGGAGAAGAGAAAAGCCAGAATACTGGCACATGAAAAAAATCTATTCTCCGATAAAAATCAAACTTGCGGGCAATTGGAATGAAGGAAAAGTAGAGTTTTTGGTAGAAAACAGGCAGCTGTTCAGCAATCTTAACGAGTGCAGAATAGAATGGAGCATTGGTCAGGAAAAAGGAAATATTGTGGCAGATGTAAAGCCAGGAGCAAGTTCTAAACTCAGTTTAGCCTTAAACAACAGGCCATCGCCGGTTGATCCGCTGATGATCAAAGTCTTCGATGCCCGGAACGTAATGATCGATGTCTACCAGTTTGATGTTGTTCCTGCAGTAGTGACGGTTGCCGAGAAAAAAGAAGACCCTCAGTCCTGGACTTACCAGCAGGAACAGGATAGGCTAATCAGTAAAAACAAAGGACTGGACATCAGATTAAATTTGAAAAACGGCAACCTGGAGCAGATCAGAAAAGAGGGCAAAACGATTATACTTTCGAACGGACAATTAATGATCCTCCCGCTCACAGGCGAGGGAAGAGGCGTCCAGATGACAGGTGAAAATCAGCAATTTGACCCTTTCACCGATGTTTGTAAGAACAGAGTGGTTAAAGAAGTCAAGGTCAGCAAAATGAAAAATGAACTTACCGTAAGCATCAGTGATGAGTATGAAGAAGCTTTTGGGGTAATTAATTATCATTATTTTGCCAATGGTAAAATAACGGCAGATTATAAATACACCCTTAAAAAGGATATTAATCCAAGACAATGGGGTATGGTCTTTAACCTTCCAGCCTCTTATAATGAATTAAACTGGACCAGGAAAGGGCAATGGAATTACTACCCGGCAGATCATATCGGGCGATTGACAGGAAAGGCAAAAATGCTTTCTGATGCAGAAGTATCAGGGGCGGCCGGTCCATCCCATCAGCCAGGCAATTCCTGGAGTACCGATAGAAACGAAATGGGTACAAACGATTTCAGGTCAACAAAAATGAACATAAAAGAAGCCAGCCTGAATGACGGGGCCGATTCTTTGAGAATCCAGTCTGATGGTGCTCAGCATCTGCGTGTCTGGAAGAATGGACAAAACATTGAAGTCCTTGTTGCCGGCTACAGCAATATGGGCGCTGAACGGTTTTTCAGGCCTCACGCTGAAAAGATGGACAGACCTCTGAAAGCAGGAGACGTTATCCAGGACAAGATCCAGCTTCAGATTGACCATCCGTAAAATCTAAAATTCCCAAACCACCACATTCCAGGGTTCCTGTCCATCATGATAGGACCCTGCAATTTCAAAACCCATCTTTTGATGGGTTTTTAATGAATTCTGATTTCTATCCGAAATTTCGGTTACGCAGAGCTGATAACTTTCCGGAATCCTCCTGCGCGTTTCCTGATACAGTTTGCTCAGTAAACCCTGGCCTCTGAACGCTGCAGCTACACAAACCTGCCCGCCTACCATATATTTATATTCACCCAGTAGTTTTCCTTTAAAAACAGTTTTCTCAAACTCTTCAAACATAGGCACCAGGCTTGGTAAGATATTTTTCATTCCGCTGGTCATGGCCAGGTTATAGCCCACCACTTTTCCATTGCAAAGCGCAATGACCTGTGGGATTTCGGCGGCCATTGTTTTTAACCGGTCCATAGTGTGTTCTGCAAATACAAAGCCTTGCTGTACCTGCTGCTCCGGGCTTAAAGAGCTATATAAATTTTGTTTCTGTAAGTCCAGGATCTGTTCAAAATGATGGTCTGTAACTGCGGTTTCAAAAACGATTTCCATTGGTATTCTTTTTATGCTGATCTAATATCTTCAAATGTCTTATATTTATCTTTTAGAGTACAGATACAGTTTTGCTTATTTTAACCATAACAGTTTAACGGAAGATGAAGCTTGCGGCCACCAAAGAGAACTATTTATATGAACAGATTGCAGACGATCTAAGCCGCCAGATTCTTGGAGGAATGCTGGTCAGAGGAGATAAAATTCCCTCCGTGCGGAGCATTTGCAGTTTACATAAGGTGAGTATGAGTACCGCATTGCAGGCTTATTACGTATTGGAAAGCCGTGGATTAATCCGTTCTATGCCCAAATCTGGCTACTATGTAAGTTATGTAAAAACCTTCCCTGGCTTACCCAACCAGACTAAGCCTTCTCTGCAAACCGGCAAGGAGGATAATTCCGATCTGGTGAGTAAGGTCTACGGCGAGATCAGTTCCGGAACGATGATGCTTTCCCTGGGTTGTCCTTCTCCTGAGCTTTTGCCATTGGCCAAGTTAAACAAGGTGATGGTGCAAACCCTGCACACTTTTCCAGATTCAGCAACCAGTTATGAACATGTGCAGGGCAATGTAAAGCTGAGGCGGCAAATTGCCCGACGCTCTTCCATCTGGGGCGGGCAGCTCACCGAAGATGATGTATTGACCACCTCCGGTTGTAATCATGCCATGACTTTGTGTTTACTGGCTTTAACGCAGCGCGGGGATACGATTGCAGTAGAAAGCCCGGTTTATTTTGGAATTCTCCAGCTGGCCAAGAGTCTGGGCTTACATGTACTGGAACTTCCAACGCATCCCGAAAGTGGGGTAGAGATGGAAGCTTTAAAGGATGCATTGCGGAAACACCGGATAAAATTGTGTCTGCTGGTCAGTAACTTCAGTAACCCAATGGGCGGTACTATGCCTGCTGAGCATAAAAAGGAAGTGGTCCGTTTGATGGAGTTTTATCAGATTCCCCTGATTGAAAATGACATGTACGGAGATCTGTATTTCGGGAGCCAGCGGCCGGGTAATTGTAAAGCTTACGATGAGAGTGGTCTTGTACTGCTGTGCAATTCCTTGTCTAAAACTTTGGCGCCTGGCTACCGGGTGGGCTGGGTTACACCAGGTAAATTTGCAGAGCAGATCAGACGGGTAAAATTTGCAACTTCCATCTCCAATGCGACAATTACGCATGAGGTTGTGGCTACTTTTCTGGAAAAAGGCAGGTATGAGAGTTACCTTAAAGGCTTACGAAACGTACTGCATAGCAATAGTCTCCATTATATGGATGCCATTATGAAATATTTCCCTGAGGGAACCAGGGTGAGCCGCCCTAAAGGAGGCTTTATGCTTTGGGTGGAACTGGATCAGGCTGTCAATACAGCAGCCTTGTACGAACAGACCATTAAACGCAAAGTCAGTTTGGCGCCTGGGAGGATGTTTACTTTGCAGAACCAATATAACAATTGCATGAGGTTGAGTTATGGTCTGAGCTGGAACAAAGAGGTGGAAGATGCAATCAGAATGATTGGGAAACTGGCCGGGGGAAGATAGAGAGGTGACTGGATGTCTATCTTCCTTTCCCTGTTTAGGGTTTAACTGCGGTTACTTTTAAGACTACACTGGTTCTTTTTGCATTGACCAAGGGATTAAAACCAATTTTCATCAGAAAATCTCCGGAGTAGGTTTTTGTGCTGTCAATGGGCGATACCGAGCCAGGATAAAGATTGATTTCTTCTATGGTATACTTCTGACTGGGCGCTAATCCTTTTAGTTTAACCGGTAAATTTATTAAAGTACTAAAGGTGGTTTGCATATGGTAGTTAAACACCATAGCCTGATCTTTAGCCGGACTTACATAGGCTATTGAGGCCACTTTGTTTTCATATGGATCCTGTAACCGGTATTGGTCCCCATGCCATATAATATCTTTAAAGCCATCATAAGCTTTGACCGCATTTTGTGCAAACAAGAGGTCTTTCGGGGATAACTCATTCACTTTAACATCAAAGCCTAGTTTGCCCATCATGGCTACATCGGTCTTAAACTTTAAGGCTTGGTTACCCATGTCCGTGATGTGGTTATCTACCGCTACAGAAGGAAAATAGTACGAATATTCCCATTGAATAAAAATGCGGTCAAAAGGATTTGTATTGTCACTTGGCCAGAATTCGGTAAAATACTTCAAGGCTGCATAGTCTACCCTCGATCCACCGCCTGCACATAACATCATTGGCGTTGCAGGGTGTTTTTTCCGAATCCGTTCCAATACATTGTTTAGCCCTCTCACATATTCAATATAAAAATGGTCCTGGTTTTTAAGGAAAGGAGAATGTGCATTATATATCAGGGAGTTGCAATCCCATTTGATGAAAGATAAAGCAGGTACTTCTTTGAAAATCTCCTCAACGGTTTCGTAAATAAAATCCTGAACTTTAGGATTGGTCAAATCCAAAACCAGTTGATTGCGCATATAATATTCTTTGCGCCCAGGCTCTCTGATCACCCAATCCGGATGTTTTTCATACAGTTCACTTTTTGGGTTCACCATTTCAGGTTCCATCCAGATCCCGAATTTTACACCCTTCGCGGTTGCTTCCTCTCCAACCGAACTGATGCCATTTTTTAATTTCTGTCTGTTGTATTGCCAGTCTCCCAGACCTGAACTGGCACCATTGCGCGGATATTTGTTCCCGAACCAGCCATCATCCAGTAAAAATACATCAACACCCAGTTTTTTAGTGTCTTGTATCAGCCCCTTTAACTTTTCATCGTCAAAATCAAAATAAGTAGTTTCCCAATTGTTCAGCAGGGTAGAACGCTGTCCCTCACCTTCCAGTAACTGGTATTTTCTGGCCCAGTTCTGCAGGTTCCGGCTGGCCAGCCCTTTGCCTTGTGAAGAATAGGTATATACAAAACGAGGTGTGCTGAATTTTTCACCTGGCTTCAGCGTATAGTTTGAAGCAAAATTGTTGATGCCCGAAGTAATGCGCAGATAATATTCATCAAAAGTCTCAAATTCTATTTTAAAGTTTCCTGTCCATTCCAGGGAACCGGCAATAACTTCCCCTTCATCCTCATCAGCAGGCTTATTTAAAGAAACCATAAATGAAGAAGAGTGGAGCAGGTTGGCACGGGTGCCCAGTTTGCTGTCCAAAGTTCTGATGCCGTGCAAGAGCTCTTGTTCTTCGCTTTGCATCTCTTTACCCCAGCCACTGTGGTGGCTTTTTAGAAAAAACTTCTTTCCCGCTAAGGTTACATTTGCCGAAGCATATTTATTCAATACAATACTGCCTTTTTCCTGATTCGAAATTTCAGCCCATTGCTCTATAACATCTTCCTGATCATAGGTCATATAGTGAAGTACAACTTCCAGGTTATAATGGACATCTCTTAAAACAACAGAGGTTAAAGTCTGGTCATTACTGATTTTTTTAACCTGATGGCTAACATAGGTTAATACCACAGATTTGTCGCCGTTATAATGGGTTACAGATAAAGCAGGCTCCAATAAATTCAATGAACCGGAAGCGATATAAGCCTCCCGCTTATTATACAGTTCGTCACTGCCTGGTTTATGTTTGTCCAGCGTATTGATTTCTGCGTACTCCTTGGTATTGGCCAGTTTTTTCCCTAAATAACAAGATAATAGAGAATTGTCCTGGTCAGTTTGCAGAATAAGTGCATTGTTTTTAGTCGTGATTTCGATCGTTTGCTGTGCAAAAGTGCCCATTTTTATAAGCAGAATAAAAATTAGGGTTAATATAATGGACTGTCTCTTATACACATCTGACGCTGCCGACGAACGTTAGCCGGTGTAGAT
>NZ_JAELTV010000650.1 GCF_016429005.1 Pedobacter sp. ASV19
AGATGTGTATAAGAGACAGGCCTTGAGCAATCTTGGCTTCGGGTTTATCGAAGTGGGGACGGTAACTCCTATGCCTCAGCCAGGAAATGATAAGCCAAGAATGTTCCGTCTGGAAGAAGATCAGGCGATCATTAACCGGATGGGCTTTAATAATAAAGGTGTTGACACCCTTGCAGAACGCTTAAGGATTTTAAAGAAAAAAGATTCCAGTATTGTTATCGGAGGAAATATAGGAAAGAATAAAACAACACCTAATGAAGAGGCAGTTAACGATTATATTAAATGCTTTGACCGTCTTTTTGATGTAGTGGATTATTTTGTGGTGAATGTGAGTTCTCCTAATACACCAGGTTTAAGGGAACTTCAGGAAAAAGAACCTTTAACCAATTTGCTGAAGACCTTACAGGAGCGAAATTCAAAAAATGGTGTGAGCCGGCCTATCTTATTGAAGATTGCTCCGGATCTGACCAATGATCAATTGAATGATATAGTTGAAATTGTACAGACAACCGGAATAGCTGGTGTTATTGCAACCAATACCACTGTTGACCGAAATGGCTTATATACTTCTGAAACGATTACTAAGGAAACCGGAGGTTTAAGCGGTAAGCCTTTAACGAGCCGCTCTACTGAGGTCATCCGTTACCTTTCACAGCAATCTAAAGGTTCATTTCCGATCATCGGAGTGGGGGGGATACATTCACCGGAAGATGCCAAAGAAAAACTGGAAGCAGGGGCTTCTCTGATCCAGCTTTATACTGGTTTTATTTATGAAGGCCCGGGAATCATTAAAAGAATCTGTAAAGGCTTATTGTAAACAATAGCAATAGGCTTAAACAAAAAAGAGGGTGGATCATATGATCCACCCTCTTTTTTGTTTCTTTAGAAGACTTAAAGAATCTACTTATGCCTGAGCAGTAAGTTTAGCGATAACAGCATTGTTAATTGCTAATTGATCTTTAGTAGACTGTTTTGAACGGCTTCCTAATTCAAGATTTGTAGCCAATTTCAAATGTTTTACTTCTAAGCGTGAAGTAGTTTTATTTTTTCTGTCTTTTCTTTTTAATCTTGTAACTGCCATGGTTTTAACCTTTATGTTTTTAATTTAAATAAATCTGGAGGTCGAGAGCGGATTCGAACCGCTGTACGAGGTTTTGCAGACCTCTGCCTAGCCACTCGGCCACTCGACCCTGTTAAATTTCAGGTTGCAAAAATAGCAATTATAAGTTAGTATGCAATTTATTTCTTAAAATTTCTTGAAATATCTGAGCATAAAATCCCAGCAGAAATCGCAACATTCAAAGACTCAGCTAGTCCCACTCTTGGAATTGTAACAGGAAATTGAATAAATTTTTTCACTTCCGTTGTAATTCCTTGTCCTTCGTTTCCCAAAATGAGAATTCCTTCGTTTCCCCATTCCATCTCGTAGCTGTCTCTTATACACATCTAAAAAGGGGGGGGGGGGGGGGGGGGGGGGGGGGGGGGGGGGGGGGGGGGGGGGGG
>NZ_JAELTV010000651.1 GCF_016429005.1 Pedobacter sp. ASV19
AGATGTTTCAGTTCGGCAGGTTTGCGTATATATACGACTAGTCTTCAACTAGCCAGGTTTCCCCATTCGGAAATCTTCGGATCAATTCATATTTGCTAATACCCGAAGCTTATCGCAGCTTATCACGTCCTTCATCGCCTCTGAGAGCCAAGGCATCCCCTGTGTGCTCTTTCTTACTTTCTTCTCTCCATAGCCTTTTGCGCCTATGGAAATGCTTTTTTTGATTTGTTGTTATCTCTTATGGTTGGACATAATTACTCATGTCTTCCCTCCAAGCTAACAACGTCTCTATTGTTGTTTGCTCTTCTTTTTTAACTTCTTCCAATATGTCAAAGAACTGTTCTATCCCGGGGTCCCTTTAGGGTACCCTATTTACGTACCTTTTATCTTAAGTACCGGTGATGGTGGAGAATAACGGAGTCGAACCGTTGACCTCCTGCGTGCAAGGCAGGCGCTCTAGCCAGCTGAGCTAATCCCCCTTAGAATATATCTGTAGTCCCGAGCAGATTTGAACTGCTGACCCCTACATTATCAGTGTAGTGCTCTAACCAAACTGAGCTACGGGACTTAATGTATTGCAGGACTGAGTACTGATCTCTCATTTCACAATGCCTGTTTACTCTTTTTGTCCAATCTTCAGTAGGTCGCACCTTATGATGTTATCCTATGGGTTGTTTCTTCTTTTTTCTTTTTGAGATGCTTTGTCATTTATATCATTTGGCGTAGCGAGTAGTCAAATCTACTCCAGAAAGGAGGTATTCCAGCCGCACCTTCCGGTACGGCTACCTTGTTACGACTTAGCCCCAGTTATCGGTTTTACCCTAGGACGCTCCTTGCGGTTACATACTTTAGGTACCCCCAACTTCCATGGCTTGACGGGCGGTGTGTACAAGGCCCGGGAACGTATTCACCGCGTCATTGCTGATACGCGATTACTAGCGAATCCAACTTCAAGAGGTCGAGTTGCAGACCTCTATCCGAACTGTGAATGGCTTTTTGAGATTTGCTTGCTGTTGCCAGCTTGCTGCCCTCTGTACCATCCATTGTAGCACGTGTGTAGCCCCGGACGTAAGGGCCATGATGACTTGACGTCGTCCCCTCCTTCCTCTCTGTTTGCACAGGCAGTCTGTTTAGAGTCCCCACCTTTACGTGCTGGCAACTAAACATAGGGGTTGCGCTCGTTGCGGGACTTAACCCAACACCTCACGGCACGAGCTGACGACAGCCATGCAGCACCTAGTTTCGTGTGATTGCTCACTGATCTATCTCTAGATCATTCACTAACTTTCAAGCCCGGGTAAGGTTCCTCGCGTATCATCGAATTAAACCACATGCTCCTCCGCTTGTGCGGGCCCCCGTCAATTCCTTTGAGTTTCACCCTTGCGGGCGTACTCCCCAGGTGGAATACTTAACGCTTTCGCTTAGCCGCTAACTGTATATCGCTAACAGCGAGTATTCATCGTTTAGGGCGTGGACTACCAGGGTATCTAATCCTGTTTGATCCCCACGCTTTCGTGCCTCAGCGTCAATAACACCATAGTAAGCTGCCTTCGCAATCGGTGTTCTGTGACATATCTATGCATTTCACCGCTACTTGTCACATTCCGCCTAC
>NZ_JAELTV010000652.1 GCF_016429005.1 Pedobacter sp. ASV19
CCAATACAGATGGGGTGGTACTGAAAAAACTGGCCAATGAGGGGGAACAAGTTGCAGGTGGAGCACCTGTGTTATTTGTAAGTAGTGTTGCGGGTAAAGACTGGGTAATTAAATGCGGCATTACCGATAAAGACCGGGCCAGGATCAATGGAAATGAGAAAGCAGAAATTCATTTTGATGCCTACACTCAAACCTTTTCCGGAAAGGTCAAAACCCTCGCTCAGGGAAGCGATAGTGGTTCTGGTTTATATCAGGTAGAAGTTAGGCTGGAGCAAGGTAATGTTCAGCTGGTTTCTGGTCTGTTTGCCAAAGTGAAGATTTATCCTGCTGGTAAAACAGATCTACTTTCTGTTCCGGTAGATGCGCTGATAGAAGGGAAAAACGATAGTGCTTATGTCTTTACAGCTGTAAATCAAAAGGCACAAAGGAAAGCCGTTAAACTCGCTTATTTGAAAGGAGATAAGGCCTTTATTTCTTTCGGCTTAACTTCTGGAGATCAGGTGATCAGAGAAGGATCGGCTTATCTTACAGAAGGCTCTTTGGTTAGAATCATTAAATAATTAAAGATCAACAAGATGAAATTACCTGAATTCGCAGTAAAAAATTATCAGTTTACACTCATTGTCTTTATTGCCGTATTTGCACTTGGACTGTATTCTCTGTTTACTATGCCCAGAAGCGAGGATCCGGAAGTACATGCACCGCAATTTACTGTGGTGGTGGTTTATCCGGGAACAAGCCCTAAAGATATGGAGCAACTGGTGGTGGATCCAATGGAAAAGAAAATCCATGAACTGGACGATATTAAACATGTAACCACCAATATTAGTGATGGACTTGCTGTAATGCAGGTGATTTACAAATACAGCTCCAATACGGATGACAAATACCAGGAGGTGGTGAGAGAGATCAACAGTTTGCGGGGAAGCCTTCCATCTGATATCGCGGATATTCGGATAGAAAAGCAAACGCCTTCTGATGTCAGTATCTACCAGTATGCACTGGTGAGTGAAAATGCTTCTAATACTACACTGAAAAAATATGCAAAAGACTTAAAAGAAAGACTTGAAAAAATAAAGGCTTTAAAAAAGGTAGCTTACGCAGGTGTTCCTGAGCAGCAGGTAAATGTGAAATTGAACCTGCAGAAAATCTCTCAGGAAAAATTGACCCAAAATCAGGTAATAGCTGCTTTACAAAGCGAGAATGTCAATATACCTGGGGGCAGCATCAGTATTGGCAATAGTAAAATGAACATCAAAACCAGTGGAAACTTTGCTAATCTGGAAGAAGTAAAAAATACAGTGGTCTATTCTGCACAAGGGAAAGTTGTTTATCTCAAAGATATCGCCGATGTGAATTTGGGTTATGAGGATGAAACCCATATTACGCGTCTAAATGGTTACAGGTGTAGTTTTGTGAATGCCAGCTTAAAGGACAAGGAAAACATTATCGCTGTTCAGGATAAGTTTGCCCCTGTCTCTTATACACATCTAAAAGAGGGGGGGGGGGGGGGGGGGGGGGGGGGGGGGGGGGGGGGGGGGGGGGGGGG
>NZ_JAELTV010000653.1 GCF_016429005.1 Pedobacter sp. ASV19
CTGTACCTTTCTGGGTAAATTTAATAGCATTGGCAATCAGGTTCATCAGGATCTGATTCAAGCGGAGTGAATCTGCCATCACCAGCGCCGGTATCTGCTCATCATACTCGGTTAACAGTTCAAGGTCCTTTTCTTTGGCATGGATCCGCAAGAGGTTGATTACAGAATTGCAATTTTTAATCAGGTCTGTTTCTGCACGATTGATCTTGAACTTGCCAGCCTCTATTTTCGAGAGATCCAGAATATCGTTGATCACCCCAAGTAAGGAATTAGAAGAGATTTCCAGTAATCCCACCATTTCTTTTTGTTCCTCAGTAAGGGGGGTACTGTTGAGTAAGTTTGCAATTCCGATGATGCCATTGATCGGTGTCCGGATCTCGTGACTCATATTCGCCAGAAAGTTTTCCTTAATCCTTTTACCTTGTTCCGCTTCTTCTTTTGCCTGGATCAGTTTTTTCTGATAAGCCTGCAGTTCCTCATTTTTCTTTTTGATGTCACGTTGCGTGCGTACAAACTGTATAAAGGAATCAACCTTTGCAGAGGTAACAAAAGGGTTTAGAGGTTTGTACAGATAATCTACGGCCCCTGTATTCAGACCTTTTACCGCATATTTGGTGTCGGTGGAAATGGCCGTTACGAAAATAATGAGGATATCTTTGGTGCGGGGATTGCTTTTTAATATCTCTACCAATTCAAAGCCGTCCATTTCCGGCATTTGAACATCCACCAAGGCGATGGAAATATCCATTTCCCAGGACAACCGGAGTGCCTCATTAGGCAAAGTTGTACTGATTACATTTACATCGTCTCTCTGCAGCAAGGCCTCCAGGGCAATGATGTTTTCCGGTCTGTCATCAACAATTAAAATGTTAATCTTTTCCATTGCTTTGTTTATTATTCTTAGTGTGCAGCTAGGCTGTCTTTTGATAGATGTTATTTTTCTTGTCGACTACTTTAAATCTTCCTATCTCAGTGCTCCGGAGCGTTTCTTTAGAACCCAGGCACAGGAAGCCAAAATTAGCTAAACTATTATAAAAAAGATCTATAACCTTTTTTTGAAGATCTGTGTTAAAATAGATGAGCACATTGCGGCAGGAAATGACCTGAAACTCATTAAATACACCGTCGGAGGCCAGATTATGAGCCGAGAACAGGATGTTTTTTTTGAGAGAATGCCTGATGGATGCAGCGTCGTATTTTGCCGTGTAGTAATCAGATAATGTATGTGAAGTGCCCGTCTTTAAATAGTTCTCGGAGTAGAGCTTCATCTTCTTCAGGTCATAGATGCCGTCCTTTGCAAAGTCGAGTACTTCAGAATTGATGTCTGTACCGTAAAAGAAAGTCCGGTCGTACAGTTGTTCTTCGGCAAACAGAATGGCAAAAGAATAGAGCTCTTCTCCGGTAGAGCAGCCAGCGTTCCATACTTTTATGCGCCTGTCTCTTATACACATCTAAAAAGGGGGGGGGGGGGGGGGGGGGGGGGGGGGGGGGGGGGGGGGGGGGGGGGGG
>NZ_JAELTV010000654.1 GCF_016429005.1 Pedobacter sp. ASV19
CCCCCCCCCCCCCCCCCCCCCCCCCCCCCCCCCCCCCCCCCCCCCCCTCAACAAATTTTTTTACGTTCGTCGGCAGCGTCAGATGTGTATAAGAGACAGATTTTCAGCCCCTTTATTAAATACATTAATTAAACCGGAAGAGTCCGTAGCGATGATACTGACCTCAGATGCCGAAGTCAAAATATCATCCAATAGTTTTCTCGATTTGTTAAGCTCCGCCTCTGCGCTTTTACGCCTGCTTATATCCTGGAGAGTTCCATATAATCTGACACACTTATGATCAAGCATCTCAGGTGTTCCAATGGCTCTGACCCATAGTTCAGCCCCCTGCACATTCACAATTTGCAACTCCATGTCCCAGGGTTTACCTTGTTCAACCGCCTCATTTATTGCACTGGTAATCTTGTCTTTACTCGCCCCTTCTTTATAAAAACCTGTACCACTGTGTATATCTGGTTCATAATCTTTCGGCACACCGTGTATTTCTTTTGTAATCTCAGACCAGGTTACTTTCTGAGTCAATAAATTATATTCCCAACCACCTACTCTCGCAACCCTATTCGTTCTTTCCAGCATCTCCTTGGTCTGCTTTAAGTCCTTCTCTAAGTAGTGTTTTTCAGTAATATCAACTGCATTGCCAATTACATACTTGTTTCCATCAGCATCTTTTTCTAAAATGTTATTGAACAGCCAAATTCGAGAACCTCCAGTCTTGGTAATCGTACGCATTTCCCCCTTTACAGCCAACTTTTGCTTTATTTTCTTCAGATAGTATTCTAAAGCAGGATGATCACTTGAGGGTACAATATCGAACAATCCAAGCTTGAGTATTTCTTCCTTACTATACTCAAGAATATCAGCTCCGGCATCATTTACAGATAAAAAATGGCCGTTAAGATCATGGGTACACATCAATCCCTGCGAATTTTCAAAAAAGACCTTTAACTTCTGCTCATTTACAACGAGCTGCTCTTTCTGTTCCGCTTCTTCGGTAATGTCTCTGCCAATAGCATAAAAGTACCCCGTACCTTGTTCAATTGCAGCGCTCCATTGCACCATCCTAAATTCATTTTCCGAGTTCCTAAAATGATGAGTAAAACTGATGGCGTTTTGATTTAAATTCGGCAACTTTAATTCCTCTCGTGTATATTCTAAGTCCTGAGGATCTATGAGATCAAAAAAAGATATATCTTCTAAAGATTTTGCATCCCACCCTAATATTTTTTCAAAGGCAGGATTTATCTTTTTAAAAACGCCATTTCTATCTGTAATACAGATTAAATTATCAGAAAGTTCAAAAAGCTTCCCAAAGTTCCTAAACTCCTCTCTTTTTCTTCTGTCTACAATTAAGGCAATTGTCTCCTCATTTAGGAGCTGTAACTGTCTCTTATACACATCTAAAAGGGGGGGGGGGGGGGGGGGGGGGGGGGGGGGGGGGGGGGGGGGGGGGGGGGG
>NZ_JAELTV010000655.1 GCF_016429005.1 Pedobacter sp. ASV19
GACTCGCCCGATATAAGAAGGAAAACAGCGAACTTGTGCAGAGAGTACTTGAACTGGAAAGAACCGAAAGCAGATTAAAAAAATCTGCCCGGTCTATGGAGGAAAAAAGTGCAACCCTTTCTGCTATCGTGAAATCAAGCGATGATGCTATTGTCAGTAAAACCTTAGATGGAATTGTAACAAGCTGGAACAGTTCAGCTGAGCGTATCTTTGGATATAACGAATCGGAGATGATAGGACAACCCATCCTTAAAATAATTCCAGAGGACAGGCAGGATGAAGAAATTGAAATTCTTTCTAAACTAAGACAGGGTATAAGAGTAGAGCATTTTGAAACGAAAAGGCTTACGAAAAACGGAAAACTCCTGGACATTTCCCTTACCATTTCGCCAATAAGGGATACAGCAGGCGTGATCATCGGGTTGTCAAAAATAGCAAGGGACATTACGGAGAAGAAACTTGAGGAACAGCGGAAACATAATTTTGTTGCCATGGTAAGCCATGAATTAAAGACTCCTCTTACAGCCATAACGGCATACATACAGATCTTGCTTCAAATATCGAAAAAGGACAGTAACCCGTTTTATGCAACAACACTCGCCAGAGCAGAAACCCAGGCAAAAAAGATGATCACCATGATCCAGGATTTTTTAAGTCTGGCCAGGCTTGAAGAGGGAAAAATTCAGATTAACAAACAAAAATTTGAACTGCATCCCCTGATAAACGAGCTTGCTGAAGATGCGCAGTTCTTAACCAACAAACATATTATTAACCTGATCAGTTGCGATAACATTTGGATCTATGGCGATCCGGAAAAACTTGGGCATGTGATCATGAACCTTTTAAACAATGCAATTAAATATTCACCGGAAGGTGGAGTAATAACCATCCATTGTGATAAGCAAGGCGATCGCATCAAAATTTCTATTCAAGATGAAGGGGTAGGTATCACCCACTCAGATCAGAAAAGACTATTTGAACGATTTTATAGAGTAAATAGCGATAAAATAAAGACAGTATCCGGATTTGGTATTGGACTTTATCTGGCTACTGAAATATTGCGCTTTCACGATAGTAAAATTGAAGTTGAAAGTCAGGAAGGAATTGGCTCAACTTTTTGGTTCAGTTTAAATATACATTAGTAATTTCGATATTTTCAGGTACATACAGCTATATTCTGAATTTTTAAAAACACTTTTTTAACGCACCTGTTCTATAGTTATCTATCTCTATAACTATGAAAAAAAATACATCGTTGTCCGTTCTCGGATTCATTACAGGTACAGCAACTGGTATTGCAATTGGCTTATTGTTCGCACCTGAAAAAGGCAATAATACAAGGGGCGGTTTTATATCATGGCTTATTGCAATAGCAAATGCAGGTCAGAGAGGCTATACTAAAGAAGTTAAGTTCTGTCTCTTATACACATCTAAAAGGGGGGGGGGGGGGGGGGGGGGGGGGGGGGGGGGGGGGGGGGGGGGGGGGGG
>NZ_JAELTV010000656.1 GCF_016429005.1 Pedobacter sp. ASV19
CCCCCCCCCCCCCCCCCCCCCCCCCCCCCCCCCCCCCCCCCCCCCCCCCCCCCCCCCCCCCCCCCCCCCCCCCCCCTTTTCATCCTCCGGCGACCCCCGATATCTACACCGGCTAACGTTCGTCGGCAGCGTCAGATGTGTATAAGAGACAGTAATAAAGCAGTATTGCATACTGATCAGAATTTAATGCCAGAAAAGAGACTGGCCTGGAGCAGCTGGAACTATAGAATCGAAGAGCAGAGAGGAAGTCTGGCGCCCAGTACAATTTACTGGATGAATAAACTGCAGCAAGTGTCAAAAAAACAGAACTATTTTGTATCCATTAATCCCTCAGATACATTAAATGCTGCAGCTGTATTGAAGGAAATAGATTATGAGCACCCCTTGTTTGATGTAGAGGCTATGAAAGCACAGAAAGAATTGCACCTGTTAAACCAGTATGGTCCAGTGTATTTCTGTGGAAGTTATTTTAAATATGGTTTTCATGAAGACGCTTATACCAGTGCGCTGGAATTGTGTAAGTCTCTTTAAATCTGTAAATTGAAAAGAGTAATGAACTCATCCTTATATATGGCAACGGTAATGCACAACAGATTTGCCCCAAAGCAGCATCGTTTCTGGTATAAGATATATTTATTTTATCTTGATCTGGATGAAATTGAAAACCTATGTAACAAATTTTCCTTATTAAGTTATAATCGCTTTAATCTTTATAGCTTTAGAACAAAGGACCACCTGCAAATAAGGAAAAGAACTGGGCAGGAGTATAAACTACAAGGGGGGAATACTGTAAAAGAGCAAATCACGACCTATCTTTTGGATAGGGGCGTAACTATTGGTAAGGGAAAGATCATGCTGCTAACGAATTTGTCGGTTTTAGGCTACAATTTCAATCCTGTATCTTTTTATTTTTGTTTTAATGAACAAGGTGAACCTCTTTGTACTGTGGCAGAAATCAGTAATACGTTCCGGGAAATGAAGCTTTTTTTTATAGGAAAAGAAAATCTGGAAAAGGGGCATTTTAGACAACGGGTAAAAAAATATTTTTATGTTTCCCCTTTTATAGACCTCGACACTTGTTTTGATTTTAATCTTATGCTACCGGGTGATCAGTTGGATATCCGTATTGACGACTATAATAATCAGGGCGAAAGGTTTTTTATCAGTACACTGAAAGGTAAGAGAAAGCCGTTTACGCAAATGACTATGTTGCGTTATTTTTTCTTGATCCCTTTGATTCCACTAAGGATTATGTGGCTGATCCATTGGCAGGCTTTTTTGCTTTGGAGAAAGAAAATGGCTTTTCATAAAAAAGAAGCAAACCAGGAATTACAGAAAAACGTATATAAGCCCTGTCTCTTATACACATCTCCGAGCCCACGAGACAGGCAGCTCTATCGCGTATGCCGTCTTCTGCTTGAAAGAGGGGGGGGGGGGGGGGGGGGGGGGGGGGGGGGGGGGGGGGGGGGGGGGGGGGGGGGGGGGGGGGGGGGGGGGGGGGGGGGGGGGGGGGGGGGGGGGGGGGGG
>NZ_JAELTV010000657.1 GCF_016429005.1 Pedobacter sp. ASV19
CGTGATAAGCTGCGATAAGCTTCGGGTATTAGCAAATATGAATTGATCCGAAGATTTCCGAATGGGGAAACCTGGCTAGTTGAAGACTAGTCGTATATATACGCAAACCTGCCGAACTGAAACATCTAAGTAAGCAGAGGAAGAGAAAATAATAATGATTTCCTAAGTAGTGGCGAGCGAACGGGAAAGAGCCCAAACCAGCTATGTTACGGCATAACTGGGGTTGTAGGACTACAATATGATTATAATGCAATGAAGTGGAACAGGATGGGAAGCCTGGCAAAATAGAGTGAGAGCCTCGTACACGTAAGTACCATTAGTCTAGTAGCATCCTGAGTACCGCGAGGTCGGAGACGCCTTGTGGGAATCTGCCGGCACCATCCGGTAAGGCTAAATACTCCTGAGAGACCGATAGTGAACCAGTACCGTGAGGGAAAGGTGAAAAGAACCCCGAACAGGGGAGTGAAATAGAACCTGAAACTGTGTGCTTACAAGCGGTCGGAGCGTCCAGGTGGCGTGACGGCGTGCCTTTTGCATAATGAGCCTACGAGTTACTCTTCTCTGGCAAGGTTAAGTGTTTAAGACACGGATCCGAAGCGAAAGCGAGTCTGAATAGGGCGTATAGTCAGGGGAGGTAGACGCGAAACCTTGTGATCTACCCATGGACAGGTTGAAGGTGCGGTAACACGTACTGGAGGACCGAACCGATAAACGTTGAAAAGTTTCCGGATGATCTGTGGGTAGGGGTGAAAGGCTAATCAAACTGGGAAATAGCTCGTACTCCCCGAAATGTTTTTAGGAACAGCGTTGAGGTAAAGTTATTTAGAGGTAGAGCTACTGATTGGGTGCGGGGGAGTCAAATCCTACCAAATCCAGACAAACTCCGAATGCTAAATAATATACTCAGCAGTGAGGCCCGGGGTGCTAAGGTCACGGGCCGAGAGGGAAAGAACCCAGACCATCAGCTAAGGTCCCCAAGTTACTACTAAGTTGAACTAACGAGGTGCGATTGCATAGACAGCTAGGATGTTGGCTTGGAAGCAGCCATTCATTTAAAGAGTGCGTAACAGCTCACTAGTCGAGCGATCGTGCATGGATAATAAACGGGCATTAAGTAGTACACCGAAGCTATGGGTAATATTAATATTACGGTAGGGGAGCATTCCAGCGGCAGCGAAGTTATGGCGTAAGCTGTGGTGGAGCTTCTGGAAAAGCAAATGTAGGCATAAGTAACGATAAGGCAGGCGAGAAACCTGCCCGCCGAAAGGATAAGGTTTCCTGATCAACGCTAATCGGATCAGGGTTAGTCGGGACCTAAGGAGAACCCGAAGGGGATATTCGATGGACAACGGTTTAATATTACCGTACTTTTTATAACTGCGATGTGGGGACGGAGTAGTGACACTGCCGCGATCTGACGGAATAGATCGTTAAAGGCTGTAGGTATAGGACTGGTAGGCAAATCCGCCGGTCTTGCTGAACGCCGATAGTACCGCAAGCCTTCGGGTAAGTGGATAGC
>NZ_JAELTV010000658.1 GCF_016429005.1 Pedobacter sp. ASV19
GAGCTTCTGTAATGCCGTTTGTATAGGCGTCTCCCCTTAACAATACCTTTGGGTTCCAACCTGATGATCTTCCCCTGAAGTGCAGATACCCCTCTGATGTTCAAAAGAGTGATCAGCCAATCTGAGGTCAAACATGCGAATACCAGACTGAAGCTGTCCATCAATATTCTTTATCTGCGTAAGGGTATTACATTCATTTATAATCCCCATATCTTTGCCTCCAGCCGCGTTTAAGATCGACATTCCTGCATCATGTGAACCAGGAATAACAATATCTTTCAATGTCAAATTCCCTTTTTGGGGTAAAAGAAAGTCAGTTATCCAATGCGTAGGGTTATAAAGAACAATTGAACCAAGTGTAAATTGTTTATTTAATCCACCCGTGCCAATAAAGAAATTTCCATTATCATCCTTATCTATAACTGGTGCAACAACATTATTTTCAAAATAGGGAAGCACCGCATGTTCATCGGCCAGAGCACCTTGCCTGATCAGGCCGTAATACCATTTATTTTCCTTGTCATTCCGCTTCCATAACATCAATTGATGATCAGAATCATTTAAGGGCGCAATCCCTGCTACCTGAAAAACCTCTGTTGAGATTGTACTAATAGAGGGACTACCGGCCGGTTTTTCGTCAAGCTTAAAACTGGCACTCAGCAGACTTTTACGTTTCTGTTCTTTCCAAAACAGCTTAACAGTTCCTGAAGCTCCAGTAACCGCAGAGCAATATTCAATATTCTTTAATTTAGGGACCTCAATATTTTTATCCAAAACAAATCCTTTCTCCGCATCCTCATGCGCCACCAAAAGAGTAACATTTCGCTTATCGGGATTTGTAACGCAGATCACCATTCTGTCTTCAACCTCAGCAGCAGACAGAATTTGAAAAGATTGGGAGTTTGCCAATACAGCTGGTTTGCCAACCTGTCCACCAGTTAGTAAAACATATTGGATATTACCCTGCTGATCATTCCAGAGGAGGTACAATTTTCTTCCTGAATGACAAAACACAGGCCGGCTACCCAACTGACCAATCAGGCTGGGAGCCTGCATAGTTTGGGTTCCAAGATCATACCAGGTAAACTGAACACCTTTGTTTTCCTCTTCCCAGGCAAAACAGGCTTTCTGATCCTGAACCGCTATTCTGGCTGAATGGTTATCTGCAGCAGGATCCGTAATCTGTATCGGGGCTTTGAAAAACACACCTTGTGCCGTACCCGAAAGTGCTGATAATAAAAATAAGCAAATACCTAAAAACTGTTTCTTCATGGTGGACCAATTCATATAAAAGTTTAAAGCAATAGTATCTTTCTTTTACAGATTAAAAATATACCCCAGTAATACGCCTGCTGAAAAATATTTAGCTGTCGTTGTGTGTACCTGTCTCTTATACACATCTAAAAAGGGGGGGGGGGGGGGGGGGGGGGGGGGGGGGGGGGGGGGGGGGGGGGGGGG
>NZ_JAELTV010000659.1 GCF_016429005.1 Pedobacter sp. ASV19
CCCCCCCCCCCCCCCCCCCCCCCCCCCCCCCCCCTTTTTCCTCCTCCGCCGACCCCCGAGATCTACCCCGGCTAACGTTCGTCGGCAGCGTCAGATGTGTATAAGAGACAGCTTCCAGGCTTCTACATAGTGATCGGCACTATACAAGTTCTCCATACGGCTCAATAAAAAAACAGAAGCAAATGCATCCGGATGTTCGCGCACAAAATCTTTTTGTTTTTTATAGTTCTCCACCGAGATTTTATGGATCTCTTCACTTCGCGTAGCAGAATCAATGGGCGACAATTTACTTTTGGAGTTGATCATCTGTTGAAGAAGTTCCTGGTAACGAAGCTCTCCTGCGGCATTTTGCTGAACAAGTTCATTATAGAGGTTATTCTCCTTATCTCCCTTAATCTTCAACGAAATGATCGTGCTGGTCTTGCCTTGAATAACCAAATCTTTATTCCAAATAAAGAAATTAAAAGGTGGCCGAGGCATTTCATGTCCTGCAGACGGATTGTAAGGTAAGGAGACAGATAACCTGGCAGCAACAGGTTGATGTTGAACGGGCACATGAGCAACAAAGTGATCATTCACACCCTGAGTAGAAAGGTACTGGTTCTTTCCGTTCTCATCTGTATATGAAATTATTACTTTATTCTTTTCAAGTCCAGCTAATGTACCTGAAATAGTAAGACTATCAGTTTCCGCTTTAAGCCCCTGGCTTAAAAAAAGCAGAGCAAGAGCAATGAATATTGGCTTCATATTCTTCCTTATTTACCGGCCAATGTCTTTTCTAACAAAGCCTTAAGTGCAGGATCAGATGGCCTTGGAGAATCGATAGTAACGATTTTTCCTTCTTTGTCGAATACCATGAAACGAGGGATTCCATTGATTTTATAATATTTCGCTATGTCGCTCCACCCTGTTGCAAACAATTGTAAGCCACCCAGCTGATCATCCTTGATCATTTTAAGCCACTTATCTTTGTCCTTAGCCTCATCAACAGAGATACTCACCACCTGCACATCTGTGCCTTTCATCTCTTCTTCAAGTTTTTTAAGGTGTGGGATTTCCGCTTTGCAAGGTCCGCACCAGGTCGCCCAAACGTCTACCAAGACAACCTTTCCTTTTAAATCCGACATTTTAACCGTTTTCCCATCTTTATCCGGATATGAAAAAGCAAAAGCAGCATCTCCCGGTTTTAATTGCGCCAATGGAGCAAGGATTTCCAGATTTCTCTTTTTCTGACTTGGCGTAATGACGTATTTACCATAAGTATCGATAAGCTCCTTATAATCTGAGTAATTTTTATAACCAGCAGCATGATCTAAAATAAAGTCTCCTTTGAGGGTATCATTTGGTAGAAAAACAAGGTTATTTTTTACGCCTTCGATCCTGTCTCTTATACACATCTCCGAGCCCACGAGACAGGCAGCTCTATCGCGTATGCCGTCTTCTGCTTGAAAAGAGGGGGGGGGGGGGGGGGGGGGGGGGGGGGGGGGGGGGGGGGGGGGGGGGGG
>NZ_JAELTV010000065.1 GCF_016429005.1 Pedobacter sp. ASV19
GGATGCGTAAAGAGAACAGGAAAACCGTTTTTGATGTGTATTGTACCGATAATAAGGGGGGTAAATTTATTGTGGAGATCCAACAGGCGAGCCAGCGCTTTTTTAAGGATCGTATTCTCTATTATTCGGCGAACCTGATCAGGGAACAGGGAAAATCTGTGGCGCCGGACTGGAATTACCGTTTGCCGGAGGTGTATGTTGTGGCTTTGATGGATTTTAGTTTTGATCATACGCATCGGAATCAGTATTTGCATGATGTTCGTTTGATGGATGTAATGACGCATACGGTGTTCTATGATAAACTTCGGTATATTTTTGTGGAGTTGCCGAAGTTTAAAAAATCGGTGGATGAATTGGAAACGGATGAGGATGGGTGGTTGTACTCTTTAAGGAATATGGAAATATTAGATGAAATTCCAGTACCTTTGCGTAAGAAAAAGGTTTTTAGAGAGTTATACCAATTGGCAGAGGTCATTAATTTAAGCCCGGAAGATATGAATGCGTACCAGGAAAGTTTAAAGATTAAGCGTGATAATTACAGTGCTCTTGAGTCTGCGGAGTTGAGGGGGGAGCAGCGTGGACAGAAGCAGGGTATTGAAATAGGTGCGGAACTGGAACGTGCTAAGGCGGAGCAGGAAAAGAAAGAAATGGCAATTGAAATGTTTGCTGATGGAGAACCTTTGGAAAAGATTGCCAGATATTCTAAGCTTTCTATAGCCGAAATCCAGGCATTAGTATAAGGTTAAGATTAATATTTAAATGAGCCGGAGGAGAATTCTTCCGGCTTTTTTTGTGAAAAATAGGTTTTCTGATCGCGCTGAATCTTGCAGATTCTGAGGCTTGATCATGAAAACCTATTTTTCTTGGGCGCAGACTTGAGGGGGTGCAGACCGGGAGGTAGCAGAGTTGAGGTGTTGTTTGGGTGTTGTGTTTGGGTTCAGGATTTGGTATTGTTTTTCAATTTATTTAATTGATTTTCAAATGTTTAAAACGAATAAATTTGTTTTGGAATTGGTGTTTTTATGGTTGGAGCTGTATACTTTAGCTGCAACTAATTTTTTATAAAACGACTTTTTAGGTGCTTGTTTATGGTGTTAAATGTTGGCATTGTATGCGGAGTAATTGGAAGGTTTAAGTGATAAAATGCAGAAGAAAACTAATCTTGCAAAAAAGGTAGAGACAAAAGAAGTGCTTAGCAGCAGGTATATTAATGTGAAGACGGATTTTTCATTTAAGTATATTTTTGTGGAGTTGCCGAAGTTTAAAAAATCGGTGGATGAATTGGAAACGGATGAGGATGGGTGGTTGTACTCTTTAAGGAATATGGAAATGTTAGATGAAATTCCAGTACCTTTGCGTAAGAAAAAGGTTTTTAGAGAGTTATACCAATTGGCAGAGGTCATTAATTTAAGCCCGGAAGATATGAATGCGTACCAGGAAAGTTTAAAGATTAAGCGTGATAATTACAGTGCTCTTGAGTCTGCGGAATTGAGGGGGGAGCAGCGTGGGCAGAAGAAGGGTATTGAAATAGGTGCGGAGCAGGAACGTGCTAAAGCGGAGCAGGAAAAAAGGGAGATGGCTGTTAAGTTAAAAACAAAAGGTATGCATGTTGAAGAGATTTCTGAATTAACCAATCTTTCGATAGCGGAAATCCAAACACTGGTATAAGGTTAAGATTAATATTTAAATGAGCTGGAGGAGAAATTCTTTGGGCTTTTTTTGTGAAAAATAGATTTTTCTTGGTCCAGACCCGGGAGGGTAACCAATCAAATCCATTCATATACCATTCAATTCCATTCAAAACCATTCACGGCTTGCTGAGTGGTAGGTTCTTGTTTTTTAGGTGTTTACCTTGGACAGGATTGGTGATTGCGGATGAAGGGGTGTTCCGGCTACGGAGGCGCAGTTGAACCAGCGCTTGAAGTAGGCTTTGGTGAGTGGTTGGCTGAGGCCTTTATTGTCCTGGATTAATGTGGGGTAGCTAAGGAAGTGGTGTTGGATTTGCCGCCTGGCTTTGCTTCAGATATTTTGCATGATTGGTTGCATTTTGTGAATGAGCGAGGGGATCAGGTGAGTACGTCGGTTTACATTGGGGAGTTGAGGTTGTAAATTTTGCCGGCGTAGAGCTCATGGGATATTGGCTCTGGATTGTTCTTTGACGTATTTATAATTCTGATTGTAGGGATTCACCGTATCTATCACTCTTTTAGAAGATTGCAGACTGAATGGTTGTATAACCATTTTGATTTCAGATGGTTAATCCGTCAAATATATCTGGCAGGCTGCAGGATAAAAATGAAATTAACAGGACTATTTTGGCTTTTGCTTCTTCTTTTAATTCTTTGTAAAGGGCCATAAGTTTGATCTGGAGTTGAAACAATTCCCGTTCCCTATGTTCAAGTTTTGCCTGAAGCTCGGTCATGATTTTTTGCTCAGGCAATTTTGAATCTATTTCTATTCCCGAGAGGATTTCGGCAGGTGAGACCTTAAAGTAACTGGCAATCTGGCGCAGGCGCTTAATACTGATGTCTGTGATGCCAGCTTCTATTTTTGAATACCCAGGAACGGATATGTTTAGTCTCTGTGCCACTTCTTTTTGATTTTTCCCTGCCTTGTGACGTAAGTGGCGAATGTTTTTTCCTGTTGTGTTTGCCATAATACCGAATATCAGAAATTTTTACGATTTGTGGAAATATAAATGTTGCACTTCTTTTTTCGCCTCAGAAACCTGGCTGTGGCCTTAAGCAAATTTTGCAAGACATACTCTGAGAGTGGAAAGTGCTGCACTTATAAGGCCGTGAAAGGGGATTTAAAAAATATGAATATATTTCATCTACTAATTTGGTAGATTATTATATATCCTATATATTTACGCTATAAAACAAAAAACAATATGAAGAAAACTTATACTCAGCCACGCTTTCTTTTAAACTTCAACTCTTTAAAAATGCGTTGTTGTTGTATTTAAAATACCATTCCTACATGGTTCATTTCAGTAAAATAGTTCTGGTTTGCTGAAAAAAAAGGGGAAAACTATTCGTAATCCCCTCAGATAAAAATTCTTAAGAAACAGGAATCTGATTGGCGTCTAACCCTGCTTCAATTATCATTTAATCAATTGTAAATTTATGCAAAATCTTGCACAATTCAAATGTGCGCTCTTTCTGCTGTCATTTTTTGTAAGCCCCGTTGCTTTAAGTGTTGCACTTTCGGCGATTTCTATAAATGTCCAGGCTCAAAACGTGCCAGCTCCCTTAATTAACGCAAATATCAGCGGTACTGTTATTGACAACCAAACTAAGGAATCCCTGCCAAGGGCTGTAGTTCAGCTAGAGGGGGTAACTCACAGTGTACTCACCGATGATAATGGTCATTTCAAGTTCGTTACCGGGCAAAAATTGCCGGCAGTAGTTATTGTAAGTTATGTGGGGTATAAAACACAGAGAGTAACCATTACCAATTCACCGGTAGAAATCAGGTTAGAACCAGACGCACATCAAATGAACGATGTGGTGATTACAGGCTATACTTCTCAAAGTAAACAGGTTTTTACAGGTTCTGTTTCGCAAATTAAGTCTTCGGCCTTAGAAAACAGGTCAGCCCAAAGCTTTGACCAGTTAATTGGCGGGCAGGCGGCGGGTGTGAACATCGTACAGCCATCGGGAGTCCTGAACAGTACGCCTGTATTGAGAATTCGGGGTATTAACTCCATTACTTCATCCATTTATCCGTTGATCATTGTAGATGGTGTAACTATTTTTACAGGATCGGGAGGGGATGCCATTGGCAATAATCCACTTTCAGACATTAACCCAAGTGATATAGAGACCGTTGAAGTTCTTAAGGATGCTTCTGCAACGGCTATATATGGATCCAGAGCAGCCAATGGTGTATTGATCATTACCACAAAAAAAGGGAGGAGAGGAGCTGTTAAGGTCGATTACGGAACATGGTTCAGCCTGAGTGAGGCCTATAATTTACCCAAATTACTGGATGCTTCACAATACGTTTCAATTAAGAACGAGGCACGCGTTAATGCTGGCCTATCGCCTGGTTTTATACTGGGCACCAATCCCGATGGTTCCACTACACAAACCAACTGGTATGATGTTGCTTATCAAAATGCTATTTCCCAAAACCACAATTTGAGTATTTCAGGTGCCACAGAGCGAACCAATTATTTCCTGGGCCTAAATTATACCAATCAAAATGGAATTTTAAGAACCAGTAATTTTAAGAGAGAGGGAATCAGATTAAATTTAGAACACCAGGTAAACAGTTTAATTACGATTGGAACCAATGCTGCCTACAATAATTCACTGAATTCAGGGCCAAATAGTGGTGCAACCGGGCCAAATTCTATTACCTCATCTTCAGGAAACAGTGCGAACAGTCAGTATATCGGCCTTCAGCCATTGGGTAGGCTAACTTATATCCTGCCCCCCAATGTAAACGTATACAATGCAGACGGATCTTACAATATCAACAGCAGTAATGGAAATATAGGGTACGGCCCGAATAGTAGCGCATTGGGTGTTTTTAATGCTTATAATCTACAAACAATACTGGATCTGGATAAAAACACCTCTGAAAACAACACTTTTATAGGAAGTGTATATGCTGAAGTGTCCTTACTCAGAAATCTAAGATTTAAGACCTTATATGGCCTGAACAATCTAATCGTTGAGAACAATACCTTCAGAAATCCATTTAGCGGCGATGGTTTTGCAACCAATGGCTCAGCAGCCAATTCCGTAACGAAGTATAAGCGTTCCAACTGGACTAATACTTTAATCTATACAGCATCTGTTGCTGAAGATCATAGTTTTAAGGTTTTACTGGGGCATGAATTGATCACCACAAAAATTAATGGATGGGGGGCTACCCGAACAGGGCTGTCAGATCCATTTTTTACCAGTTACCAGGGTGGCTGGACCACCATTACTCCTTCGTCCAATATCCAGACTGAAAACGCCATTTTATCTTATTTCAGTAATTTTAACTACGATTACAAAAAGAGATACCTTTTGAGTTTCAATTACAGGAGGGATGGTCTTTCTGCGCTTGCCGCCAATAATAAATGGGGTAATTTTGGAGGGGGCTCTGTTGGATGGAATGTATCAGAGGAGGATTTCTTCAAAAAGTCCAGCTTATCCAGGTCTCTAAATGCCCTTAAACTCAGGTTCAGCTACGGTGTTGTAGGAAACAGCAGTCTTGACGATTATGCCTCTCTGATCAAATATGGTTCCGGAACTTATGCGGGTACCCCTACATTAAATTTCACCCAGGCAGGCAATTCCAATCTCAAATGGGAATCGAGCAAGAAACTGGATTATGGTTTGGAGTTCTCTCTGTTTGACAGCAGGATCAACGTAGTGGCAGATTATTATAAAAACACCATTGATGGCCTGATATTGGGGGCACCACAGGCGGCTTCACAAGGCATCCCGGGTAACTCAATCATTGCAAATGTGGGCTCCTTGTACAATAAGGGTTTTGAATTTGCAGTAAACGCACGCATCATCAGTCAAAATGATTTCAAATGGAATGTTGATTTCAATATTTCAACCTTGCAGAACAAGGTTACTTCACTAGGAGACGGGGGAGATATTTATCCGACAGCCTTAAGTACCTTCGGCATTCAAAATGTAACCCGGGTAGGTTATTCTGTGGGTTCAATTTTTGCCGTTCCGGTGGCAGGTGTCAATCCAGCTAATGGAAACAGAATTTACATCAACAAAAACAATGAACAAGTTCAATATGATGCTGTAGCTAAAAACTTTTATTACCTGGATGGCAGCATTGCCCCAAGAATTGATAATTATACGGATGGACGCATTCAAGGACCATCTCTGCCTACTTACTATGGAGGTTTAAATAATAACTTCTCCTACAAGGGATTCGATTTAACCCTAGGATTTACATTTTCAGGCGGGAATAAGCTTTACAATGGTACGCGATCAACCATCTCAGACCAACGGTATTTCAATAATGGCACCTTTATTCTGGACAGATGGACCACACCCGGTCAAATTACAGATGTCCCTAAATTGGTTTGGGGCGATAGTTTTACCGGTGGATTTTCTTCGTCAAACGCTGCTTACGTAGAAAAAGGCGATTACCTGAAGCTTAAAAATGTCAGTCTGGGTTATCGTGTGGATTTGCCAAAAGATGGTATTGGAAGATATATTTCTTCTGCCAGAATCTATGCGCAGGCGTCAAATTTGTTCACCGTCACCAGCTATACCGGATCTGATCCGGAGATATCCATTAACGGAAACTCTATAAATTCTGGTAAAGATCAAAATGTACCTGCTAATGCCAGAACATATACACTGGGCCTTAACCTCTCGTTCTAGCAGCCTTTGTTACACTTTAAATCAATGATTATGAAATTTACATATAAAAAAAATACCCGCTTTTACTTAAAAGGACTTCTGCTGGCCGCTATAGTTTTTTGGGGTTCCTGCCAAAAAGACGCACTAAATCTTACCCCCTTAACCAGTATAGCAGGCGATGAAGCCTACAGCACGCCTGCAAAAATAGGTTCACAAGTCAACGCATTGTATGGGCAGTTGAGCGATGCCGGGTACTTTGGTGGGCGTTACCTCGTGTTTAACGAGCAGCGTGGAAATGAATTTAGCCAAAATGATGGCAATAATTCTACAGGGGCCAATGTATGGAACCAAACCATCTCCGCTTCCGGCGATTTTGTAAATGCTGTATGGACAGCAGGGTACAGGGTGATCAATTCGGCCAATATTTTAATCGATAAATTGTCTACTTCCACTGTACTTGACGTGAATACCAGGAAAAGTTATGTGGCTGAAGCCAGGTTTGTAAGGGCATTTGCCTATTTCAGTCTGGTTCAAACTTATGCAAAACCCTACAATCAGAGTACAACGAGCTTAGCCTTGCCGCTTCGGTTAAAAGGAGAGACCACTGGGGGGAACAATGATCTGGTATTCAGTAGCACCGCCGACATCTATGCTCAAATCCTGAAAGATCTTGATGAAGCGGAAGCAGATCTGCCTGCCTCTAATTCAACAGCTTTATTGAATACCGGCCGGGCACACAAAGCAACTGCAATTGCTTTAAAGACGCGGGTCTATTTAGTGAAAGCCGATTACGATAAAGTGGTGACTGAAGCCTCTAAATTGGTACCTGCGACTGCACCTTATCAATATACAGCTGGAACGGTAAGCCATAGCCTGGAGGCAGACTTGACTAAGTTGTACAATGGCTCTTACACTGGTCCTGAGGCCATTTTTAGCATTCCCTTTATTATTGCTTCTGAAGCGCCCGGGCAACAAAGCGCATTGGCTTATAATTATTTGTCGCCGGTACTATATTTAAATAACAATGGTGGAATCATTTCTAACCCGGTATTCTCTTCCACGTCTACAGATCTGCGTAAAAACTTAATCACCACCAATACCAGCGGACAGCAGCTGCTCAAAAAGTTTGCTAAGAACAGCGCGCCTTATCTGGATTATGTTCCCTTGATACGTTATGCTGAAGTGCTGCTGAATTATGCAGAGGCTGCAGCACAAAAGAATGATCTGAACACAGCCTTATCTCTTTTAAAAGCCGTAAGAAACAGGGCCAATCCAGGCTTTGTATTCAGCACCGGCGTGGGTACGAAGGAGGACTTAATCAATACCATTTTAACTGAAAGACGGATTGAGCTTCTGGGAGAAGGTTTCAGGACACCTGATCTATTTAGAAAACTATTGCCTTTGCCTGCAAAAAGTGGCACGGCGGGAACCGCACCAGAGGTAGCCGTATCGGCAAGTAACTATGTATGGCCAATTCCAAGCAATGAGCTGGCTTACAACAGACTGGCTCCAAGATAATTTATTTGTAACCAAAATTTATATACGGATGAAAAGGATTTCTAGTATCTGCATTATTGCCACAGGGCTGTTTCTACATACTCAAAATGGACACGCACAAACCATTTATACCAACGGAAAAATTATAACTGTTGATGCCGCGAATACCATTGCAGAAGCTGTGTTGGTTAAGGATGGTAAAATTTTAGCAGTCGGTTCTGCTAAAGACATCAGCAAACTCAAAAATTCTGCGACACAGATTGTCGATTTAAAAGGTAAGACCCTGGTGCCTGGTTTTGTTGACGGACATAGCCATTTTATGGGTTTGTCCAGATCGAGTACCGTTAATCTGGGTTCACCGCCTATGGGTGATGTAAAAAACATTGCCGATTTGGTGAGCAGGATACAGGATTTTAAGAAGCAAAAAAACATTGCTCCGGGAGAGTGGATTGATGGTTTTGGGTATGATCAGGATCAGCTGGAAGAAAAAAGGCACCCAAATAAAGAAGATCTGGATGTTGCTTTCCCAGATAACCCCGTTACAATTACGAATATCAACGGGCATATGTCTGTGTCTAACTCTTATGCTTTAAAAGTTTCTGGAATAGATGAAAATACACCCAATCCTGCTGGTGGAGCTATCGAGAGAAAAAAGGGAAGCAACGAACCAACAGGCCTTTTACAGGAAGGCGCAACGCGTTTGCTTAAAAGACCTGCAAGACCAGCTCCATCTCTGGATCAGCAACTCAAAGACTTAAAGGAGCAGCAATTGTTTTATGCCAGTCAAGGCATTACTACTGCGCAGGATGGTTACACCAGCCTGGAATCTTTAAAGCTATTACACCAGGCAGCAGAAAAAGGAGCTTTATTCATTGATATTGAGGCTTTACCTGGATATCCAACACTGGAAACAGTTTTAAAAAATAAAGAGTATGAGTTTGGTACGCTTAAAAATCACTTGAAACTGGCAGGAACCAAAATGATTGCCGATGGTTCACCGCAGGGAAAAACCGCCTTTTTCACTAAATCTTACTTGGTTGAGGTACCAGGTTGCAATCATGATGAATGCACTGGTTTTCCTAACATCACACAAGATCAGTTTAATGCATTTGTAATACACGCTTTCCAGAACAACATACGTCCATTTGTGCATTGCAACGGTGACGCCACTATAGATATGTATTTAAAGGCTATAGAAAATGCCAATACGACTTTAAATACCAGCAGTAACAACCGCAGACCAGTGACCATACACTCCCAGTTTGTAAGAGCGGATCAATTGGACACCTATAAAAGACTGGGCATTATTGCTGCCATGTTTAGTAATCATGCTTATTTCTGGGGAGATGTGCATGTACGCAACCTTGGATTAGAAAGAGCGAGCTTTTTAAGCCCCTTAAAAACAGCTATAAAAAAAGGGGTTGTGGCCACTAACCATACTGATTACCCGGTTACACCTGTTAATCAGTTGTTTCTATTATGGACTTCAGTGGCCAGGGAATCCAGATCCGGACAGATTATAGGCCCTGCTGAGCGGTTGACACCTCTTGAAGGATTGAGGGCCATCACGATCAATGGCGCTTATGAATATCAGGAAGAAAATTCCAAGGGTTCTATAGAAAAGGGGAAACTGGCAGATTTTGTCGTTCTATCGGATGACATTACCACCATTGACCCATCGAAGATCAAAGATGTAACTGTTTTAGAAACGATAAAAGAAGGAAAAACAATCTATAAAAAACTTTAATGAAATCTTTAAAAAAATGGGAATCGATTTCTGTCCGCACTACAGAGCGTACGGCAGAGATCGGATGGTTTGATGACATCATCGGTGGAGATACAGAATATTTAGGCGTGCTGGATCCCGGCCGCCGCAGTAGTTTTGAACACTGCAGGGACATTGCCCTGCACGCAGAGTCCTTGGGTTTTAAAAATATCTTGTTCCCAACCTCTTATACAGTAGGACAGGAAGCCATCACTTTTGCAGCAGCGATTGCACCGTTTACCAGCAAAATTAAACTATTAGTAGCCATCCGGACTGGAGAGATTCATCCGCCAACTTTGGCCAGGGCAATTTCTAATCTGGATCATATCCTGGAAGGTCGTTTGGCCATCAACATCATTAATTCTGATTTGCCTGGCCTGCGGGAAAGTGCAGAATTGCGTTATGAGCGTTGCAACGAAACTATTGACGTTTTAAAGCAGGCCTGGACACAGGATCGGATCCAACTAAATGGAAAGCAATATAAGCTTGATCTGCCTTCTGATCCGGCTAAGCCTTACCAGCAAAATGGGGGCCCATTACTGTATTTTGGTGGTACTTCTGATGGATCAAGAGAGGTTTGCGCTCAACATTGCGATGTGTTTTTGACCTGGCCGGAACGGGAAGAAAGTTTATATGAAACCATTAAGGATATGAGTAACCGCGCAGCGGCACACGGGCGAAAGATAGATTTTGGTTTGCGTATTCACGTTATTGTGAGAGAAACTGAAAACGAAGCCAGGGCTTATGCTAAAAAATTAACTTCAAAACTGGATGAAAAGCGTGCACAGGAAATCAGGAGCCGGGGAGAGGATTCCCGCTCACTAGGTGTGCTGAGGCAAGATCAGCTCAGGGAAGAAGCGGATGAAGACGGATATATTGAGCAATTGCTTTGGACAGATATAGGAAAGGTGTTTTCTGGCTGTGGAGGCGGATTGGTTGGAAGTCCGGAGCAGATCATAGAGAAAATCAACCGATATATCGATATGGGCTTCCGTGCATTTATTTTTTCCGGGTTTCCCTTAAAAGAAGAGGCCGACTATTTCTCCAAATTGGTTTTACCGCATTTACCCAATGTATCGCTATCCCAGATCCAGGGCAGAATTCCTGAAGAGTCTCCGGTTACACCCTATACAACAGCAGATTTAAAATAGTTATGGCAGATAAAAGTACAGGACATCCTGGTCTTAAAAGAGAAATAGGATTATTAGATGCGATTTTCCTGGTGGCCGGCAGTATGATCGGCTCTGGTATTTTTATTGTCGGTGCCGATATCACCAGACATACCGGCTCTACCTTTTGGTTCATCGCCGTATGGATAATTGGTGGGATCATGACCTTAATTGCCGCTTTAAGTTATGGAGAACTAAGTGCCATGTACCCAAAGGCTGGTGGTCAATATACTTATTTAAAAGAAGCCTATAATCCATTGGTGGCCTTTGTATATGGATGGAGCCTGTTTGCGGTGATCCAGACTGGAACCATTGCAGCTGTGAGTGTTTCCTTTTCTAAATTTTTAGCCTATTTGGTTCCCAGCCTTAGTGAGGACATTGTGTTGGTAAAAACAGGTGGTTTGTCCATTTCCCATGCGCAGGGGTTTGCCATCCTGCTCCTTGTTTTTATTACTTATATCAATACCAAGGGGGTTAAAGGTGGCAAAATTATACAAAGTGTTTTTACAGCAACCAAAATCCTCAGTATTGCCGGTCTTATTATTTTTGGTTTTATTCATTTAAAGCCAGAGATCTGGAGTGCTAACTGGGTCAATTGGGATTTAAGAACACTAAGTACCGAAGGCACTTTTACGGCCTATCATGGTGCCCCTGCAATTGCGGGGGCACTAGCGGCAGCCTTAGTAGGTGCTATTATGAGTTATGAAGCCTGGAACAACGTTACCTTTGTAGCTGGTGAAATCAGAGATCCGAAAAAGAATATCGGCAGAAGCCTTTTTATTGGAACAGTATTGGTTACATTGATTTATGTTCTGCTCAATCTAATGTTTACGGCCGTGCTTCCACTTTCTGAAATAGCTTCCGCAGAAAAAGACCGGGTTGGTTTGGTGGCATCGCAGGCTATTTTTGGACCCGAAGGAACACTCGTGATCGCCATATTGATTATGATTGCCACCTTTGGATGTAATAATGGCTTAATCCTGGCGGGTGCGCGGGTGTACTATTCGATGGCTAAAGATGGATTGTTCTTTACTCGAGCTTCCCGTTTAAATAAACATGCTGTTCCGGCATTTGCTTTGTGGATTCAATGTGCAATGGCTTCCGTATTGTGCCTGAGTGGTAAATACGGAGATTTACTGGACATGATCACTTTTATAGCGGTCTTGTTTTATGTGCTCACCATTGTTGGGATCTATATTTTACGCATTAAAAGGCCCGATGCAGAACGGCCATATAAAGCCATTGGCTATCCATTTTTGCCTGCTTTATATATACTGTTGGGCGTAGCATTTTGTGTTTTATTGATCATCTATAAACCTGGCTTTACCTGGCCGGGATTGTTTATTGCCTTAATCGGGGTGCCGTTGTTTTATATCAATGAATTTTTAAAAAAGCGGGATCCTGCTCTTGAAAGGAATGATGAATAATAAGCCTTTTTTTGCAGGAAATTATATCTAACGTTTCTATGAAATTAACACTAAAAACAATACTATTCGTGTTTTCCAGGTATTAAAAGTGGCTATGTCGGCAGGCGCGGATATGTCTGTTGCGATGATGTATTTTTAAAATTGCAATCATCTGATGCTTTAGCAGATCCTTACTACAGTGGCTGGGCAAAGAATAGCTGAAAGAATTTCATTTTATTTGAAGGCAGGACGAGTTTAGTCTCTGTCTTCAAATCTATATACAAGGTTTGAGCTACATTGGATTTAACAGACGGCCATAAGGGCAAACCAGGGCCATTTGGATCACCTTTATTCACAAAATTCACCCAATAGGAGGACATCATTTCGGATATCTGCCTATCTGCTGGAGTCCAGGGCCGCATGAGCTTGTTCAAGTTGTTAAACACATAAGGAATTTCAGAGGAATGAAATGCACCATATTGCGGAAATTCGGGCCAGGGAATGGGATGGTTAAAATAATAGGTATAGGCATGTGCCATTTTCGAATAGCCAACAGCCCATAAATAGGTTGAGGCCAAGCCAAAATCTCTTGCACTCTCCACCTGTGATGTACCGGCCTCTGAATCGGTATGGGCTGGATAGAAATGCTCAAAATCTTCATAAAGTACCCCGTAAATTTGACGGTTCTGTTTTTGAAATTCCTCTGCAGGTATTTTACCATAGTTAGATTTAGCACTCCCTTCATCTGCATTTATGCCTGTAAGCACAGGCACTGGGTTCTGTTTGCCCTGTAGGTATATAACCGGAACGCTTTTTGGTAAAAACCACCCATCTATAATTGGCCGTAGTACACCAGGCAGCTTTTTGGTATAAGCCAATAACTCCTCAGCAGACAAATCCCTTAATTGCTTTAGAGAAGACATACCTAAACTGTTGGTGAAATCAGAGCAGGCTTTTTCCGCTTGTGATAGAGTGAGCATTGGGGTTCGTGGCACTAAGTCTGAACCACTTTGTGCAATACCTCCACTCATTAAACCTTTGGTTAGTGGAGACGCTATCAGGTCATGTACACATCCTGCCCCTGCTGATTGGCCACAAACTGTAACTCGTTTTGGATCACCTCCAAACGAAGCTATATTTTTCTGTATCCATTTTAAGGCGGCCATTTGATCCATCAGACCATAATTTCCTGAGGAATGATGAGCAGATTCTCTGCTAAGTTCGGGATGCGCAAAAAAGCCAAAAATGCCAAGACGGTAGTTGATATTGATAACTATGATGCCTTTTCTTGCCAGATTTTCCCCGTTGGAAATGGCTGTGGAGCCTGAACCTTCAACATAACCACCCCCGTGTATATAAACCAAAACGGCTAAACTTTCTCCCTTTTGATGTTTTGGTGTCCAAATGTTCAGGTAGAGACAATCTTCACTAACCGGTTGATCATTGATAAATTCGGCAGTCCAGGGATTGCGCGCAGCTGTAGTTTGCATTGCACTGTTGCCATATTGATCGGCTGCCCTTATTCCCTGCCAGTGTTTTGGAGCCTGAGGTGCTTTCCATCTTAAGTTTCCAATTGGGGGAGCAGCATATGGAATGCCTTTAAATGCTTGAATTTTTCCATCGGGAGAACTTGTTCCTGCAAGCAATCCTTCATTTACCTGCACTATATCTGCAGGTGCCTGGGCAAAAGAATGGCAGGTTGAAAAAATAACGATAGCGAGGATATACTTTTGAATTTTTCTGCTCATTTTAGCAAGATAAAGAGAAAATTGGAGATCGGTAGCCTATTATCTAACCGGCATATTTGCAACCCTAGTTAAGTCGAAAAACTGTAATGATGTAACTACAGTGTTTAGAAATTTTAGATTATTTAAAGATATTAAATAATTGATTTCCTTCAGCAGTAATTATCAAAGTTGTTTTCTAAATTGGGATATGATTATCTAATAAAAGGATATACATTGTCAATCAAATATTTGAATACCCAACATGACAAATAAAACTGTTAACAGAAGAAGTTTTATAAAGCAAGCAAGCCTCTTCACAGCAGGGCTTGCTGCTTTACAATTTCCGGTATGGGCACAAAGCATATTTTCCGTTGGATATCCTTTACATAATATCCCTGAAAACAAAGCTATAGATCCTTCGTGGCAGCAAGCGCTGTTTAACAGAGGCGAAGCGACGACCTATTTAAAAAGCAGGAATGAACTTAGGTATATAGGCATGCCTGTTGGCGGACTGCATGCAGGAACGGTGTATGTGGGTGGGGACGGCAGGCTCTGGCTTTGGCAAATTTACAATGAGAGTTTTGAAGGAGTGCATGAAGGAATAGATCCTAAAGTTGTCAATTGGGACGATGGAACTTCATTGCGTAAAATTCGCCCTAGGGATGGATCTGCCTATGTTGAACCAGCCATAGCCAATAACAGACGTGTATTGGAACAAGGCTTTGCCATTAAAACAGACTATGAAGGAAGAACCTTAATTAAGGAGTTAAATGAAGATCATTGGGATGAAGTCAGTTTTGAAGGATCATATCCGGTTGCCACTATTAAATATTGCAGTAAGGACTTCCCTTTAGAAATAAAACTCTGCGTTTATTCACCATTTATTCCTTTGAATGCGGAAAAATCAGCTTTACCTGCCACTATACTTAGGATAGAAGCCGTTAATACTGGTAAAGAATCTATAGATATTTCTCTGCTGGGTTGGATGGAAAATGGTGTAAACAAACTGACAGGTAAAGAGAACATGGGGCAAAGAAAAAATACACTGCTGGCGGTTGAAGATTCAACTGGTATCTTTTTCTCTTCTGATAGTAGTAATAAAGAAGTGCAGGAAGCCGGTGATAGTGGTTCCATGTGCTTTATGTTACATCATACCAAAGGAAAAGCCCAGGTTTCATTTAATCCATGGCCAGTTAACAGCAAACACTTTAATGCCTCTGAAAGCAATTCAGCTTTAGAAGATTTTCCTGAAAAATTGATTGGTGCGATTGGGACTGGTACCACATTAGCTTCTGGACAAAGATTTAGCGCAGATTATTCGGTGAGCTGGTATTTTAACAACCCTAATCCAAAGCTTAAAAAATTAGTTAAAGATGCAGAGCGTGGTTTCCATTACGGTGTAAGATTTAAAGATGCCAAAGAAGTTTCAAACTTTATAAATGCCAATTTTAAGGAACTCTCTTCTACAACTGAACTTTGGGCTCATACCTGGAAAGATTCCACACTGCCGCACTGGTTTCTGGAACGCAGCTTTGTAAATATAGGCACTCTGGCAACAGCTAATACTTATCGTTTTGCAGACGGCCGTTTCTGGAGCTGGGAGGGTGTGGGTGCATGTGCAGGAACCTGTACTCATGTGTGGCAATATGCACAAGCCGTTGCCAGGATTTTTCCGGAACTGGAAAAAGACTTACGTGAACGGGTTGACCTTGGCATTGGCTTTATAGAGGAAAGTGGCGCAATTCTTTTTCGGGGAGAAAATGAAACCCGTCCGGCGATTGATGGCCAGGCTGGTACGATACTCAGATTCTACAGAGAGCATCAAATGGGCAAAGACCATCACTTTTTGAATACCAACTGGCCAAAAATTAAAAAGGCCGTCCGGTTTATGCTGGATCAGGATAAAAATGGAGATGGAATGACGGATACACCAATGGAGAATACCCTGGACGCAGTATGGGAGGGAGAGATTGCCTGGATTGTTGGTTTGTGTATTGCTGCTGCAAAGGCGGCCCAGTTGATGGCCGAGGAAATGAAAGACTCTTCATTTGCAAAGGTTTGTGAAAGCTATGTAACCAATGGTCGTAAGAATATGGAAAAGGAACTTTTTAACGGAGAATATTTCATTCACCGTCCAGATGCTGTTCAAGGCCGCCAAAAACTGGGTTCTTACAATACCTGTCATATCGATCAGGTATATGGACAGAGTTGGGCGTTCCAGGTAGGCTTACCTAGGATTTTGGATAAGGAAAAGACAGTTGCCGCCCTGACGGCTCTATGGAAATATAATTTCACTATGGATGTTGGGCCATATATCAAAACCCATACGGGGGGACGTCCTTATGCATTGGCTGGTGAAGGTGGAATGGTCATGAATACAAACCCACATAATGAAACTAAGCCCTTCGGAGAAAATGTGAGCTGGCAATTGGGGTATTTCCATGAATGCATGAGTGGCTTTGAACACCAGGTAGCGGCACATTTTATGGCTGAGGGAATGCCTGATAAAGGTTTGATTTTAACCCGAGCTATTCATGATAGGCACCATGCAGCAAAACGAAATCCTTATAATGAAATTGAGTGCAGTGATCATTATGCGAGAGCTATGGCCAGTTATGGCACCTTTATTACGGCTTGTGGTTTTGAATACCATGGACCAAAAGGATACATTGCCTTTGCACCTAAGTGGAATAAAGAAAATTTTAAGGCAGCATTTACAGCAGCAACTGGATGGGGAACTTATCATCAGAGTAAAACAGATCGTAGCCAAATCCATAGTTTTGAATTGAAATATGGGGAATTGTTGCTTCGCAAGATTTCTTTGGAGAAACTGGACGGAAGAAAAGTTATTTCCGTATTGGCAGTATTGGGCGGCAGACAAATTCCGGTAAAGTTTATGCAGGAAAATAATGCTTTGGAGATTATTTTGAAAGACAAAATCAGTATAGGGAAAAATCAAAATTTAATAATTACTATTTCTTAAATTAAACGATAAACCTACAACACCTCATGAACAAATTAAGATTCATCCTATTGACATTGCTGTCGCTTTCTGTCGCTGTACACGCACGGGAGAAGCAGATTGCCTTGCAATCTCCTGGCGGAAACATTCAAGTCTCTATAGCGCTTTCAGATAAGATCTATTATTCTGTAGCCATCAATAAGGAAAGCCTGCTGCAGAAGAATTATTTAAGCTTAAAACTAAAAGAGGAGATACTTGGACAAAACCCTAAGCTGCTGAGTATCAGAAAAGGTAAAGAGGCCGGAGTCATAAAACCTGATGTGCCTTTGAAATTCTCTGCAGTGAACAATACTTACAATTTCCTTGTGCTGAATTTTAAGGGCGATTATTCGGTAGAATTTCGCGCCTTTGATGATGGAATTGCGTATCGGTTTTTAACACGTAAAAAAGGGCAAATTGATGTTGTGAATGAAGATTTTGCAGTGAATTTCTCCAAAGATTATTTACTCCATGTGCAGCAACCGGGTGGTTTTAAAACCGCGTATGAAGAAGCTTATAGTCAGGTGAATTCAAAAGATTGGAAATCCACAGACAAAATGTCGAATTTACCTATGCTGATAGACACCAGGAAGGCCTATAAGATCCTGATCAGTGAATCGGATCTTTCTGACTATCCGGGCATGTTCCTTAAAGGCACGGGTAATAACGGTGTGCTGTCTACGTTCCCAAAAGTACCTCTGGAGTTTGGTGAAGACGGAGACCGTAGTCAAAAGATACTGAAGGAAGCCCACTATATTGCCAGGACAACGGGTACCAGGAGTTTTCCATGGAGATATTTTGTCATTACCTCTAGCGACAAGCAATTGATAGAGAATACAATGACGCTTAAACTAGCTTCTGCATCTCAGATTAAAGATCCAGGCTGGATCAAGCCCGGACAAGCCAGTTGGGAATGGTGGAATGATGCGGCTCCTTATGGTCCTGATGTTAATTTTATATCGGGGTATAATCTGGAAACCTACAAATATTACATAGATTTTGCAGCCAGATTTGGATTGAAATATATCATCATGGACGAAGGTTGGGCCAAGAGCACAACAGATCCTTTTACCCCTAATCCAAAGGTTGATGTTCAGGAGCTGATCCGTTATGGAAAAGAAAAAGGCGTGGGAATTGTATTGTGGCTAACCTGGCTCACCGTTCACAACCATATGGATGTATTTAAGACTTTTCAGGAGTGGGGGATCAAAGGAGTGAAAATCGATTTTATGGACAGGAGCGACCAGTGGATGGTGAACTATTATGAAAGTGTGGCTAAAGAAGCGGCAAAACACCAGTTGCTGGTCGATTTTCATGGTGCCTTTAAGCCTTCCGGTTTAGAATACAAGTATCCAAATGTGATCTCCTACGAAGGGGTGAGGGGCATGGAACAAATGGGTGGTACACTTCCTGATAATAGTTTGTATTTGCCTTTTATGCGCAATGCGGTTGGCCCGATGGATTATACGCCTGGCGCCATGTTGAGCATGCAGCCGGAAGTATATAAGGCGGAAAGGCCTAATGCGGCAAGTATTGGGACCCGTGCTTATCAAATGGCTCTGTTTGTTGTTTTTGAAAGCGGGCTACAAATGCTTGCGGATAACCCGACATTATATTACAGAAACCTGGATTGTACGGAGTTTATTACGCAGGTACCTACCACCTGGGACGAAACTAAAGCTTTGGAAGCAGAGGCCGGTGTTGTTGCTGTAGTTGCCAAACGTAAGGGGCAAACCTGGTTTATTGGCGGTATTACCAATGGCAAAGAGAAAGAGCGGCATGTGGAGTTGAACTTTGACTTTCTGGAGAAGGGCAAAACTTATACAATGACCTATTTTGAAGATGGAATCAATGCGGACCGTCAGGCTATGGATTACAGAAAAAAAACGATACAGGTTAAATCTGGCGATCGTTTTCTGGTGAAAATGGCCAGAAATGGTGGGTTTGCTGGTGTCATCAAATAAGTAATGCTGCAAGTTCTGAGATAATATGAAAATAGATTTTATGGTCTCTCTGGACCTTACAGGCCCTGAGGTTCGCCCATTAAAATCTATTTTCCTGGGTGCAGACTGGTGATAGTTGCATATCTTAAGTTATTATAGTCTTTGGGACTCATTTTCTAATCCGGATTCTCGCCTTTCTTGTGTTTTGATTTTATTATTGCCGAAACGATAGCTGAAGTTTAACCTCACCTGACGGGTTTCTCCAACGTAGGTGGTATGAAGCAATAGGTTATTAAGTTCGGTGTCTGTATTGTATCTGTTTCCTCTGAAAATATCCGAAACACCCAGGCTAAGGGTGGCTTTGTTTTGCATCAGGTTCTTTTTTAAGCCGAGGTCTATTTGTGAGTTGCTTTTTACATTGGTGTTTAAGCTGCTAATTCTTTTGGAGTTCCATATGCTTGCGGCTTCGGCTGTAATACCACCTGGCAGGTTGAAGTTTTGCTGAACATTTAAGGTGCCGGATAAACGGCTACGGCTGTAATTTCCGTATTCTACGGTTCCCACTTTATTCTCCAGGCGGTATGCTATACCAGTAATGGTCATGTTCCACCATTTCGTAAGGCTCAATTGCTGGGTTATGGTGAGGTTCAGGTTGTTTTGAAATCCGATATTCCTGGGGATCATGTTAATGAGATTATCCTGAAAAACTTCTGTTATGGTATTGCTAATATCACTTGTATGCGTGTAACTGGCAGATACAGTGGTTTTTTGATAACTATACTGTAGTGCCAAGGTATTTGCATATTGGGGTTTTAAAAACGGATTTCCTTTCCAGTACGACAATTCGTCTACTGGGTAGGAAAATGGGTTGAGGTTGTTATAGGCAGGGCGGTCAATGCGTCGGGCAAAACTTAGGTTATACGTACCGGATTGTGCGGTTTTATAGGTAATAGAGGCAGTCGGAAAGAGGTTGAGGTAATTCCTCACTACTGATGTTGGTGGTATCGTGCTGCCTTCCCGGGGTTGGAGGTCTCCCTTGGAATGGGTGTTTTCTAATCTTAGACCTATGTCTATATTTAATTTATCTGTTAGGGGTGTTTCATACTTCAGGTATCCTGCGCTTACCTGTTCTTTATACTTGAAGGTATTGGATAAGTTAATGTCAATCACATTTACATTTCCGTTCACATCGTATTGGTCAAACACATTGTTCGCGGCTACACTGGAGAATTTTGCGCCTGTAGACATTCTTCCTTTTCCAATTGGAAAACCATAATCGGCTTTAAAGGCATATAGTTTAATATCTCGGCTATTGGATACCAGAAAATTATTGGAGGATTCAAATGCGCCATCGGGTGAATAGAATGTATTGGTGCTTAAATTTTTTGTAGCAGCATCAAAAATCCCGTAGTCTGCATCTATATCCAGGCTGGTCTGATTACTGCCTTTGTAACGATAGTTTAGGTTGCCATTGTACCGGTGTGCTTTTTGTTCCGGGTAATCGCTCACACTTCTGAGGATTTGTAAAAGATTGCCTGTTGCCTGGTCATAAATATTGGTAACTGGGAAGATCAAGCCACCACCACCTGAAAAATTAGCATTCATCACTATGCCCAGCGTTTTAGTGGTATCTATTGCGTAATCTGCACCGAGGGTTGATCCGATGTTGTGTTTTTTATCTATATCGTGGTTGGAGTTCAGATAGATCTTTCCGTTGGTTGTCCTGTCATTATCGTAGTCCATTGCATAATGTCCAAAGTTATGATTGTAACTGCCAAACATATTCATTTTTCCTTTACGGAAATTCAGGTTCATGTTGGTGTTTTGCTTTAAGGTTTTGCCATAGGCAACGCCATTATTCATACTGCCGTTAAAGCCTTCGGCCATCGATTTTTTAAGTACAAGGTTAACAATACCACCAGTTCCGGCGGCGTCATATTCAGCTGAAGGGTTTTTAATGACCTCGACGGATTTTAAGTCGGAGGCCGACATTGATTTTAGCAACTGGGCCAATTCTTCTGCCTGCAGGTAAGTTTGCCGGCCATTGATCATCACCAAAGCACCACTGGCTCCGTTCAGAGTTATGGTATTGTCTTGATTGACGATGATGCCCGGTATTTTCTTAAGTGATTCTAATGCATTAGTTCCCTGTGCTGTGATACTTTGATCGATATTATAAATCATTTTTCTGCCTTCGATCTTGATCAGTGGCTTATTGGCGGAACTTTGAATGACGACTTCTTTTAGGCTACGGGCATTAATTTCAATTTTAATGATGCCCAAATCTGTATTGCCTGACGATTTTGGTAACTCTGTCTGGTAGTTTAGTGCACCTAGGTAGGTAATAGAAAGAATATAGGTTGCAGGTGGAACTGTAAAATGGAAGGAGCCATCTGGATTGCTCAATGCTTGTTTAACTAGCTGACCACTATTGCTGTCTTTCAAAAATAATGTTGCCCCGTCTACGGGTTCATTTTTTGAATTTTTGAGTGTGCCTTTTAAGGTGATGTCGGTCTTATTCTGCGCAAATGTGGTGGAAATAATGCAGCTTAATAAAATGAGGAGGAAGGAGGTTTGGCGTAGGGCAAGGTTTATCATGAAACGAGCGGTCACTTATTTTAATTGGTTGGGTTCAGGTTTGTCTGTATTTGTAATGTGTTTGGCTAACATATCATTTATTTTTCGGTTATACAACCCGGTATCCGAATTCTGGCTGAGCAACTGTGTTGTTGTGATGGTATAGGTTTTGTTTGAAAAATAGATTTTATGGCCTCTCTGGACCTTACAGGCCCTGAGGTTCGGCCATCAAAATCTATTTTTCCTGGGTGCAGATCCTGGATGGTTCCTAAGATATTAGTTCTTTGAGTTTTTATTGTAATATTTTTGACTTGGTGTGTGGTGATTTCTTTAAATGTGGCAATAGCTTTATATTTAATCAAAATCTAATGCAAACATTGGGACATGGATAAAAATAGGTTATCTTTAATTTTGTTATTTGTTGTTTCTTTTCTAACATTTGCGGTGTCTTGCCACTGTCTCTTATACACATCTGACGCTGCCGACGAAAGTTAGCCGGTGTAGATGTGGGGGGGGGGCGGAGGAGGGAAAAGGGGGGGGGGGGGGGGGGGGGGGGGGGGGGGGGGGGGGGGGGG
>NZ_JAELTV010000660.1 GCF_016429005.1 Pedobacter sp. ASV19
AGATGTGTATAAGAGACAGCCTTAATAACAAGCCAATTATCATCAATTGTATATTTAATGTTTGCACTGCTTGACATTTTTTTAGGGTCAAACTCAAAATATTTTGGATACACAATACTATAGTCGCCATAGTTTAAGTCCCTTGAAAAGGTTTCACACTCTAATTTTTTAATAATGGCTTGAAAGAGTTTCCAATCATAGCGGGGTATTATATTTTCGTTTTTGTGTATTAAATCTGAGCTCGGAAACGCTCCTCCGCATATTGAAAATGTCTTCCATTCTTTAAAATAGGGGAAATCTTCCAAAGAGGCGATAATGGCGTCAGAGTAGTCGTCAGTCTGGGTGAAATCAGAATTCTTTAAGTCAAGTATTACATGAATTGAAGCTGGGGTGGCCATGATCTTTCCAAGGAGTTCGTCAACGAAGCCTTTGAAATTCGGATTTGTAAGGGCATTTAGTGTGATTCTTAGCCCTGCTTGCCCAATCTTATATTGTGCTAATATATTTTTGACCCCGACAAGTACATTATCTTGTGTGTTTACTTCAATAACTGGAATAGCTTTTATGTCGAATAAAGTGCTAGATGATAAACGGCTAAATATAAATTCCAGACACGAAGTTTTGTCAATCATTTGATCGGTAAGTAGTATAGTATCTATAAAACATTCATCTAATGCCCAGAATTTAGTTATTTTCTGGCTGAACTTTATCAGGTGTTCTTCAATAGTAGTTGGCTTGGTTTTAAAGGTGTGATCCCATTCCATAGGGGTAATCTCGAGCAATGGGATAATCCGTTTTCTGGTATATGCATCAAGCTTAGATAATGCGGTAAACTCCCCAGACTTCGATTTTAGAATCGGCAGATAAAATTTATCATTTTCTTTCATCTTCAAAGGTTTAATATTGGTCGATAAAATTTTTACGAACTTGATTAAGCCCAATCAGGTTGTTAAACTTTGTATAATTACCAGTTTCCCTTCTTATTCGGCCGGCAACAAGAGCAGGGCTGATTTCAAGTTTGGTAGCCTGGTTCTTAATGATTTCATCGGTCGGGCTAAAGCGTACTAGCGATTTGCGCCAAGTTTCATCAGGAATTAACGCGTTAAGTGCATAAGCATCGGCTTCTGCTTCTATACCATCGAGTTTTAGATCGAGGTCATCAAATATTACATCCAGTTCCCCATGAAGATGGAGAATGATATGTGCAATTTCATGGAATAGAACAAACCAAAAATTGTCTAATCTATCGTATCGCAGTGTTAGCGCTATTACGGGAAATAGGCTGTCTCTTATACACATCTCCGAGCCCACGAGACAGGCAGCTCTATCGCGTATGCCGTCTTCTGCTTGAAAAGGGGGGGGGGGGGGGGGGGGGGGGGGGGGGGGGGGGGGGGGGGGGGGGGGGG
>NZ_JAELTV010000661.1 GCF_016429005.1 Pedobacter sp. ASV19
ACGTTCGTCGGCAGCGTCAGATGTGTATAAGAGACAGGGTCAGCACCTGCGTGCTGTCGTTTGTTTCCTTTTTTAAAGAGAAGTTACCCCTCCTGTCTTTAACAGATGCTTGTATCAAGCTATCTGTACTACCGTTCAGATTAAAAGTAGTTCCACCTCCTGATATATTCAAGGTGACTTTCTTACTGTTCTCCGCCGTATAGGGTTCACTAAAATTCTGTCCCTGCTCATTAGAAGTACTGTCCTGATCATCATCATCATCATCCAGATTCAGATCTGTCTTCAGGTTATCTCCTAACCACTTGTTTTTTGGAGGTTGCTGTCCTTTATAAAACAGGAACCCGAGCATAACCACCAGTACTCCGATGGAAATGGCACCTCCAAGTTGAGATTTTTGCCTGTTGAACAGGATATTAACCCCGGCAATGATCAGAAACACAGGCCAGAATCCCCAGACATTCCTCCAGTAAAAGTTAATTACGTTAAAATTTTCGAGTAGGAGTACTCCGCCAATAAAAAGCAGTATGATACCCCACATTATTCTATCTAGCTTCATCTTCTTCAATTTATGTATTTAATGTAAGAGACGAATGCCTAAACGGTTGGATCCGGCTCATCTTTTTGCTCAAAGTGCACATTTGGTTTAGGTTGTTCTGCCGGAGGAGGTGTCTGTGCCTGACGGCTCTTCCAATCTTCCCAGGCATTTTTCCTTTTCGATTTAGCGATAAAGCTAATCCCAATGGCTACAAATACCAGGGGCCAAAGTTTGCCCAGTCTAAACCAATAAGGTATAATATCGAACTCATTCATCAAAAAGTAGATCCCTATAACAAGCAGAAACAACCCACCTACGGTACGGCCTGTATCACTGCTCTTATTGGCTATTTTATATTCAGGTTGTTGACTGGCTTTAAATTTCCCCTCCTCAAAAGTTGAGGAACTCCAGTTTGGCGCATTACCTGTAGTACTTGCTGAAGGCTGCTCCTGCTCAGTTACATTTGTTTTAGTAAATGGCGAACTTTGCTGATCAGCAAAAAAATCGTTAAATCTTGAAAAACGGGCTGCAGGGTTGTTATTTGCTGGCACAACAATCCACATCACTAGGTACACAAGCACCCCGGTTCCGACTAAAAAAATGGTCGACAACACAAACAGTAACCTGATGATGGTAACATCGACTTCCATATATTCTGCTATTCCGGACGAAACTCCAGCAATAATCTTGTCGTGCTCGTTTCTAAATAATCTCTTGTCCATAACAATATCCTCCTTTACAATTTTATTTCTTTAGGCGTTAAAATTACTTCATCAACATTCACACCAGTACTTAAATTTAAAATGGTGTGTAACGTATCCGCGATATCTTCAGGCCTGTCTCTTATACACATCTGACGCTGCCGACGAACGT
>NZ_JAELTV010000662.1 GCF_016429005.1 Pedobacter sp. ASV19
CCCCCCCCCCCCCCCCCCCCCCCCCCCCCCCCCCCCCCCCCCCCCCCCCCCCCCCCCCCCCCCCCCCCCCCCCCCCCCCCCCCCCCCCCCCCCCCCCCCCCCCCCCCCCCCCCCTTTTTAATGACACGCCGACCACCGATATCTACACCGGCTAACGTTCGTCGGCAGCGTCAGATGTGTATAAGAGACAGCAGGGTATTTACTTCAGCAGTAAGTTTGTTGTTTAGAAAATGACCAACCTGTTTGAAATTTAAATTATCTCTGGTCAGTTTGTTTCCAGGTTCAATACCTCTTGCACTTGTATTGGCATATGAAATATAGGTTTGGGCTACGGAAGAACCAGTTGACAAATTAATCGAATTGGTATAGTTACTTCCGGTTTGGAAAAAACTACCCAGGTTATCATTACTGCTTCCATTAGTTATTTTTGGTCCCCAGCTATAATATTTCTCCGAAAGTCCATAGCTGTTTTGAAACTGAGGCTTGAACGCAGCCTGATCAAAAGAGGCGCCAGAAGAGAAGTTAATCTCTGTTTTACCTTCTTTACCACTTTTTGTAGTAATTAGAATAACTCCGTTGGCTCCCTGGCTTCCATAAAGTGCCGCAGCAGAGGCGCCTTTTAAAACAGAAATACTCTCGATATCATCAGGGTTCAGGTTGGAAATCGGATCCCCTCCATCATAGGAGTTTGTGCCTCCATAAGCACTTCCCGGCTGATTGGTAGTCGAGTTGTTCATTGGAACACCATCAATTACATATAATGCCTGGTTGTTTCCAACTAAAGACTTTGAACCTCTTAAAATTACTTTAGCAGAACCACCGACACCAGATGAACTGGAGGAAATTGTTAATCCGGCAACTTTTCCATTTAAGGAGTTTGCGAGGTTAGTACTTTTAACTTTAGTTAACTCATCACCTTTTATTTGCTGGCTGGAATAGGTAATGGATTTCTCGGATCTTTTAATACCAAGAGCCGTAACCACTACTTCCTGCAATTGCTGATTATCATTTGCTAAAGTTACATTAATCGTTTTAGTAGAGCCCACAGTGATTTCCTGACTTACATATCCAAGATAACTAATGACCAGAACATCACCCTGTTTTGCATTCAGGGAAAACTGTCCGTTAGTATCCGTCTGCGTTCCGGTTTTTGTGCCTTTAATAATCACAGTAACTCCAATTAAGGTTGTTCCTGTATTGTCCTTTACTGTTCCGTGAACTGCATCCTGTTTAAATTCGTGAACAGAATTTGCAGGGGATAAAAGGTAACAAATATAAACTTACGAGTATGAAAAAAACATTACAATGTACTTTTTTGCTGCTCTATGCTACTGCCAGTACTTTTGCAAGTACGAATGCCTGTCTCTTATACACATCTAAAAGGGGGGGGGGGGGGGGGGGGGGGGGGGGGGGGGGGGGGGGGGGGGGGGGG
>NZ_JAELTV010000663.1 GCF_016429005.1 Pedobacter sp. ASV19
CTACCAATGAAAAATATATTTTACTCCTCTAAAGACGAAATCAGAAACCGGATTTTAAAGAATGCACAAGACTATTGGGGAATTAAAAACATCAACGATTTCGATCCGCTCGTTAAATTACTGATTGAAGCCCTCAGTACAGAATTGTTCAACGTTTCTAATGATGTCCGTAATCTGGAGAACAGGATTTTAGATAAAATATCAAGAATTCTGGCCTCGGATACGCTTACCTCCGCTATACCCGCTCATGCCATTTTACATGCACGCCCTTTTGAACCCGCAGAAGTTATAGAAAACACGACCCAGTTCTTTTACAAGAAAAGATTTAAGGAGGCTGCCGAAAACAGCAAAGAAAGCACACTTGATGTCTTTTTCAGTCCGCTTAAGTCCGTAACGGTTTACAATGCGGGAATTTCTTTTTTTGCAAGTGGTCATAATTTATTTCAATTAGACAGCAACCTTCACAAAACACTGGCTGCAAATACGTTTTCTGGCAGCCATTTAAAGAACAACACAGCCTATGTCGGCATGGAGATTGCCCCAGGTATAGAAAAACTAAACGGCATAAGCTTTTATTTCGACTGGAAGAACTACGTCGTCAACGAAGAGGCTTACGACTTGCTTTCCCTATCTAAATGGACATTAAATGACCTTCCCATACATACTTCGCTGAATAAATTCTATTTGGATCATCAAAAGCATGGAGAAGCTGCATTTGAAAAACAAGATGTGCTTCATTTGCTTTCGCAAGATGTTCATGCTTTCTATTCTAAACGATTTCTAACCATTGACCAGGAAGACCTTTTGCCCGCCCAAAACTACCTGAAACTTTATCCGGAGGAATTTGAACAACTTTTTCCACCTACCACGCTTGGGTTATTTAAGAAGCCTATGATCTGGTTAAAGATTCAGTTTCCGGCCGCAATTACAGAACAAATGCTCGAAGAAATGCATGTCACTGTAAATGCCTTTCCTGTAGTAAATAAAAGATCAAACGAAATTAAACACAGGCTAAAAATGATGACCAATATCATTCCTGTAAAATTAGGTCCGAATGACCAGTTTTTATGCGTCAGCCAACTCACCGATAAAACGGGTTACTCTTACCTGGAGATCCCGCATAGTCAGGATGAAGAAAGCAATACTGGATCCTATTCTATCCGTTATGGAGGAACCGAAAGACTGGATACCCGGAACGCAAAGGAAGTTGTAGATTATCTATTTGAATTGCTTAGAGATGAAAAAGCCGCATTTTCTGCGTTTGGTTCCGATTTCTTAAACAGTTCTTTAAAGGATCTGGAACAAAACATCTCCATTATTGAGCAAAAAACACGTACACAGCTTAGTAATATTAAAGCTGTCTCTTATACACATCTAAAAAGGGGGGGGGGGGGGGGGGGGGGGGGGGGGGGGGGGGGGGGGGGGGGGGG
>NZ_JAELTV010000664.1 GCF_016429005.1 Pedobacter sp. ASV19
CCCCCCCCCCCCCCCCCCCCCCCCCCCCCCCCCCCCCCCCCCCCCCCCCCCTTTTTAGATGTGTATAAGAGACAGGCATACACCCATCCGTTCATCTTTTTCCAAAGATCCAGTACCTCTGTATTCCCTTGCTCCCATTCCAGCAGCATTTGTTGTGCCTGTTTAATCAGCGGTGCATTTTTCTTAGCCTCTTCTTCTGTCTGACCAGCAAGTTTAAGTGCTTCAATTTCTTTTTTATATTCTTTATCGAAGATCACATAATATTTTCCCACCAGGTGATCTCCTTTCAGGCCAGAACTCTCCGGGGTTTCTCCATTTCCAAATTTTTGCCAGGCCAGCATAGACTTACAGATATGGATACCCCGGTCATTCACCAGGTTTACTTTGAATACTTCAAATCCGTTGGCTTTAAGTAACTCCGCAACCGAATAGCCCAACAGGTTGTTTCTAACATGCCCAAGATGCAGTGGTTTATTGGTGTTTGGAGAAGAATATTCTACCATTACCTTCTGTCCGTTGGGTCTGAAAGTACCAAAATCTTTATTCAACAGCGTATTGTTCAATAAATTCAACCAGTAAGCATCTGCAATGCTCAGGTTTAAAAAGCCTTTAACCACATTAAATCCTGTACCATCTGTAACATGCTCTACCAGGTAAGCACCAAGTTCCTGAGCGGTAACTTCTGGCGATTTTTTGGAAAAACGTACAATTGGAAAAACTACAATAGTGATTTGCCCTTCAAATTCAACCCTGGTGTCCTGCAGACTGATCTGGCTTTCCTGAATTTCCTGTTGATATAAGTCTTTAACTGCTGTTATCGTAGCAGCAACGATATGTTGTTCAATATTCATATTCTATTCGTTTCTAAAAGCGTTTGTCGCTTTAATTAAGATCTCAAAGGCATGCTCTGCCATTTGGTTCTCTTTATCTAAGGTTGGGTTTACTTCCACAATTTCAAAGCAACACACTTTGTGATGTGTAATGAGCCTGGTCATTAAACCACCTGCTTCTTTCTCTGTTAAACCCTGGGCTACCGGCGTTCCTGTACCTCTTGATGCTGTTGGATCCAATGAATCTACATCAAAAGAGACATAGATCAGGTCGCAATGGTCCAGGTACATCATCGTTTCAATCACCGTTCTTTCTACTCCCCGTTTCCGGAATTCGGCAGTGGTGATATTTTTTACTTTATTTTTTTTGATCAGGTGCTCTTCTGCTTTTTCCATATCCCTTGCAGAAATCAACACCAGATCACGGTAACTAATCTTAGGCGCTATATTCTCTACATTTTTGAGCTGATACCAGTAATTAATGGTTTCCTGGTCCAGTTTATTCACCTTAGAATCCGTATTATCCCTGTCTCTTATACACATCTGACGCTGCCGACGAACGT
>NZ_JAELTV010000665.1 GCF_016429005.1 Pedobacter sp. ASV19
CCCCCCCCCCCCCCCCTCAACCACCCCCCCACCACCGACAACTACACCGGCTAACGTTCGTCGGCAGCGTCAGATGTGTATAAGAGACAGAACTCAGACTGATCATGTCAGCTTTTTTTGTTGCCTCTGTTTTTATCACATTTTTTATCGGGCGGATATTTGCCAATATTTCCCAAAGACCTATCGTGAATATGACAGGTAATTTGAAAAGGATCCGCGCATCTAATCTGCATATGAGGCTGCCTTTAAGAAGGGCGAAATCTGACGATGTTGACCACTTGTCGCTAACCATCAACCAGCTTCTGGAACATCTTGAGCAGTCTTTTGAAAGTCAAAAATCCTTTGTGGCCAATGCGTCGCATGAACTCCGGACCCCGATTACCTCTATTTTGGGAGAAGCAGAGATCACCTTAATGAAGGAACGTAAGCCCGAAGAATATCAAAAAGCACTGGCTGAAATTGTAGTTAGTGTGGAAAGACTTAACCATGTTATTAATAGTCTGATGGAGTTGATGCAGACTAATCTCGATCATAAGGATTTTCAGAACATCCGGGTAAGTGAGCTGATGTGGGAAATTGCAGATGAATTATCTGTAAAAAGAACATCGGAACATATTCCGGTAAACTACATAATCCCATCTGGTCTTGCTGATATTGAACTGACTGGAAACCGGCGATTGCTGTTCATTGCAATTAGTAATATATTAAAAAATGCAGTCAAGTTTTCAGAAGGAAAGATGGTCACCTGTGAGGTGACGTATTTTAATCATGGTATTCTGATTACGGTTACAGATAAAGGAATAGGAATTAGTGAGGCAGATCTTCATAAAATTCTGCAACCCTTTTACCGCTCGGCAAATGCCTTGAAATATCCTGGTTATGGAATAGGATTGTCATTGACCAATAACATTGTCCGCTTACATAACGGGACATTAAAGATCAGATCAAAATTGGACGAAGGAACCAGGGTTACACTCTTTTTTCCCACCCAGTAGAGCTCCTGAGCGGGTTGACATTAAAGAATTCTAATCAACTTCTAATCCCTCTCTAACCCTAAACTAAAGCCTTCTTAATACCGGTCATGTAGCTTTGTTTTCAAAATAACAAAGATATGTACCTTAAAATAGTTCGTGTACTTTTGGTCTCCATGATTCCTTTGCTGATCACTTGTAACCGTGTTCATGCACAAGGAGCGGGCAGAGAAATATTGTCTCTCCGCATTCAGGAGGCCGAAGCACTCTTCCTTAAAAATAATTTAAGTCTGCTTGCTGGTCAATATGCCATAGACAATGCGAGGGCCCAGATCATTACCGCAAAATTATTTGACAATCCGCAGTTTAGCATAGAGACTGTCTCTTATACACATCTCCGAGCCCACGAGACAGGCAGCTCTATCGCGTATGCCGTCTTCTGCTTGAAAAGGGGGGGGGGGGGGGGGGGGGGGGGGGGGGGGGGGGGGGGGGGGGGGGGGGGGG
>NZ_JAELTV010000666.1 GCF_016429005.1 Pedobacter sp. ASV19
CCCCCCCCCCCCCCCCCCCCCCCCCCCCCCCCCCCCCCCCCCCCCCCCCCCTTTTTAGATGTGTATAAGAGACAGGTCGCTTACCCTTGCATTTCTGGGCAAAACCCAATTGATCTTGTTAGATGAACCACTCATAACCGTAGATACAGCATCCCTTCAAATATTATACAAATGGATCACAGCACATTATAAACATTACGGGACTAATTTTATTCTGGCCTCACATCAACCTCTGGAAAATTCCGGGATCCCTGTTACGAGAGAAATTTTAATAGAAACTAAATCTCTTAAATTTATTTGATGCCGCTGCTAAACATCTTACTTAAAGGTTTCGCCTGGAGGTTTTACAAAGAAAACTCCGGCCTGTTACTCTTCTTTTTTGTCAGCATTATCAGTTATTGTTTTTTTATAAAAACCGCAGGTGTTTATCGTCAGGAAGAGTCTGTTTTTTATCACTTAATGCTCATGATGACTTTCATCACCTCTCCTTTGGTGATGTTGATGGTATTCACTTTATGGCTGCTGTACACCATTAAAAGCTGGCAGTTTGTTGCGAGACAGTTAAAGCAGAATGAAAATTATTTCCTATTTTACAGCATAACGTCTTACAGCTGGGCCAAACAATTTAAGGCCTGGCTAATGATACAACTTGCCATCTCTCTTCCTTTAATTGGTTACTGGCTCTTTGCCTCCATTCTGGGCATCATCTATCACTCCTGGCTCATACCACTTATTACCCTCCTTTACATATGTTTACTGGCGCTCATAAGTGCCAGGTTCTATGTCTTCCTGGTTAACCGCACTGAAAGGACCAGTACATCTTCTATACTCATTAGATTGAGCAGAAAACATACAAAGCATTTTTCGACCCTGTTTATTTATCGCATTTTTGATCAGGAAAAGATCCTTTATGTACTTATAAAAGTACTTTCTCTTCTGGCCATGACCGCTTTATTTCGTCTATTTCCTGATGCCGCAGACCAGCAGATCGCTCCTTTGATTATACTGGGCGTAACAACCATACACAGCTTTTTAATTTACCAGGAACAACGATTCCAGGAAAGCCGCTTACACTTACTTCGAAACCTTCCGCTAAGCCGGATAAAATTGTTTTTTTCTTTCGCTCTGGTCTATTTTCTCATCACTTTACCTGAAACACTCTGGCTCTTTTCAAAATTCCCAGTTTTACTGAGTTTATTGAGTCTGTCTCTTATACACATCTGACGCTGCCGACGAACGTAAAAAAGATTTTTTGGGGGGGGGGGGGGGGGGGGGGGGGGGGGGGGGGGGGGGGGGGGGGGGGGGGGGGGGGGGGGGGGGGGGGGGTGTGGGGGGGGGGGGGGGGGGGGGGGGGGGGGGGGGGGGGGGGGGGGGGGGG
>NZ_JAELTV010000667.1 GCF_016429005.1 Pedobacter sp. ASV19
AGATGTGTATAAGAGACAGAGGCTGGAGTAGCCTCTGCTGCGCAACTCCTGAAACAAACTGAAGCTAATTTTGTGAATGCTGAGGCAACCTATAAACGCAATGTAGAACTCTTTGGTAAGAAAGTAATTTCTGCTTCTGAATTTGATGCTGCGAAAGCGGCTTATCTAACTGCAAAAACAAATCTGCAAAAATCGAAAGAGGACCTGACTTCTGCTAAATTTATGCTGGAACAAAATGGTGCCAATGTCCAGGAGGCAAGTGCCAACTTAGCCAAAGCAACAATTTATGCCCCGGTGGATGGAGTGATTTCCAAATTGTCTGTTGAAAAGGGAGATAGAATTCTCGGAACAGCACAAATGGCCGGAACGGAAATTATGCGTATTTCGAATTTGTCTTCCATGGAGGTGAATGTAGATGTCAATGAAAATGATATCAATAGGGTTAATGTAGGAGATAAGGCAAATATAGAAGTTGACGCATTTTCCGATAAAAAATTTAAAGGTGTTGTAACAGAAATTGCAAGTTCCTCAAAAGATATTGGAACTGCAGTAACCTCTTCGGTAGATCAGGTGACCAACTTTGTAGTTAAAGTGCGGATTCTTGCAGAATCTTATAGTGATATCAAAGGTGGAGCTAAAGATCTTCCTTCGCCATTCAGACCAGGGCTTTCTGCCAGTGTAGATATTGAAAGTGAAACAGAGAAAGGGCTTTCTGTCCCTATTCAATCAGTTTTTACTGGCCAGAAAGATAAAACGGATCAACCTAAAGAAGAAGGCGGGGATAATGCAAGCCAGGAAAAGCAAAAGAACAAACTTACCGATAAAAAGATTAAACAGTACGTATATGTGTTTAACAATGGAACAGTAAAACAGGTTGAAGTGACTACGGGAATCCAAAACGATCGGTTTATTATTATAAAATCGGGTATCAAGGTGGGCACAGAAGTAGTTACGGGACCTTATTCCGCTATTCAGAACAGATTAAAAGATGGAATGAAAGTAGAGAAAACGACTAAGGATCAGTTGTTTGCTGCGCCTGATAAAAAGTAAGAGCTGGCAAACGCAATAAATTGAGTAAATTGTCCCGGTTGATCCATTCAACCGGGATTTTTTATTTAGACAATATGGTGCCAAGAGTTGCAATGATTGGTGGTGGTAGCTGGGCTACAGCCATTATTAAAATGCTTTCAGATAATATTACACAAAAGGAAATGTACTGGTGGATGCGGAAGTAAATGGTGAAGTTTGGGATTCTTCCCGGGCTATTGAAAACGATGCTTCTGTTAAATTGCTGACCTGGAATGATACCTGTCTCTTATACACATCTGACGCTGCCGACGAACGTTAGCCGGTGT
>NZ_JAELTV010000668.1 GCF_016429005.1 Pedobacter sp. ASV19
CCCCCCCCCCCCCCCCCCCCCCCCCCCCCCCCCCCCCCCCCCCCCCCCCCCCCCCCCCCCCCCCCCCCCCCCCCCCCCCCCCCCCCCCCCCCCCCCCCCCCCCCCCCCCCCCTTTTTTAATGCTCCGCCGACCACCGATATCTACACCGGCTAACGTTCGTCGGCAGCGTCAGATGTGTATAAGAGACAGGGTAATAACATTAATTGTTTTTTTCATTCTATTACTATTGATGTATGCAAAATTCCCAACCACGATGTTAGATAGGAAGCACAGTAGACAGACAGTTAATTTTGATAGACCAACTGCATAGTTTTAATCGGTATAAACTTTTAAGTGCTTGCAGAGTGTTCTGATCCAATTTTGTAAAGACCGGGCAACAAAATATATAAATCTAATCAGATAAGAGCACTGCTTACTGAATTTGACTTGCTTTCAAAAACCTCTTTTGCCTTTTGATTCCTTTCCAGTGCAAATCCCTTCAGATGGCAGAGCAGCCCCAGTAGCTTCAGTCGCGCTTCCAGATGAGCGTCTCTGGCCGACTGTTCATAAGCAGAAAAAACTGCTTCAAAATGTGGTGCCAGTTGAATAAAGGTGGTATGATTGAACCTGAACAGACGTTTTAAAATAATCAATGGGGGGCTCTCCGATAATTCATAAACTCAGGGTTTTAAAATTTTTTCAGACAATGCAATCAGTTCATTTTGTGTACCCTGATCAGCTTCATTTGACAGTAAAACAATACCCGTATTCAAATCGGGGTAAAATACCATATAACTACTAAATCCTAAACTGCCGCCTGTATGCGAAATGCTTCTTTTGCCGTCGTCGGTTTTTCTGATTTTCCAGTTGAGTGCAATTGCACCATCTTCAAGCTTTCCAAAAGTTGGCTCGTGGCTTAGCTTTACAACAGGGTCTGCCTCATTTAATTGAAATGCCATATACTTTAACATATCTGAGCTAGAAGAAGCAATACTTGCTGCAACTTGTAAATCATCCCAATCAATGATTGGCATGATACGTCCCTTACCATCATAACCTTTAGCCATTTGTCCAGGTAATTTTCCAGGCTTCAGGATAAATGTATTTTTCATTTTGAGCGGATCGGTGAAATAGACTTTCAGGAGTTTTTCATAAGGGTTGTTATAAATGGTCTCCATAATATGACCAAGCAATTGAGCGGCAGTGTTACAGTGGCGCGCCGTAGTTCCAGGTAGAGTTTTAAGATTTACCTGATGCAGATCTTCATAAAAATCTAGTCTGGTGTATTTTTTATGAACAGCATCTAAAATATAAGGAATGGAGTCTGGATCCTGTCTCTTATACACATCTAAAAAGGGGGGGGGGGGGGGGGGGGGGGGGGGGGGGGGGGGGGGGGGGGGGGGGGGG
>NZ_JAELTV010000669.1 GCF_016429005.1 Pedobacter sp. ASV19
ATACAGGCCTTCTGAATGCAAAAGGAAAATACATACTAAATGCTGATGCGGATACCATTTATCCTGAAAATTGGATTGACTTGATGACATCACCTTTGATTAACTCCTCGGACGTAGCTATTACTTATGGGCGGTTTTCTTTAATCCCCACCGAAGGAACCAAAAGGATCGTTTATTTCTTTTATGAGTACCTTACAGAACTTTCCAGATCATACAATAAGAAATTCAAAGATGAGGCTGTAAATGTTTATGGATTCAATTCTGGATTCCGAAGGGCACAAGGTCTGACTGTTGATAGTTTTAACCATCCGCAGGGAACTAATGAAGATGGATGGATGGCTTTTAAATTGAGAAAAGAAGGATACGGACGATTACATTGTGTAACTGACCCCAAAGCATTAGTCTGGACAACAGATCGAAGGATTCAAATTGATGGGGGTATTATTAAGGGAAGTATTAAAAGACTAAAAAGGCTATTTAATCTGACCTAATAAGTTAAATTAGAGCTCATTCTTTTTTAATTTTTCAACAGCATAACGGCTTGCCCTTGCTGTTAGGGCCATGTAGGTTAGAGATGGATTTTGTGACGCAGAAGAAGTCATACAACTTCCATCTGTTACGAAAACGTTGCTTACTGCGTGCATTTGGTTAAAATTATTCAACACAGAAGTTTTTGGATCTTTCCCCATTCTAGCGGTCCCCATTTCGTGGGCAGTACTTCCTCCGGGGTGATGATAATTGAATCCATTGACATTTTCAAAGCCAGCTGATTTTAACATTTCTTCAGCTTGCTTTTGGATATGTACCATCATCCGATTTTCATTCTCTTTAAATGAAAAATCAATGCTAACTAATGGAAGACCCCACTTATCTCTTTGCGTTGCATGTAAGCTTATTTTATTATCGAAATAAGGGAGACACTCTCCCCAGCCCGCCATCCAAACTGTCCATGGCCCTGGAGTAGACAAATCTTTTTTAAAATCCTTACCATAACCTTTAAGATCAATAAATTTATCTGACCATCCCTGCCTTTCACCATGACCTTGGATATTATACCCCCTCAAAAAGTCATTGTTGTTTCTATTATCATCCAAATTTTCAAATCGGGCAATTAAAAACCCACATGGCCGTCTTCCTTTATAATACTTATCCTGATATCCATAGTGGGTACCACTTGCCCCTGCGGAGGAATGATGGTCCATTAAGTTATGCCCTAACTGACCGCTATCATTGCCTAAGCCATCTGGAAACCTATTGGAAGTAGAGTGGAGCAACAATGCAGTTGTCGAAATAGTAGAAGCATTAACAAATATGATTTTCGCATAGAAAACATGTTCTTCCTGTCTCTTATACACATCTGACGCTGCCGACGAACGTTAGCCGGTGGAGAGGTCGGGGGTCGGCGGAGCATGAGAAAGGGGGGGGGGGGGGGGGGG
>NZ_JAELTV010000066.1 GCF_016429005.1 Pedobacter sp. ASV19
CCCCCCCCCCCCCCCCCCCCCCCCCCCCCCCCCCCCCCCCCCCCCCCCCCCCCCCCCCCCCCCCCCCCCCCCCCCCCCCCCCCCCCCCCCCCCCCCCCCCCCCCCCCCCCCCCCCCCCCCCCCCCCCTCCTTTTAGATGTGTATAAGAGACAGACCAGTCGTTTTGCTAAACAATTACATTTAATTGTTTATCTATGTAATTGAACAATTGAATTTGAATAGAATATGAAAGAAAATAAAATAACTATGGTGGTTTTCGATATGGCGGGAACTACAGTAAATGAAGATAATCTTGTTTATAAAACGTTAAGAAATGCTATCAATAATGCTGGTTTTGACTTCAGCCTGGAACAAGTGCTTGCACAGGGAGCGGGTAAGGAAAAAAGACAGGCGATACGTTCGGTACTTTCTACTTACGAAGGAATCAGTGATGAAGTGTTAACTTCAAGTATCTATGATGAATTTATAGTTGCCCTTACTTATGCTTATGCTAAAGAAGAAATATTGCCTCAACCCAATGTTACAGAAGTTTTTTCGGCACTGAGGGAAAAGAATATTCTGGCGGTTCTCAATACGGGATATGACAGGTCCACTGCAAGTTCAATTATTGAAAAGCTTGGATGGAAGGAAGGGCTGGAGTTTGATGCCCTGGTTACAGCTTCTGATGTTTCAGAAAACAGACCTTATCCGGATATGATAGAATTTGCCATGAAACGATTCGATATTACAGACAGCTCTGGTGTGGTTAAGGTTGGGGATTCGACCATCGATATTGAAGAAGGGCAAAATGCTGGTTGCGGATTGAGCATTGGTATTACCACGGGAGCGCATACGGCTGTACAGCTTAAAACGGCCAATCCTGATTACATTATAAATGACCTGATTGAATTGTTACCACTTATCTCCTAAAGGATTTTTATTCTGGATTAAAGAAGAAAATGATCATGAACAAGGCAAAATTAATGGTTTTTGAAGGCCAGGGACAACCGATGTCTTTACAAGAACAGAGCATCCCTGATTTGAAACCTGGAGAGATATTGGTCAAAAACCGATATACCTCTATATGTGGAAGTGATCTGCATACTTATTGTGGCTTGCGTCAGGAAAAGGTTCCTACGGTGCTGGGGCACGAAATTGTTGGAGAGATCCTGGCATTTTCAGAAGGGCACCGCCAGACAGATCATCTTGGAAACAAACTACATGTGGGAGACCTGGTGACCTGGAGCATATTCTCTTCCGACCCGGATTCTGCGATGTCAAGAGCGGGAATGCCTCAAAAAGGAACCGGACTTTTTAAATATGGCCATGCTCAGGTTACCGCTGATGATGCACTTCATGGGGGCCTATCTACCCATTGTATCCTTAAACCTGGTACTGCTGTTCTTGGAATTTCAAAAGAGGTGCCGTTACCTGTTGCAGCGATCATCAACTGTGCTGTTGCTACAGTTGCAGGAGCCTTAAGACTTGCAGGTCATCTTACAGAGAAGACCATACTCATTACAGGCAGTGGGTTACTGGGGATGGTTTGCGCCGCGATGTGTAAAGATGCCGGAGCAAAATTCATTCATGTGGCGGATATCAATCCTCAGCGCCTGGAGCAAGCAACTGACTTTGGAGCAAATGAAACCTATTTGCTAACAGATGCGACTGTTCAGTTGCCGGGGGGGATTGATGTGGCATTTGATATGAGTGGTTCTGCCGATGCCATGGAAAATAGCCTGTATACGCTTGCGATTGGGGGTACAGCGGTATGGATAGGGGCTGTATTTAATACCCGTAAGGTACAGGTTGATGCGGAATCTGTTGTTCGCAGATTAATTACCATCAAGGGCTTGCACAACTATAATTTTGAAGATTTTGTTTATGCTGTAAACTTCATCAGTAAAAACCATAAGCTATTTCCTTTTGAAAAGGTTGTCTCAAAAGAGTTTAGTCTTTCTGATACTAATGAAGCTTTTAAGTATGCAGTAGAATATAAACCACTCCGGGTGGGGATTAATTTAGATCAGCAAACAGACCAGACCAATGGATAAAAAATTTAGGGTTCAGCAGTGGACAATGCTGCTGGTTACTATGTTCTGTTACCTGTTCTTTTATACAGGCAGACATAATTTTGGCTGGGCAGTAAAAGGAATGGCGGCTGATCTGCACATTCCTTATACTACCATTGGGTGGATCAGTTTCTCGATGCTGATTGGTTATTCCTTAGGGCAGCTGATCAATGGAAACCTGGCCGATCGGTTGAGTGCAAGATTGATGGTTTCTGTTGGGGCTTATTTGTCTGTTTTGACCAATATTGCCATCAGTTTTTCCAATAGTGCGACCATGATTATGTTGCTTTGGGCATTAAATGGTTATTTTCAGTCTATGGCCTGGGCACCTGGTGCAAAACTGATCAATAACTGGTGGAGTGAAAAAGAACGTGGAAAAGCCTTTGGATTTTATACCATGGCAGCGGGCTTGTCTTCTGTGGTTACCTACCTGCTTTCCATTATTTTATTGCAGCAAGGATATGAGTGGCGTATGCTTTTTAGATTACCTGTACTCTTGCTGCTGGTATCTGCTACTGTATTTCTGATTGTGGCCCGTGATAAGCCGGCTGCCAAAACAGATGCATCGGCTCCGTTAGTACCATCTGTTAGCTGGATAGAGCGATATCGTCTGGTGTTGCAGAATAGGAAGTTCATGGTAGTTTCTCTGGGGTTTGGATTTGAAAGCATGGCCCGTTACGGGCTGATCTTCTGGGTTCCTGTTCATTACCTTGGAAATAATTGGAAGGATAATCCTGGAAATCTTTGGGTTACGTTTTTATTGCCGGTAGGTATGGCTGCAGGTGCGCTTACATTTGGTATGCTTTCAGATAGCCTGTTCAAAAAGAACAGGGTCAAGGCTATTGCTTTTGGAATGTCTGTTAGTGCGGTTATAGCGGTATTGATCTATATTTCGCCTGCACATAATTTGTTGTTGGGCGGGGGATTAATGCTCCTGGCCGGATTTTTTGTGTATGGCCCGCAAGCCTGTTTCTGGCCTTTAAGTCCGGACTTACTTGGGAGCAGTCTTACCGGAACAGGCGTAGGATTTATGAATATGATAGGTTATATGTTCGCCGCATTTGGAGAGCCGTTGCTAGGTTATACAATTGATGTAACAGGAAGTACCAATAGTATTTTCATTGTTATTGCTGTTCTATGTTTATTATCGGCAGTTTGCGTTGGAGCTGTTAGAAGAAAGGGCTCTGAATCTGCAATTTGCAATGCTTGATTGAAATGAATATTTATATTTGTTTATAATTTAAACAAATAAATGAACAGAAGCCATACCGACGCTGAACTTTGGAAATCATTTTGCGCGGGTGATGAGGAGTCCTTTATTAAATTGTATGAACAATATTACAGTACATTTTTTGTTTGGGGTTGTAAATGGCTGGGAAATGAGCACGACTTTGTAAAAGATCAGCTTCATGATTTTTTTATTTATATATGGGAGCGGAGAGACAAGCTTTCCCTTGATATACATGTTAAGGCTTATTTATTAACCTCTTTCCGGAGACAGTTGTTTTATCAGTGGAAAAAACATAAAAAGATGGAATCTGCTTCGGAATTTGCTGATTTTGTTGAAACGGATGAGTCGGAACTCCTGGAAGCTGAATTGGTCACAGAACAGTTTTCCAAACTGGAAAAAGCCCTGACCTTACTTAGCCCTGCTCAAAGAGAGGTGGTGGAGCTCCGGTTTTTGCAGAACAAGTCTTTACAGGAAATAGCCGATTTAAAAAACACCAGTATTCGTACCACCTATAATTTGCTCCATCGGGGGATCAGCCGGCTCCGGGTAGAAATAAATGAAAAAAAGTTTCTTTGGCTGTGGTAAATTCAATGGGGTTTGTCCTTTGTATTAAAAAGAGCAAACCAATATGGAGTTTAAATCAAGTGACGATTTTCTTAAAAATGAGTCTTTTGTTAATTATTGCCTTGGAATAGACGAGAAGGATATTGATTTCTGGAAGAACTATGCTGTTCAACATCCAGAACAATTGGGACTTATGAATGAGGCTGCAGATTTGCTCAAAGATTTGCAACTGCTGCTGCTGGCGGAGAAATTAAAACCTGAGGCGGTTTCGAATTTAAGGGCGTATTTAAGACCGAAAAGAAGAGAGTATACTATTTTTTCCTGGAAATATACTGCAGCTGCGGCAGCGGTTCTCTTTCTGCTGGCTAGCGCCGTTTTCCTGTTTTATCCATCTCATCCCATTCCAAATCCACCTGAGCTGGCCAGATATTCTACACATCAATATGTGTATGAAGCTGGAGTAAATGAAAGAAAATCGATTAATTTATGGGATGGTAGTTTTGTGATTCTGGATAAGGGCGCAAAACTGGTGATTGATTCTTCTTTTGGTCAATCTGACAGGAAAATGTACCTGTCTGGTATAGCCTATTTTAAGGTAGCGAAAGATAAACAGCATCCCTTTAAAGTGTATACCGGTAAATATGTCACCACAGCTGTAGGTACCGCATTTAAGTTACAAACTGATCAGACCCTTAAAAAACTCAAGGTAGAACTGGAAGAAGGAAAAGTTATTGTCGAGAAAAAGAATGGCAATTCCTGGAATCTGGTGGCCACTTTACATCCTAAAGAGTCTATCAGCCTGGACGACCAGGTTCATCTGCCCGTTCATCAAAAGTTTTACGATAAAGACTTTAGCCAATGGAAAATACAGGAGGTAGTTTTCCAGAACGCACCAATGAAAGAAGTACTCCTGCAGCTGGAAATTTACTATAACGTTAAGATTACTGTAGAAGATAGTGTTGTTATGCGAGAAACCTTTAATGGAAAATTTAGGCATGATGCACTGCCATCTGTTATGGAAATGGTCTGTTTCTCTCTAAACAAGCAATTTAAATTTATCGACTCCAACCATATAATTATTTACTAAACCAAACCAACAACCAAACATTTATGAATCTAAAAAGATTAAAATGGACTACACATTTTAAACCAGTATTGGTCAGACTGTTCCTGCTGAGCTGTTTATTGATGATGTTTTCCAGGACCACATTTGCCCAGGAGAAAAAGCAAATTCTGTTTAACCAGGAATCTGTAACCGTAGCTTTTTCGAAGCTGGAAAAAGCATTTAACATTCGTTTTTACTACTCTTCAGAAATCGTCGATAAAAAGGAACTGATCAGTATGTCTGCCAAGCCACGTTCATTGAATGAGATTCTGGCCTACCTGGATGCTAATTATGGTTTTCTATTTAAATCAAACGGCAACATGATTGCGGTGAGCAAGAAGTCAAGGGAGGTATCGCCAGGTGGTAAAACACCTAAGAATTCTGGTGAAGTGAGGGGCCGGGCAGGATTGTTTGAAGGCAATGAAGTGGTGTATGTTGCCGGAATTACTGTTTACGAAAGAGGCTCAAATAATTCAGCAATTACAGACAGCAAGGGTAATTTTAGAATCACGACCACTTCTGCAAATCCTAAGTTATTGATCAGTTATGTAGGTTATCAGACCAGTGAAATTGAAGTTAGCGGAAATACGCAACTGAATGTCAATTTGAGGGAAGATAACAATACTTTAAAAGAAGTTACGGTGGTATCCAATGGTTATCAAACTCTGGCCAAAAAGAATGCAACCGGTAGTTACTCTACGCTTTCAACTGAAGACATTGAACGCAGGAGCAGCCAGTCCTTAGATCGTATCCTCGAAGGATCGGTTCCGGGCCTGTCCGTTTATAATGGTTTCAGGTCTGTAAAGGGTGTTAGAACTCAGACAGGGCCGGATATCCAGGTTAGGGGTGGAAGTGCGATTCAGAGTGAAAGAAATACACCTTTGATCATTGTGGACGGTTTTCCGGTGAACCAGTTGCCGGATAACTTTAATGATGTGGAGAAAATTGATGTACTGAAAGATGCTTCTGCCTCAGCCATCTGGGGTGCAAGGGCCGCAAATGGTGTGATTGTGATCACTACCAAACGAGGAAAACAAGGTTCATTTAGCATTAACTTTTCTTCTAATTTTTATTTGACCGAAAAGAATGATTTTGGTACACTCAGACGTGCAAGCTCGGCAGATATGATCAGTGTGGATAATGAGATCTATAAAAAAGGATATTTTACTTCGGCCTATTTTCAAAATGGTGTAGGTGGTTTTTCTCCTTCATTTGACTATATCCTGCAAAAGGAGCAGGGCTTAATTTCTGCAGCACAGTTAACCCGGAAACAAGATTCGCTTTCGGGCTTGTCCAATCTTCAGCAGAATAAAGATCTTTTAATGCGTACAGGGATACGTCAGAACTATTATTTGTCTATGTCTGGCGGGGCAAACAAATATCGCTTCCTGTTTTCGGGTTCTTATGACAACAGTAAATCTAATTTTATTGGAGATAACAACCGTTCTATACAGCTAAATATGCGTAATGATTATGAGATTACCCCCTGGTTGCATGCGATAGCAGATCTGAATGCTGTTTTCAATCATCAGGATATTGGTGTTGATTTAAGGTCTCAGCTGTATGGTCTTGCGCCTTATCAAATGCAACTGGATGCCAATGTGAACTATGTGTACAGCTACAATGCATTTAATAAAAATACCAATGCAGCGTTGATGGCAAAGGGCTATTACAATAATGGACAGAATTTATTACTGGATGCAAGACTGGCTGATAATCAGAACAGCATTTTCGGTTTAAGGACCAAACTGGGATTAGAGGCTACATTAGCTAAGGGATTAACTTTTAATACTTATTTCCTGTATGACAAAATGAAAACCTCGGGTAATAACCTGGTTAATGAAAACTCCTATACAGCCCGGTCTTTGCTAAATCAGTATGCCAGCTTAGATGGAAATGGCAAAGCCTTGTTTAATCTTCCAAAAGGAAATTATCTCGATCTGTCAGAAACCACCAATGACAATACTTCTGTCCGTTCGCAGTTCAATTACACCAATCTATTTGGAAGCAAGCATTTTGTGAGTTTTACAGGAGGTGCAGAGGTTAAACAATATTTAACCACGGGGTTTACCAACCGTAAATTCAACTATTCCGACGATCTGCAGTCCTGGTCGCCAATTAACCAGATTTTGCTTTTAAACGGTGTAATTGGCCAAAACGGGACCAACACCATTTATGATGCTACCGCATACGATAGGTTTAGCTATATCAATACAAGAGAAGTCTCTTATTATTCTACGGGTACTTATACTTATGATGATAAATATACTTTACAGGGAAGTTTACGTTATGATGAGTCCAACCTATTTGGTGTAGACCCTAAATACAGACGGACACCTTTATGGTCTGTTGGTACATCATGGGACATCACCAAAGAAAGATTCTTCCATGTCGATTTTATAAATTTATTAAAGCTAAGAGCAACTGTTGGATTAACTGGAAATTACGATCCTTCCACAACACCTTTACTCGTTGCGAGCAGGGTTTTTCAGGCTGCAACCAACGATTACCGGGCCCGGGTTGATGCGAGCAATCCCTATAATCCGAAATTGAGGTGGGAAAGAACAAAAACGTATAATCTGGGTACCGACATTGCTTTTTTGAGGAACAGGTTCCAGTTGAGTGTAGATGTATATAAAAAATATGGCTATGATCTGTTGGGTACTCAATTACTGGATCCGACCATAGGATTTACTTCAACCAAGCTGAATGGCGCTAAGATGGTCAATACCGGACTGGAAGCTGCCTTGACCGGAAGGGTTTTACAACTTGGTGATTTCAACTGGACGAGTATCTTCAATTTTGCCTACAACACGAACAAAATTACCGAGAATAAAATTGCAGAAAGCAGTCCGGTGATCGGACGTGTTACAGGAACCGTACCTTATTATGTGGAAGGCTACCCGCGTGAAGCGCTTTGGAGTTATAAATGGGCAGGTTTAAGCAATACCGGTGATCCGCAAGTTTATGATGGAAATGGCAATAAAATCCTGGTGCCGGTAATGGGGTCTCTGGAATACAGCGGTTCTTACAGGCCGAAATATACAGGTGGTTTTACCAATATCTTTAATTATAAAGGTGCTTTTGCCAGTGTGATACTGGTGTACAATTTTGGTGGTGTTTTTCGCCGGGAAATGCCATCGATGAACGGTTACGACTGGAGTCCGGTGATCAACTATCAGGTGGCCAACCGATGGAAGTCTCCGGGAGATGAATCTCATACAGATATTGCGGCATATCAGTCTTCTCCAGACTTGTCGTATGATAGCCGTGACCGTGCAGAGATGTATTCCAGTAATAGTGTGGAAAGCAGCAGTTTTATCCGCTTAAGGGAAGTACAGCTTGGTTATAAGATACCGGGTACTGCTTTAAAGAAAACGCCCGTTAAAAGTTTAACCATATCTGCTCAAATGAACAATATTGCCATATGGACAAAGAATAAATACGGTATAGATCCGGAAGCTGTTGATGCGCAGACCGGTGCTTATTATTTGCCTACGCCTAAAGTGACAACGATTAGCCTGCGTGCAGGCTTCTAAGTGATAAAATTAAATGATATTCTGATGAAGATAAAATTAATGATACTTGCAGCACTGATCCTTATAGGCTTTGGATCCTGCAAAAAATATCTGGACGCCAATCCTGTCAAAGGAAAGGTGGTTCCTAAAACACTCGCCGATTACGAAGAATTTCTAAACGATATCATCCTTTCTCAGTCTGGTTATGTTTATCCGGAGTTTATGACTGATGATATGCTGAACAGTACCATAACTACAGTTGCTGCAAACCGGCAGTCAAGGTCTTATGCCTGGCAGAGAGATCTTTTGCTGGCTACAGATGATGACAGTGAATGGAATGCGCCATATAACTATATTTATATTTGTAACCTGGTGCTGGACAATTTACAAACGGCAACAAATGGAACAGACCAGACCCGTAACCGTTTAAAGGGAGAGGCACTTACCCAACGTGCTTATTATCTGTTTACGTTAGCCAATTTATATGGAAAAGATTATATAGCGGCAACGGCATCAACGGATTTGTCTGTACCGATTATGCTTCATGCAGATCTTGAAACCATAGCTAAACGTGCAACAGTACAGGAGGTTTACGACCAGGTAATCAATGACCTGCAAACAGCCATTTCGATAAGCGATTTTCCTGAAACCGGTAAGAATTATATTCATCCCGGTAAACTGGCTTCGATGGCTTTATTAGCCAGGGTTTATCTTTTTAAAGGCGATTATGTGAATGCTCAAAAATATGCAAATGATGTTTTAGCGAAGAAAAACACGCTGTTTGACTTGAATTCGCTGAGTTTTAGTAACCCTGCAAAACCAACTGCCGCAACCATTGTGAACAATCCTTTGCCTCAGAATAATATAGAAAATATTTACAGCAAACTGGCTTCTAATCCTTCTTTGCTTACCCGTTTTATGGCCAGTTCTGATTTGTTAACTGTTTTAGATACCAAAGACCTGCGTTATGTGTTCACCTTTACCCGTTTAACTTCAACAGGGGCGCCAAGTGCAAGCGTTAATCCGGATTATTTGGGTACGACGCCAAATTTTAGTATCGGCGTACCTGAAATGATGTTGATCAAAGCAGAATGTGTGGCCCGGGCAGGAGATAAGGACGGTGCTGTTTCCATTTTGAATGCATTAAGAGTAAAGCGTTTTAAGCCGGCAGATTATGTTGCTTTATCGGCATCATCTGCAGATGATGCCCTGGATAAAGTGTTGTCGGAACGCAGAAGAGAATTGCTTTATCGTGGAGTAAGGTGGTTTGATCTGAAAAGGCTAAACCGTGACGAACGATTTAAGAAAAGTATTAGTCATGTGGTTGCTGGACAGATTTATACGCTGGAACCTAACAGCAACAGGTATGTGCTGCAGATCGCACCTAAAATTATAGAAATCAACCCGCTAATTGTTCCAAATCCGAGATAATGAACTGTTATTTAAAGAAAATTGTAGTTGTGATGGGTATAATCACAACTACGGCTTTCAGTCTTTTAAGCGCCAGGGCTCAACAGGCAAAGAAAGTAAGTATGGATATTGAATTTAGTTCTGCATTACATCCGGCAGGGACTAAATTAAAGCTCTACAGAGAGTGGCCAAAGAGAAGTCTTGTGGATACAGGGAGTCTGGGTGCTTTACATCGGTACAGGTTTCATGTCACAGACAGCTTGCCGGCGGTTTTTACATTGGAAAGCAGGAAGCCGTTTTTAAATCAGACCATTATTCTGGAGAAAGGGATTTGTACGATTACACTAGGTGCCGATTCTCAAGTACTGGTTAAAGGAGGGATTTTACAAACCAAATTGGAACAACATCTGCAGCGGATTAAGCCTTTGGAAAAAGAATGGGCAGCAGCTGGCAATCAATACACAAAAGCGAAAAACCTTGAAGAGAAGTTGATTGCAGAAAAAGAAAACAGGGTATTGGCAGAAAAAGTCCAGTTTGCAAGAATGGCTTTCATCAAAAATAATGTCGATAACCCGCTTGGTGAATGGCTTACTCACCATAATCTATATAGCATGCAGCAGAAAGACTTGCAAATGCTCAAAGGCTGGTTTTCTTTAGGAGGTAAAAAGAATACCGTATCTAAAGAAATCGAAGACAAGCTTCAGGTGCTGGAGCGTAATTTATTGCTGGGCAAAAAGGCACCTTTTTTTAATCTGACTTCAATTACAGGAGATAGGGTTACACTCGAAGAATTGATCGGGAAAAATAAATATGTTCTGATTGATTTTTGGGCATCCTGGTGTACGCCCTGCAGGGCAACAAATCGGAATATTGCGCCACTTTATAAAGAATTAAAGAGTAAGGGAATAGAAGTGGTGTCTATTTCTGTAGATGAAAACAATGACTTGTGGAAAAAAGCGGTTGAGTCTGATCAGATTCCATGGGTTCAGTTAATTTCACCCTCTATAAAATCCGGAACTGTTGTAGATTATCATGTGAGTACGTTACCCTCTACTTTTTTAATTGATCAGGACGGCTTTGTGGTAAAACAGAATGTGGAGATTAATGACTTAAAGAAGCTGCTTTAACTAAATTAAACTTTACATTGATTATTTGAAATACCCGCCATCTCCCAGGTACTTGTGGAGAGATGACGGGTATTTTAGGATCAATCTATTTATGATTTTATATCCCTTTAAAAGGTTGCACAGAAAAGTATAACTGATAGTCCTTTATACGCCCGTTCGCATTGTCTTGCCTTGGGAATAACTTTAATCCGCTTACCTTGTAAACCTTTCCGAGATCGATAACGATTTGGTGAGGTGGCTTAGGCGTCTTGTCTTGCCATTCTGTATGCCAGATGCTGGTGTATTGCAGATCAAAAACATTTGCAGCGTTCCCATCATCGCCATTTAATTCTTCGCTGTCTGCATAAATAACTTTCCAGTCGGTTCTTGGTATTTCTCTACCCTGGGGGTCGAGCAAGACCAGTTCGGCTACAGATGTATAAGGTTGTCCATGCTGTTCGGATAGCGCTTCCAGGCAAAAGAACCTTGCGTCTACAGGTTTAAATGAGGTGGTTTGCCAGCTGGCACTGTTTTCAAAACTCCCTGCATGATAGACCTTCTGGGCGTCTTCTGTCCAATGTTGTCCGGCTTTTTTATGCACCTGGGGTTGCGTCTCGTTTACTTTGTCTAAAACGGGTTGATCAGTGAAGGTTAGCTTAGGAGCTGCATTGCCGAACAGATCAAACACTATGATTTCATTTTGTCCTTTTTTGAGCCAGCTTCCCGGTACCAGCATGGTTTGTGTTGGTCCGATATTCCAGTAACGACCCAGACAAGTTCCATTGATCCAAACCAGGCCTTTGTTCCACTTGCTCATATCGATATAGGTATCGGACAAGCTCGAGGCCGTAAAAGTGCCTTTGTAGAAACCGGCTGCAGGTTTTTGAGGTGTAATGGGTTGATAACGTACCGGGATGTTGTGCTCTCCAAGCTGAATAGGGTAATTCTTCCAGTTTTTGAGCTCAGTTTTCGTATTGCCGGTAAGCAGATATACGGGGCCGTGAATCCCTTTGCGGTCGTGCATCGCGTAACCATAATTTACCCGGCCCACAGCGTCGACCAGTACACTGAGTTTAGCGTTCTTGTTGTGTTTGGGTATTTCCAGAGAGAATTTGTTCTTTCTTCTGTCTAAAGTACCGATGAGATGATCGTCGATGTAGATGAGCGCATAATCATGGATATCGCGAAATTGCAGCAGAGATCTTTCTCCGCCTGCCAATTGCGTTTGATAGAGTACACATCCGAAATTCTGGTTAAGATCTTCCATGAGCTTAACAGTATCAGACAAAACTGATTTTGGCAGGTTTTTATTCAGTGCTGCAAATGCGGTAAATTTAACCGGGGCAAGTTTTTGAATTTTATTTGAAGCGGGAATATCGGGTAAGGTTTCTCCTTCCTGCAGATAGTTGCTGAATAACTTTCTGATCTGGTGGTATTTTTCTGTAGGGTTACCTGCTTCATCTATTGGAGCATCGTAGTCATAGCTGGTGGTTTGCGGTAAAAAGGGTGGGGCATTGGCTCCACTATAGGTGCCGAATGTGGTACCGCCATGTACCATGTAAATACTGAAGGATGCTTTGTGGTCAAGCATGTATTTTAACTCGTCAATAATTCTTTTAGTACCTCCAGTGTGGTGGGGTCTGCCCCAGCTGTCAAACCAACCTGGATAATATTCTCCGCACATTAAAGGGCCTGTTGGCTGTACCTGGCGCAAGGCTTCAAAGTTTTCTTTTGGATTACTGCCGAAATTCACGACTGCAAAGAGGTCATCGGGGTGATCTTCTTTCAACTGTGACGGCCCGTCGCAATGGAACAAGGGTACTTTGAAACCTGCAGCTTCTACATAGGATTTAATGGTTTCCATATACTGTTTATCATTGCCGTAGCTGCCATATTCATTTTCGACCTGAACCATGATGATGTTACCACCATTGCTGATTTGCAGTGGTGCCAGCTCGCGTCCCACCTCTAACAAATACTTCTTGGCACGGGCTAGAAAATAAGGATGCTGTGTACGGAGCTGAATGGATTTATCTTTCAGCAGCCACCATGGAAAGCCACCAAACTCCCACTCGGCACAAGAATAGGGACCCGGGCGCAAGATGACGTACAGGCCTTCTTCTTTCGCTATTTTGCAAAATTCAGCAGCGTCGCTCTGGCCGGTCCAGGTAAAGGTATCCGGTTGTTTTTCGTGCATGTTCCAAAACAGATAGGCACAAACGGTATTCAAGCCCATGGCTTTAGCCATTTTTAAGCGGCTGCGCCATTCTGTTTTGGGTATGCGGGCAAAATGCATTTCGCCGCAGCGTATTACATAGGGTTTTCCGTTAAGTTCAAAAGCTTCCTTTCCGATTTTAAAGGTTTGCGACTGCTGTGCGCGCGTTGTATAGACGGAAAGCATACAAAGTAACATGAACAGTATTTTTCTGTGGGGTATCATAAGTTTTTTTGGTGGTAAGTTGATTTTACTCAAATAGAAACATTGCTATGGTAAAATAAAATTTAAAAACAGCGCAAACGTTTGATAACTCTTTATACTGCTTATTATCAAGATAGCCCTATAATAATCCATCTTTTTGGAAATTAATCCATTTTAACCTCCGGCCGTAAATCTGATCTTTAAACTTGCCAATATAAACGTAATCATTAATTATCATTGATCATTTAGTTGATCTAACCCTCATTAAACTTTTATGAAATTTCTTTTTAAGTATGTACAACTACCCTTACTTTTTTTAACCATTACGGCTGCGGGGCAGTCGAAAAATGAAGGTCATCAACAAATTGATCTTTCAGGCACCTGGTCATTTCAGGTAGATTCGTTGGATAAGGGGATTTCTGAGAAATGGTACATGCAAAAACTAGAGGAAAAGATAAAGCTGCCAGGCTCAATGACGACCAATGGAAAAGGCGACGAAGTTTCTGTAAAAACGCAATGGACTGCTCAGATTGTAGATAAATCCTGGTATACGAAAGATGAATACGCAAAATACAGGCAGCCTGGTCATATTAAAATACCCTTTTGGCTCCAGCCGGTAAAGCATTATGTTGGTGCGGCTTGGTACCAGAAAACAATAAATATTCCTACTTCCTGGAAAGATAAATTCATACAGCTCTTTATAGAGAGAAGCCATTGGGAAACAACGGTATGGATGGATGATGTGAAAATTGGTATGGAGAACAGTCTTGGTACAGCCCAGGTATTCGATATGGGTGTTAAGCTGACATCGGGAACGCACAAAATAACCATCAGAGTTGACAACAGGATAAAGGACATTAATATGGGACCTAATGCTCATAGTGTTTCCGATCATACGCAAACCAACTGGAACGGTTTGATAGGAGATTTAAAACTTGTGGCCAGGCCTAAAGTGTACATTTCTGATGTGCAGCTTTATCCTGATATTAAAAACAATCAGGTATTGGTGAGGGTGCAGCTTAACAATACAACGGGAGCCAGCAAAGAAATGACTTTGAATTTAACTGCTGTTGCAGATCAACGCGGTACTCCAAAATTAAAACCTTTAACCCAAAAACTGGTCATTTCTGAAAAGGAAAAGACTGTTCAGTTTGTTTATCCAATGGGGAACAAGCCATTGTTATGGAGTGAATTTCATCCGAATTTGTATGAAATGCAGTTAAACCTAAAATCGTCAAAAGATGCCGTACCGGATCGGAAAAATATAATTTTCGGCATGCGAGAATTTAAGGCCAAAGGCACCCGGTTTGTTCTCAATAACAAACCGGTTTTTTTGCGTGGCACATTAGATTGTGCAGTTTTTCCTAAGACAGGTTACCCGCCTACTGATGTATCCAGCTGGAAAAAGATATTTGAAATGATAAAAGCTTATGGGCTAAACCATGTGAGATTTCATTCCTGGTGTCCTCCGGAAGCTGCTTTTATTGCTGCCGACCGATCGGGTTTATTTGTACAGGTAGAGTGCTCGGCCTGGTCAAACGGTTATGCTGACGCTTTAATTGGCGATGGTTTGCCTTTAGATAAATATATTTATGCGGAAAGTGAGCGAATGGTTAAAGCTTATGGAAACCATCCTTCCTTTGTAATGATGACTTATGGAAATGAGCCATCGGGAAAAAACAATGCAGACTACCTGGTTACTTTTGTAAAGTACTGGAAAATGAAAGATTCAAGAAGGATGTATACTACTGCAGCGGGATGGCCGCAAAACGATGCCAGCGATTACAATAATATGCCAGAGCCAAGGATTCAGGGCTGGGGGCAGGGGCTGTCGAGCATTATCAATAAAGAAGCTCCAAAATCGGATTATGATTTTACAGAGATCATCTCTAAATGGAAACAACCTACTGTTAGTCATGAGATTGGTCAGTGGTGTGTATATCCTGATTTCAAGGAAATTAAAAAATATGATGGGATATTAAAACCAAAGAACTTCGAAATATTTCGGGACAAACTGGCGCAAAATGGCCTCTCCATGTTGGCTGATAGCTTTTTTATGGCTACAGGAAAGCTACAGTCGCTTTGTTATAAAGCCGATATAGAAGCTGCAATGCGTACCCCTGGTTTTGGCGGATTTCAGCTATTGGGTCTGAGTGATTTTCCAGGACAGGGCACTGCCCTTGTTGGTGTTTTAGATGCTTTTTGGGAACCGAAACCCTATATGTCTGCGAAAGAATTTAACCGGTTTTGTGATCCCCTGGTGCTTTTGGCCCGGCTGCCAAAAATGGTTTATACCAACAATGAAGAGCTGAATGTTCCTTTAGAGGTTTCAAATTTTGGTGATGCACCTTTAAAAAATGCAATGGTTAGTTGGAGCATTACTTCCGAAAGCGGTGTTAAATTGTTTAATGGAAGTTTTAAAACAGAAACTATTGCTTTAGGAAATGCAATTCGGTTAGGTACAATTAAGCAGGTACTGGCTTCGGTTAAAACACCCCAGCGCGTTATCTTAAGCGCAACAGTGGCTAACCATACCAATACCTGGGACATATTTGTATATCCCAATGTACTGCCTGAAACGTCTAAATATGTACTGGTGACTCAAATCCTGGATGCTAAAGCTATAAAAGTGCTTAATGAAGGGGGGAAGGTATTACTAACATTAAAAAAGGGTTCGGTTAAAACGGATATGGGCGGCGATGTAAAAATAGGCTTCTCTACTATATTCTGGAATACAGCATGGACCAGCAGCCAACCACCAACAACTATGGGGATTTTATGTAATCCCAAACATCCTGCATTGGCCAGTTTTCCTACGCAGTACCATAGTAACTGGCAGTGGTGGGATGCTATGACCCATTCCAGTGCGATCAGACTTGACGCGGTAGGTGATCATATCAACCCGATAGTAAGGGTTATTGACGATTGGGTGACTGCCCAGTCCCTGGGATTGATTTTTGAATGTAATGCAGGAAAGGGAAAGCTGGTTGTTTCAGGTATTGACCTCCTGGCAGACCAGGATAGACGTCCTGAGGCCAGACAATTGTTATATAGTCTTGAAAATTATATGAATGGTAGTCAGTTTAATCCTGAAAAGACAATAGAGCTGGCAAAAATACAGGGATTATATAATTAACACAGGTAAAATATGTCCCGGCAGTTTTTTGCCGGGACTTTAAAACTATTTTCTGTATAACGGGCATCTTTTAAGTAAATACTCCAGTGGACTATTGTAGGATCCGTCTGTATTGCTTAGGAAAGCTTTATGTGTTTGGTTATAAATACTTGCATTATTGTCCATGTAAATATGCAAGCCCACTGCCACATCATATCGCTGAACCGCATTGCTGTTTGTGGAGCCATAAGAGGAAACACCTTTAACCTTGTCGTTATTATCCCGCTTTACTTTACTGCTCGAAATATCACTGGTGGAACTGATTTGATATCCCTTATTCTGTGTTATGGAGCCATCTATCACATATTCTACGCCCAGAATGTCACAGATTTCTTTCATAGTGAAATTGATCATCTTGTCTTTTGTAACTCCAGCTTTGCTGAGCAGGGCATTTGTAGTTCTTGGGTCGAGTATGGTATATCCCGCAGCGTGTTGTGATAAAAAACCGTAGGTGTCTTCTTGTGCCTTATAACCAATTGCGTCAGCGCCTGGTTGATTGTCCATTAAATAGGTAAATGGAAGGATGGCAATCTTGTTGTGATGATCAACAGAAGATGCCGACATGGTTACCTGGTCATTTTGGCGGTTTTGTGCGGGAAGACTTCGCTGGCTGATGTTTTCTACTCTACCGCTGGCGTGAACAATTTTAGCAATTTCTGATTTTTTAAGTACGTACTGGGCAGTTTCGCCAGCATAAATAAAAGTAACTTCAGTGTCGGTGATTTTGATCACTTTTCCCTTCATTTCTTCACCGTCGATTTTTTGAATGACATCTTGTTTTGCATTGGTCTGAGCCATTATGTTCATGGAAAACATGGCTAAGACTAAAATGAGGTATAATCTTTTCATTTGTTTGCTTTTTGTTGTTGATAAGGGATCGTTATTGATAGAGTTTAAACAACAAATATAAGTGGATAGTTTGGGTTTTATTCTAATCTTAATTTCAATCACCGATCCTTTTATAAATGTACTGCCTGTCTGCGTTTACAAGGATCTGCATTTTACGCTTTCTGCCAGAGAATACCGCATCGACCGGATCGTTTTCGTTGACAAAAAACTTGTCATTTGCATAAGGTTTTAGCTCGGTAGTTCCTTTTTTCCGGGTCAGGGTTACTATACCTTGTGTTACGGTTATCTTCAAAGTATCATTCATCAGGTCGTTATAATAAGTGCCTTGATAGGTATCCAGTATTTTCTGATCTACAGGTACTTTGGCATATTTAAATCTTTTAATGCCCATGAGCCAGGTGTATAAACTATCGGTGTTGTAGGCGGATGTCCAGCTGTCATGACCGTCATTCGGAAAGATGGTGAATTTAACATCCGGGTTGATGGGCTTTAAAGCATCTACCATATCCTGGCTTGATTTAAGGGGAACAATATTGTCCTTTCCGCCATGAAAAACCCAGATGGGTGTGTGTCTTATTTTCCATACTTTAGAGGTATCGCCTCCACCGCAGATCGGTACAATTGCGGCAAATATTTGAGGGTATTTCATCGCCATTTCCCAGCAGCCGTAGCCGCCCATGCTTAAGCCTGTTAAGTATAAACGATCTTCATCGATCCGATATTTAGCCTTAATATCTTTCAGCAGGCGAAACAGATCGGTGGGTTCCCAGCCTTCTCCATTGGGTACTTGCGGTGATATCACGATAAAAGGGAATTTTTTGCCCTGAGCAATCATTTTTGGTAATCCGTTTACGGCTACTTTGTTTACATCATCGCCGCGTTCACCGCTTCCATGTAAAAATAACACCAAAGGAAATTTTTGCTGATCGTTCTGCTTGTAATTTTCAGGTAAATAAAGCAGGTACTTTATCTCGTTGATATATTTTTCCTGGGTTTGCTGTGCAGATACGGTGTTGCACACTATGGTGAGAATTAGGAAGAGAGTGAAGAGGTGTTTCATGTTGAACGGTTTAGTAGTCAGACTGTTAATATACGAAAAATGTTACAGTGCTTCTTTTTCTAAAACGGGTATTTCAAATCTGCTTAACTCTGGTGTATGATGTTCTCTTTTGGAGATTACCTTCATTTTTTTTATAATTTCGGGATGTTGATTGGCTACATCATGTTGTTCTGTCTGGTCTGCTCCTAAATCATACAGTGACCATTTCGTATTGCCCTTGAGCATGTCTAACCGGATTCCTTTCCAGTTCCCTATTCTGATGGCTTGCTGGCCGCCATATTCCGGGTATTCGAAGTAAAGATAGTTACGATCGGTCTGTTTGCCTTTGGCCAGAATTGTTGGCAGGATACTGATGCCATCTACGTGTTTCGGGACTTTAAGATTTAAGAGGTCGCAAAAGGTAGGCACCATATCAATGGTTGCAGATATAAGATCGGAGGTGCTCCCTTCCTGGATTTTTCCCGGCCAGGAAACGATAAAGGGCTCTCTTATTCCCCCTTCGCGGAGAAAGCCTTTTCCCCATCCATATGCTCCGTTAAAAGGTCCGGCGCTTTTAAAAAAAGCAGGGTCTACACCTGCATTGTAAGCCGGACCATTGTCTGAACAAAACATAATGATGGTGTTGTCATATACACCCTTGTCTTTTAGTTTTTTAATGATCTGGCCTACTTGTTGGTCTAACAAAGTGATCATAGCTGCATAGGTGGCATGCGGATAACGGCAAGGAAAATAGGAGCCTCCCAGGAAGGGTTTTTCGTCTCCGAATTTCTTGTGATAGTAAGCCACCAGATCTTTAGGTGCCTGTAGCGATACATGGGGCAAAGGGGAGGGGTAATACAGGAAGAATGGTTTGTCCTTACTTTTATCAATGAATTTTAGAGCCGCTTTAATCAGGTAATCGGGAGCGTAGTCTTTTTGCTGATACTTTTCATAGTTCTTCTCGTCCAATGGATCGAGATCTTTAGGCAACTCAATATTGGGGTCAACAATCCTGTTGTCTAAAGGTACACGGTTGTTGTTTTCCCATAAATGCCCGCTGTAATAGGTGTGGTCTTGTCGCTGGCAGATATAGCCATAAAAGTAATCGAAACCCTGGTTATTTGGTGTACCAGCAGTCATGGGGGCACCCAAGCCCCATTTACCCACCAAAGCGGTGGTGTAGCCTGCTTTTTTTAGAATTTTGGCCAGGGTGATGGTGGAATCAGGAATTGGATATTGGCCTTCCAGGTAAGGATTGTCTTCCATCGCTTTGAAATTCCAAACATCTCCACGATCGGCCCATTCATGATTTCCACGGATAAAGGCCTTCCCCGAATTTTGTCCGGTCATCAATAGATAACGTGAGGGGGCGCAAACAGGGTAGGCATAATGTTGTGTAAAGCGCTTTCCTCTGTTTGCCAATTGATCCAGGTTTGGGGTTTCAATTTTTCCCTGACCGTAACAGCCCAGTTCTCCATAGCCCATATCATCGGCCAGGATGTAAACTATGTTGGGCTTTTTTGAGAAACTATTTTTGCTTCTTTTTTGAGCATAGCTGGTTAGAGAGACACTTAAAACAGCAGTGAGTAGTAGAATAGTGCTATAGAATTGAATTATTGGTTTGATATTCATTTTGTATGTTTAGCGATAGTCTGTTTCTCCTTATTTTTCTGCTGCTTTCGACAGGTTGGTTATTTTAGCAACTACGTCATCTAGTTCATGAGCAGAATTTTTTAAAAACTGCAGCATTTCTTTGAGTTCATCATTTAAATGGAAGTCATCTGCGTCAATGATGTTGACAATACCCAAGATTTGTGCAACCGGTGCCCTGACCATGTGAGACTGAATCCATGAAATATCCTTTAATTGCTTATTTTGGTATTCAAGTTTTTGATTTAATGTAATAAGCTCCTGTTCAGAATTTTTCCTTTCTGTGATGTCTTTTCCTACACAGAATATCAATCCGCTTTCTGTTGCAGGTGTAACGTTCCAGGCCACCCAGATATAGGTTCCATCTTTTTTTATTAATCTGTTTTCAAAATAATGCAGTGCCATACCATCAATGACTTCTTTGAATGCGTATAAAGTATTATCCAGGTCTTCGGGATGTATAAAAGAAATGAAATGTCGGTTTAATAGTTCCTGCTCAGAAAAACCAAGCAGTTTTATCAGTGCAGGATTTATTTTCTTATAAAAGCCATCTGTTCCTGCAGTTGCAATGATGTCTGGTGCATAATTAAATATCTGCTCCAATTCCAGTTCGAGTTTTTTTCTTACAATTTCCATTGCAAAATGAGTACTTATTCCCTCTATGAGTTGTATAAATTGTTGGTCTGGTTCTTTATTGTTATTCAGACCGACCATCATCGCACCCAGGACGGCCCCGGTATTGTCAATCAAGGGCACACCATAGGCTGATTTAAGCCCTACATTCTGTACGGCATCCTTTTGCAAAAAAGGTTCATGCTGATCAAGGTCAATCAAATGTTGTGGACTGCCGGTTTTCCATATGTTTCGTACAAATCCTTCTCCGTCTATCTGGATTTTGAAGTCTTTATTCTGCTGATAAAAACTTTCGGCAATATCGGTGGAAGCGAAATGCGCAGCAAGTGCTAATGATTGTTTGTCTACACTGATCAGCCATATTTCTGCAATTAAAAAATCACCGTAAGCAACCAGTTTTTCCAATATTGTGGAAAGAACCTTGTTCAAGTTTTCTTCTTTGCTAAAAACTGTACTTATTTTATGATTAAACAGTTCTCTTTCGTTATTGAGGGTCAACTCCCTTTCCTGTAATTTAAGGTCAGTAATGTCGTAAATTAGTGTGTAAAAACCCATTACATGCCCATCTTCAACATCTGGTACATATTCGGTAAGTATAATCCTGTCTCCTTTGCCGTCTATCTCAAGAGTCCGCTCAAATCTCTGAGGTAGTCCTTTCAGTGCTTCCTTCATGAAATGCTCATGTTTTGAAATCTGTTCTCTTGTAAATAATTTGTCTATCCTGGTATTATACATTTCATTTTCAGTTTTACCAAAAAATGAAAGATAAGCCTTGTTGGCAAACAAGCAGCGTAAATCGGCTGTCCAGTAGGCAATTATGGAGGGGACGTTATCTGTGATGGTTTGATAAAACTGTTCTGTTCCAGGTTGTTCGTCACTCAGGTGGTTGTTGTTGACGTCTTCCTTCATGATACCTGTCTCTTATACACATCTGACGCTGCCGACGAACGTAAAAAAGGGGGGGGGGGGGGGGGGGGGGGGGGGGGGGGGGGGGGGGGGGGGGGGGGGGGGGGGGGGGGGGGGGGGGGGGGGGGGGGGGGGGGGGGGGGGGGGGGGGGGGGGG
>NZ_JAELTV010000670.1 GCF_016429005.1 Pedobacter sp. ASV19
CCCCCCCCCCCCCCCCCCCCCCCCCCCCCCCCCCCCCCCCCCCCCCCCCCCCCTTTTCAAGCAGAAGACGGCATACGCGATAGAGCTGCCTGTCTCGTGGGCTCGGAGATGTGTATAAGAGACAGGATCCATACTGTAGTAAAGAATTTCAGAGTGGAAGTTAGGGATGTTATAAAATCTAAATGTTGAGGATGTATTTAGAGTTGAATAGTCCAAAAGAGATGAATAGAGTTGTAAAGCCGAGGTTGCGTACTTGATTACATTTTGATAATCGCCCATGGCAAGATATACCCTGGCTAGCATTCCATAAGCTGCAGCTTTAGAAGGTCTAATTTTACTCAACTGCGTGTTTTGCAAAGAAGTATTTGGCAACAGATCTGCTGCAATGCGGAGATCAGCTGTAATCTGCTGATAAGTTTGTGCGACAGTAGAACGTACCGAGACTGTATTAGCGTCAGAAGATAAGCGCAATACTATACCCTGGTCTGTAGCTGCCGAACCAGGTTGATACACCGGCGCCCAAAATTGAGCTAGATCATAGAATGTTACCGCTCTCATAAACAAAGCAGTACCTTTGACATTGTTGTAAATTGATTGATCATTATCACCATTGGGCTTTATATGCTCGATTCCGTCAAGAGCAATATTGGAATTTAATACAATTTTATATGCGTTATTCCATTCCTTGAGGGTACTTAAACTACTGAACATATTCTTATCCCACTTATATAACCCGGTAATAAATGAACTGGATTTAAAATAGCTATTGTAGCTAGCATCTGTAAATACCAAATTATCAGACATATAATCTCCTAGAGAGCGATAAGAATAAAAACCCGGCGTGTTGGTACTTATTGCTCCACCTTCAACCCCGTCCAGCAGTTGCTGATAGTCGTCAAGTGTAGAAGCAACAGTTAAGCTGATGTCTGTTTTTTTATTTAACGCGTCCTTTGTACAAGATGAGAGACTTAGTATTAACATGCTCAATGCACAAACAATATAATTTAGTTTCATATCAATATTATTTTAACATGGCTCTTACACCAATAGTAATAGTTTTAGCTGGATTAAGACTCTGAAAATCAGGATCAATACCTAATTTATTGGCACGCCAAATAATCTGATTAGTAAGGTAATAGCTATATAGTTCAAGTGATTTGAAAGGAGATTTTTTTATCCATCTAAGACTGTCGAAAGTATAACTTGCATTGATATCTTTCAAACGAACGTTATCGCCCTTTTGAACCAATACAGATGCATATCGGTAAAACTGATCACGGTAATAATCCAGTGTAGCAAATGAAGGCATAGATGGAACGTAAGTATTATTTTCGTCACCAGCTTTTTGCCACCTTTTATCAAAATCAACCCCACTTGTTGAAGCCCCAAGCATATTATTTGAGCCATACAGACTGTTATAGTTTATTGAG
>NZ_JAELTV010000671.1 GCF_016429005.1 Pedobacter sp. ASV19
CCCCCCCCCCCCCCCCCCCCCCCCCCCCCCCCCCTCTTTAACCCTCCGCCCACCACCGACAACTACACCGGCTAACGTTCGTCGGCAGCGTCAGATGTGTATAAGAGACAGACAGAGGTATCCAGAACAAATATTTTTTTTTTAACTGGCGAAGAAGGCTTAGGAATTTTACTCATAACTCCTAAAAATAAGGATTTTATGGCATTTCAGAAAAAAAAGAAACCGGAGTCCTCTTCGTTCGATTTGGTTTCTCCGGTTTCAATTTTTAACAGCCTTAACTATTAAAAACTTCAAATCTCAGTTGCTCTAACTTTTCATGCTATATCGATTCTCACAAACCTTTTTTAACATGTCTATTACTTTCTACGCTTACTCCTTAGAGCAGTTCATTTAAGTAACGTCCGTCTCTGATTCAGAATTTTACTATTATTTTTCAATTTTAGTTTTCACATCATCGTTTTCTCTGTCTCCTTTGAATTCGACAATTTCTGATCAATCGAAATGTCCAGAATCTTTTTGCCCTTAAGCTAAGTTTTCTTTTTGGATCTATTTCTTCAGACAGTCAAAGTACTTCTTATTTGATATGATCTAATTTACAGCTAATTAGTGTTGCAAGCAAGAAAAAAACAACATATTTTATTCACAAGTTCTTAACAAGATTATCAACAAAAGGAATGTCTCTAATCTTCCTTCAAGCCAATTAATTTCCACTTTTTCAACAATCCAGTGCTTTAATGCCTAATCATTACCCAAATATACAAGCACATACACAATGGAATTCCATTGCAGAAAAGCAAAAGCAAGCCCTAAAAAAACAGGGCCTGCCTCAAAATCTATACTTTTTTAATCTTTACAATCTACCGGAGCAAAAACGAACCGGCCTTTATCGAAGTTAATCGGCTTTCCTTTAACAAAATAAGATTTTCCTAAACTGGTTTCGATCTGTCCTACCCCCATTACAAGTTTTCCGTCTTTTTTCAAGAAGGCCAATGGATTTTTATAGATCGTTGGATTACTTGTTCCAATTTTAAAAGTATAATCAACGAAAAGCGTATCCCCTTTAAAATTTCCTTCTACCACGCCATCATTTTTCCCCTTATCCAAATAATTGATCACCAGTTTACCAGCAATTTTTCCGGTACTCAATGTCTTTATTTTCAAATCCGCTGTATCTTTCCCATCTATTGCCTCGAAGCAATCACTTTTTTTTAAGGAATCTGCTTTAGCAGCGGCATCCCCCTTTACTGAATTTTTAGTGCCCTGGTTACAGCTAAACGCAAGAGGTAGAGCGGCCAGCAACAACAGGTAATAAGCTGATTTTTTAATAAAATTGTTTGTTTAATAATGATCGGCACAATTGCCCATAAGTTCATTCATAAAATGGATTACAAACTCACCTGATTTCCATAACAATTCAAACTTAATTTTG
>NZ_JAELTV010000672.1 GCF_016429005.1 Pedobacter sp. ASV19
CCCCCCCCCCCCCCCCCCCCCCCCCCCCCCCCCCCCCCCCACAACCACCCCCCCCCCACCGAGACCCACACCGGCTAACGTTCGTCGGCAGCGTCAGATGTGTATAAGAGACAGACTCAGGCCTGCACAATCTATGATATTGCTCCAGTGAAATCCTTAAATAGGATGCAATATAGGCAGCATTAACCACATTCTTTATCCCAGGCATCTTTTCTATTAATTCTATATATCTTTCACCTACAGATTTGGCCACAAGCCCTTTCTGGTATTCTTTGACCTTTTCCAGATGAATTTTTTTAATCTCCTTGTGGAGCATGGCAGTTTCAGGATGGTTACGTAACATATAAACCAATTTCTCCCATGGCAGGATTAGAAAATGAGAATTAATCAGGCTTTCAATCCTGGTGTTGTGCCGGTTTGAAGGAAGAATAAAATCGCCTGAACTAAAAAAAGCAGAAACCTCTTCTTTTCCATCTATTAACGTAAATTCGATAGCATAACCTTCAGAAAGCCAATATAAATCTCGCATACGTACCTCCTTTTCAATATACAAGGTAGTACCTGCTTTAAAAATTAACCTATCTCCATTAAAATCATTAAAATTCATAGCATTATATATTTGATTACTATAAATCTATATTAAATAATCAATTATCCAAATACCTGACTGTCTACCTCATATAAATTTAATCTTCAACCGTTTCCATTCTCACTAATGCACGGTTAATCAAAATTTACTTATCAAATCCTATTTTTTAAAATACACTTTAAATTAATTTTGCATCAAATAAATTAAACACATGGGAGCCATATACAAGACCTTACTGGTCTTTTACAACTTCACTTTTACTTCCCAATCCGGTCTACACTCAAGAAAATATGTTTTTATGATCAAGCCTCAGAACCTGCAAGTTCAGCGAGCTCAGAAAACATATTTTCACCTATTAAGCCAATTCAGGATTAAAAATAGTAATGCCCGGTTTTAACCGGATTATAAAACGACAAAACCTATACAAAAGCAGCCCCAATTGTTATCTGGCTTCGTCTTGGTTCGTAGCTTGTTCGCCGTTTGTTCGCCGTAACTTAGGCAAGCAGGTACTTTTGTCGAACAATCAGCGCTAAAAGGCCGGACCATCGAACAACCAACACCAAAGGAGTTATAACCAAAACAACAATCAGGCTCGATCCATACACAACACAAAATGTATAATTTTGAAATCTAAAATTTAATATTTATCTTTTTGATTAATTAAATTTTAATTTACTTTTGCTGCATGACCAAAGATCATTACAGTCTTGTAACCCTGTCTCTTATACACATCTAAAAGGGGGGGGGGGGGGGGGGGGGGGGGGGGGGGGGGGGGGGGGGGGGGGGGGG
>NZ_JAELTV010000673.1 GCF_016429005.1 Pedobacter sp. ASV19
CAGCCGGGCCGGGATGATAGATTATTGCCTTTTCCAAATTTATTCAGTTTGTTCATTAGGCAGAAGCATGGAATTTTCCATATTTGCAGCCTCATGAGTTTACCCCTTCGCATTACGTATAAAGATACCGATATTAATTTTTCTATTTTAGGAGAAAAACCTTCTTCTAACACCAATGAAATCAATATATTACTCCATGGAAAAGAGTTAAAACTAATCCGTTCAGATAAAACCTGGAACCTTAGTGACACGGAAGAAGAAAGTCTGGACCGGGAATTGATCAATGCAATCGGTAAAGCCATTTCCCTTCGCTATAGGTTTTAGAACTGTGGTTGCTGACCATTGTTTATAATCCGTACTTTCATGGGTATGCGGCCATTTTTCGATTATATGAGTGAGGTACTTACAACAGACATCAACGGATTACCAATATAGCCGCAGGCTTTATCTATTTATTTAAAAAAGGAGAAAAGACCACGGTTTGGTTTCCACTCCTTTTTTCTCCTTATTGCTTCTTGATTCCCGGGAACCATCTTTAATATGGTGTCCAGTGTACCTATAGCAGCTTTTAATTCTCCGGTTGCTTTACAGGCATCTGCATAATAGAGTGTCATTTGTACACGTGCATCATCCCACTTCCAGCCATTTCTATTATAACAGTCGATGCCATCCCATGCAAAGGTCATGCACTCCTTCCATTGCTCTTGTTTATAACAGCATTCTGCCAGGCGAAGATTGGCATCACTAATGATACTTTCTTCCGTGGGATCCCCTGAACAGCACGATTGAAGCAATATTTTCAAGTTCTCTTTTGCCTGGTCATAATTTTCCAGGTAGAGATAAGACATTCCACGCATAAAATGCACTTTCTGAACCGATTCGAGTTGAATGGCTTTCCCTTTAACAGATTGATAATTATCTGCACAGGCAATACACTGCCGGTAATCTTTCATCTGATAATAATTTTGCATTAGCATAAACCAAGAAGAATTGTCATCAGGATGCTTTTCTAATTGTTCTTGCCAGGCTTTATTCGCTTCTTCCAGGCTACCTTCTTTAAGCAGGTCAAGCCGGATGTTCTGAACAGTAATATACCTTTCATTCAGGGTAAAAAGATATGCTTCTGAAAGTTCTTTCCGGTTGTTCCTGATAAAGTCATTGTACTCCTGATCCGTTTTTGTAAGTAACTCTTTGGTTTCTTCCAGACGATTCAATTTAAAGAGAATCTCCAGAATTTCCCCTCTGAGTTCTATATAATCGCTGAAATCTAAATAACTACTACCATAAGTTACCGCGCGGTTGAATACCTCCAAGGCCTCTTCATACTTCCCCAATCTTTTAAGGGCGGTTCCCCAACTGCTCAACTGCTCCCAGAAAGGAGAAAAAGAATAGCCCAGCTGATGTACTTCTACCGCC
>NZ_JAELTV010000674.1 GCF_016429005.1 Pedobacter sp. ASV19
AGATGTGTATAAGAGACAGACATAGTTGATGATGATTAGTTGTTGTAGTATGAACTTGCCTGTTTACTTAATTTTAAATCCTGAAGAATAGAAGCTTTAACCTTCAGTGTCATCTGATACATTTTAAAAGCACCAAATGGCACCCATGTAAAGTGAAGATCCCAGCAGTGAAGATCCCTGTAAATGGTAAAAGTAGTTAATGCAAGCTTGTTTGTTTGGAAGTTATATCCAGATTCATAAGTGACTTTCCATTTATTAGTTGGGCTAAAATCCCCTCTAAAGGTCAGGTTACTATTCCTTGTTGGTGTATTTCCAGCATCATCTGTATTGTAATTAAAGGAATAAGAAAAGGAAAGATTCCATGGCACATTAAAATCGACAAAAGCATTCGGATCCCTGCTGATCGCAGCAAGTGCATTGGCCTGTTCTGGTGTGATGCCTTTAATCTGGGAAGCCTGGTTTAGCTTATCCATATTGTCCTGCCTTTTTTGAAAAGTAGTTGGATTAAAGCTATAGTCAAAAGAAAAACCAAACTGTGTAAGACGAGGGAGCTGTGCATTTGACCAGGTATACTTGTCCTGCAATATCTTTTTTCCGGTATTTAAGGTATCCATCATCGTTGCATAGGGAGAAAATTGTCCACTAAAGTTGATACCGATTTTTTCCGTAAACTGTGACCTTCCTGAAAAGGAAATATTGGAAAGTTTAAATGCTGGTCTTAAGAAATCATAACCACTCGAGAAATTCAGCCCCTGTATGATTGGAATTTTCTTAGTCCCCGTTCCGGTCGTATCTTTGGGATTAGCCACCTTTAATTCTACATCGTTGTTCAAACTGAATCCCATGGTGGCCGACTTCGCTCCTGAAGATCCGGAAAATCTGGAGCCCTGGAAAATGGAGTAGGTCCTGTTTTGTTTGTATACCGGATCATAAACATTCGTCCCATCCTGATAGAGCAGTTCCTTTATACCACTTGAATTGGCCGGCGTATAACTTATGCTCACACTAGGCGTCATTACATGCCTTATAGCCTGTATTTTTCCAAGATTTTTAAATTGTGCAGTATTATAAATTTTTGTTGAAGCACTAAACGAGATTGGCTTAATTACTCCAAAACGCTTAAATCCGGCTACAGTATCATCTGTCTCTTATACACATCTGACGCTGCCGACGAACGTAAAAAATGGTGTGTGGGGGGGGAGGGGGGGGGGGGGGGGGGGGGGGGGGGGGGGGGGGGGGGGGGGGGGGGGGGGGGGGGGGGGGGGGGGGGGGGGGGGGGGGGGGGGGGGGGGGGGGGGG
>NZ_JAELTV010000675.1 GCF_016429005.1 Pedobacter sp. ASV19
GCCTTAGCACGCTCAAGTTCCTCCAAAAGATTTTTTTCTGTATCTCTAAGCTTGGCTGCCTCTTCGTATTTCTGACTTTTAACAACCTTATTTTTCTCTATCTTGATGTCTTCAATTTTGGTTTCGATATCAATGATATTTTCAGGTACATGAATATTAGTCAAGTGTACTCTGGATCCAGCCTCATCCAACGCATCAATAGCTTTATCTGGCAGGAACCTATCTGTAATGTAACGTGAGGTTAAAGCTACACAGGCATTTATGGCTTCATCTGTATAAGTAACCCCATGGTGATCTTCGTATTTTTCTTTGATACGGTTCAGAATCTCAATGGTCTCATCCGGTGTAGCCGGTTCAATCATTACCTTTTGGAAACGGCGGTCCAAAGCGCCATCCTTTTCAATATACTGACGATATTCATCTAATGTTGTTGCACCAATGCATTGTATTTCTCCTCTGGCCAATGCAGGTTTGAACATATTTGATGCATCTAAAGACCCGGAGGCGCCTCCTGCTCCAACGATGGTATGAATTTCATCAATGAACAGGATCACATCTGTAGATTTCTCCAATTCATTCATCACCGCTTTCATGCGCTCCTCAAACTGTCCGCGATATTTTGTTCCTGCAACCAAAGAAGCAAGGTCCAAAGTAACCACACGTTTGTTGAATAACACCCTGGATACTTTACGTTGAACAATTCTCAAAGCTAGTCCTTCGGCAATGGCAGATTTACCCACTCCAGGTTCACCAATCAGTATAGGATTATTCTTTTTACGACGGGACAAAATCTGCGAAACACGCTCAATTTCTTTCTCCCGGCCAACGATCGGATCCAAACGGCCCTCTTCTGCAGCTTTAGTTAAATCTCTTCCAAAATTATCCAGTACCGGAGTTTTAGATTTGATATCAGAAACTTTCTTAGGGCTGCTGAAGCTTTCTTCTTCACGGTAATCATCATCACCGCCGGTAGAAGCACTACCTTGAGGATCATCTCTGAAACCATTTTTATTTACTTCAACTTCCTGTTTGAAAATTTCGTAGTTGATGCTGTATTGTAACAAGATCTGCGAAGCTATATTATCATCGTCGCGCAAAATAGACAACAATAAATGCTCTGTACCAATCAGGTCGCTTTTAAATATTTTAGCTTCCAGATAAGTAATCTTCAGTACTTTTTCAGCCTGTTTAGTTAACGGGATGTTCCCAAGGTTAACTGTAACACTGGAAGTGCCTCTAACCTGTCTCTTATACACATCTGACGCTGCCGACGAACGTTAGCCGGTGTAGATCTCGGTGGGCGCCGGAGCATTTAAAAAGGGGGGGGGGGGGGGGGGGGGGGGGGGGGGGGGGGGGGGGGGGGGGGGGGGGGGGGGGGGGGGGGGGGGGGGGGGGGGGGGGGGGGGGG
>NZ_JAELTV010000676.1 GCF_016429005.1 Pedobacter sp. ASV19
CTTGCCGGCATATAAGCCAGCGATAGCTTCCTTTTTGAAGCTTTCAAAATCAAAGTCTTCTTGTGTTGCCATACTTATGTCGATAGTTTAAAGTTACACTATTGACACAGTTTGTGAAACACCCTCAAAGTGAGCTAATTGGCCCACTTTTTTCTCATTTAAGTTCTCACTAAAATGCCTTTTAAAGTGTATTCAATCGAACTCCCTCGCACTTTAAGGCTATTAACCCAACGCTGATGGTGTATTCCTCCTTTTTTTGTAACTGGTTTTGGAGGTGAGAATTCACTTCTCGTTTCGCATTTGGCAATTACCATTTTTTAGATAAATTAGAATTTGGAATTTGAATAGAATTAATACAACAATATTATCAGACCTACAACTATATGCTCGAACGCCTCAAGGACAATGTTTATTCATATAAAGTATCCCTAAAATAATAATTTGTGCTTTATTTTTCATCTATTTTATATGACTGTCTGTTGTTCCCCAAGATACACCATATCCTGGTCCTATTCCAATATTAACTCTGCTGTAAATAAAAAAAGCCTGGTAAAATACCGGGCTCCCGCAGCCTAATTATTATTTTTAAACAATAAATAATCTAATCGATTGGTAGTCGGGGTTCTAACTGATTGATTTTATAATATAAGTCTTTATCTGTTTTTCTTTTAACCAACAAACCGATGATTATAAAGAAGCCCATAAAAGAAAGCCCAAATGTTTTGGGTGCTAAAACAAGGTGAATAACTATTGCAACGACTGCCAAAGTAGCTACACTGTAAAGAACAAATGCTCCAGCGCTGGTTGTTAAGAAACCTGGCTTTAAGATTATAATATCTTCTTGTTGTTTATCCGAATTATATTGCTTAACATAATAGTAAAATATACTGAAGACGCTTTTCTCGTTTATGATTTGTTCTTGGGTCTTCTCCTCTTTAAAAGACAAGTTATTAGTTGACCCGTCACGTAAGCCTATTGTAAGGTATGTTACTCCGGAAGAAAACGAACATTTATAGGATTCCATTTCTGCCCAGGGGATAGTTAATTCTTTTATCAAACTGCCACTTTTGACACCATACTCTTGTATAAGAAAATTTTTATCGTCAAATGTCAATTCAATATTCCGCGTAAAGGCTTCTTTGACCCGTTTCTGAAATAAAAAAGGCACTGTGCTAATAGCAATCCATATCGCCACACCCAAACCGGGCATGTGTAAAGGTCTAATAATTAGAATTAATATTCCTGTGAGTAAGGCATAAATAGGAAAGCAATATAAGAATGGAGGGTGTTTCACAAACTGTGTCAATAGTGTAACTTTAAACTATCGACATAAGTATGGCAACACAAGAAGACTTTGATTTTGAAAGCTTCAAAAAGGAAGCTATCGCTGGCTTATATGCCGGCAAG
>NZ_JAELTV010000677.1 GCF_016429005.1 Pedobacter sp. ASV19
AGATGTGTATAAGAGACAGCACTACCTGTAGAGGGTGTTGATCCGTCTAAAATAACCTTGATGGAAGACTCTGTTGTTAAGAAAGGCATAACAATCGTTAAAGACAGCACAGACCTGCTCTCCTACCTGATTAAATACCCCTGGGCAGCCAAAAGTATTTACGAAATTAAGTTCGGTGCTGGTGCTTTCACCGCGATATTTAAAGCCACAAATAAAGAATTCAGTAAAAAATTCGAATTGGCAAACAAGGATAATTATGGCACATTACAACTTAAGGTTGCTGTTACAGAAAAGGACAAACAATATATTTTAGAAGTACTGGATGAAAAGAAATTCATTGTCAATACCAATACTTTCCAAGGGGATACGGTACTAAAATTTGCCAATTACCGGGCAGGAAAGTATTTTGTGAGGATTATCTATGACGCCAATAAGAACGGCCACTGGGACACCGGAAACATCGCCAAAGGTATTCAACCTGAGAAGGTCTATAATGAGCCAAAAGAACTCTCTATAAAGGCCAATTGGGATAGAAATGAAACCATCACTATCCCAAAGGAACCTAGTTCTTAGTTTATCTGAACCAATCCGAGTATAGTATATAATTGTCAGGAAGTTTATTTAGTAAAGCCCGTTGCTGTTCAGTAATGGGCTTTAATTTTTTTGCTGGTGTTCCGCCATAAATATATCCGCTTTCACAATAGGTATTTTCCAGCACTACAGAGCCTGCAGCAATAATACAATACTCCTCAACAATGGCATGATCCATTACAATAGCACCCATGCCAATCAGTACATGGTCCTTAATCAAACAGCCATGCACAATAGCATTATGTCCAACAGAAACCCGGTTTCCTATTGTTGTTGAGGCCTTCAAATAGGTAGCATGGATTACTGCCCCATCCTGTATATTCGTTTCATTACCAATACGAATACTATTCACATCTCCTCTGATCACTGCATTGAACCAAACAGAGCAGTTATTTCCGATGGTTACCTCTCCTACTATTGTTGCATTTGGTGCAATAAAACAATTGTCTCCCTAATCGGGAGATTTCCCTTTTACAGGCAATATTACTGGCATAATCTTTCGTTTAAAATATAGTATCTGTTAATGTTTCTGCATGTTTTGGATAGTCTGTTGTATAATGCCTGTCTCTTATACACATCTGACGCTGCCGACGAACGTTAGCCGGTGTAGATCTCGGGGGTCGCGGGAGCATGAAAAAGGGGGGGGGGGGGGGGGGGGGGGGGGGGGGGGGGGGGGGGGGGGGGGGGGGGGGGGGGGGGGGGGGGGGGGGGGGGGGGGGGGGGGGGGGGGGGGGGGGGG
>NZ_JAELTV010000678.1 GCF_016429005.1 Pedobacter sp. ASV19
ATCCGCCCACCACCGCCATCTACACCGGCTAACGTTCGTCGGCAGCGTCAGATGTGTATAAGAGACAGCTATTTGGGCCCCTTGTGTTTTATATTAAATAGGGAGGATATTTCCTAGACAAGGAGATATTTTATTAAAAGGCTGGGTCTGAAGGTGTATTCGGATTGTTATCCCTTTCTGTGAAAGGATAAGGGAAAAAGTTTCTTTTCCTTTCAGAGTTTGGCCTTCCAAACCTCCTCATATCCTCAATCTTTAATCCCGACATATACAATTCGATGCACCTGTGTTTATAAATCAAATCCAGTAATTGAGCTTGAGTATAAGTTCCTGTGAGGGGAGGTAAGGCGGCACCTACGCCAAAATGATCTGAAGAAGGTGTTTTTGTTACGACTTTATTTAGCTCAATCAAAGCATTAGTAAGATCTGGCTGACGCGCATAAGCTTCAGCTTTGATCAAAGTAATCTCACCTGGCAAGAAAACCGGAATAGACTGAGTTAAAGCAGCGCCAAAACCTTTAATCCCAAGAAATGGAGCTTTTGTTATTGGCTGGGTATAAAAAGACACCCGCTGATCTGCTACGTCTGGAACGAAAGATCCAGTTTGTCCAAGATTAATATTACTTGGCTGGAAAACATTATTTGTCGAGGTCGCAATGTCGTAAATCGGATTAAAAGTATTGGTATCAAAGTCAAATGTTGAATATCCAACCGGGTCAACCAAATTAGCGGTAGTTAAAGCCAAAGGATAGTTACCTGCAAAAAGCGCATAACGTGCCTTTAAAGCCAACAGGGTGTTTTTAACGTTCATATTCTTAGGAATATTTGCATTAAAACTCGCACTTATAGCGTTTGCAGCAATAACGGCAAGCGCATTATCAATAACAGCGATAGCTTTATTAAAACCCTCTAGTCTAGTAATGAAATTTACATTCTTACCTATACTGGCGGGAACTTTTTCCCAGTACTGAGATAAATTTCCTAAAGCAAGAGCCTTAAAAATACTGGAATAAGCAATCAAACCAGCAGCATAATTCTTATCTGGCAGGTTCGCTGCATTATTAATCACATTGTCTGCATCAAAAATAATTTTACCAGAATAACTCCATAAATTACCCAGTATTGTATTCGTACCATCAACACTATTTCCTCCGGTAAACAATTGCAATTCCGGTATATTTCCTGAGTTTGACAGCAACAATTCATTAGTTACAAAACCATTTGCCTCAATAGAATTAAAATATACTCCCGTCCTCCCAGCCGAATACAACTTCTGAAGGCCAACAGCAATACCTGTTAGCCCCCGAGACGAGTTTAACACGTCTGTAGCCAAAGCTGCATTTGGATCTTTGTATTCTTTTTTACCTGTCTCTTATACACATCT
>NZ_JAELTV010000679.1 GCF_016429005.1 Pedobacter sp. ASV19
CCCCCCCCCCCCCCCCCCCCCCCCCCCCCCCCCCCCCCCCCCCCCCCCCCCCCCCCCCCCCCCCCCCCCCCCCCCCCCCCCCCCCCCCCCCCCATTTCACTGACCCGGCCACCCCCGAGATCTACACCGGCTAACGTTCGTCGGCAGCGTCAGATGTGTATAAGAGACAGATCATCTACCTTGAATACAATCCTGTTGCTGGAGTATGTTCTTCTCTTAGGCCTTGGGAAATCTAACGGGAGTTCTAAGGGCATCAAATCAATTTTCATCTGATTGATCCAGTATTTCTCGTTCTCTAAATAACGAGTACTTTTATAATACTCCTGTTTGGTCAGGGCATAGGCACTGAAAAGTGGGGCGGGTGCTAAACTTGTAGTTTTTCCCGTTACATAAGCGGAATATAGCGTGCTCAATTCGTGTAAAGCAACTCCATACGACCAGCCATCAAAAATGATATGATGTGCTGTTAAAGTAAAATAGTAATGTTCGTCAGATAATTTGAGTAAGGTTGTTTTGAATAGGGGGCCTTCGACCAGATCAAAAATGTGTTCTGCATGTTCAACAGAATATTTGGTAATCATAGCTTCCTTTTCTCCTGTAGTCAAAGTTGAAATATCCCTAACCACCATTTGTGTATCTTGTTCTACGTTGATCAACATTTGGGTGCCGTCTGGACTAAAAGTAGACCTTAAAGATTCATGACGGTTGACCAACTCACGAACAGACTGACGCATAGCATATACTTCAAATCTACCGTAGAAATGCTGTGAAAAAGATAAGTTAAAAGATTTGCCAGCTTCAATACCGCCAAGTTCACAGGCTAACCATACCTCACGTTGAGGTTCTGTAGTCGGAACTTTAATAATATTATCGGAAGAACCTGATAGTTGAACCTGGACATTTGTATCTTCTTTTAAAGGATCTTCCTGTTCTATTGGATCTAAACCAGTAGCTTTTGCCAGTTTTTCTATTGTGGAATGCTCGAATAAGGTGGTTATTGGAAGTCTTATTCCAATTTCTTTTTCCAGTTTAAGCATAACTTTTACTGCGATAATCGAATGACCACCGAGTTCAAAAAAGTTACTTTTGATACTTATATTTTCTATTTGAAGGAATTCAGACCATATTCGGGCTATTTTTTTTTCAAGAGCAGTTACTGGTAGTGTCGTTGAATCTTCCAGAATAGTCAAATTATTATAGTTAGGCTTAGGAAGATTGTTCCGATCAACTTTGCCATTATTGGTTGTTGGTAACCGGTCAAGAACTATATATTCAGCGGGAACCATATAATCTGGCAATACATCTTTTAGCGCATTTTTAAATTTTTTCAGCTGATGCTCCGGAATATCAAAAGTATTAATCTTGTTTTGGTTTTCAATTCCGTAATCAACAGCTGTTTTTAATA
>NZ_JAELTV010000067.1 GCF_016429005.1 Pedobacter sp. ASV19
AGATGTGTATAAGAGACAGGTACTCAAGCTGGTTATGCAAATAAAATCACCTGTCAGGAGATTACTAAAAACTCTGCAGATCCTCTATTGGCAAAAGCTACGGAAAATAAAAATTGCTTAGCAAAATAAAAACTCATTATATCAAAAGAGCCCGGTGTCTTTACAGACGCCGGGCTCTTTTTGTTTATAGTGGTCAGGTTGCCCTTATTTAGAGTTTTTGCCAGACATCAAAGCCAGGTTAGTCGCCTCAGCCAGTTGTGCGTCAAGATCAGCAGCGGCAGCAAATAGTGGAGTAGAAGAAGTCGTTTTCAATGCAGCAAAGCGAGTTACATTTAAAATACAAGCCTCTCCTTTTACCGATATATGGCGATCAGCCGATCCGCTTAATTTCAACGATGAAGCATCTTTAATCACAGTATACACATCCTGTGCAACAACATTTACCTCTACTTTTGCATTATCCTGAACAAAAACCTGAAGTACAGGTAAGTTAAAACGACCAGTTGATTTTACAACAGCATTTTCAGAAGCATCAATTCTTTTCAAATCTTTCACAGTCAGATAAACAGTTGAGGCCTGGTCATCAGCAGCATCAATAAGCAACTTATTACCATCTCTTTTGAAAGAAACTTTAGCTTCTGGCTGATCTGTTTCCACACGGAAACTTTCTTTATTTCCCTGACGCAGGTAAACAGTTACATTACCTTTTACTTTGATCATATTAAATCCAGAAACAGCAGAGATTTCTGAAGGATTTTTGTCGCCTTCTTTTGCAAAAGTTGTAAATGCAGATGAAGTTAAAACGATAGCTGTTAAAGCTGTGGCGAATAAGGTTTTGATAGCAGTTTTCATATCTTTATATTTTAAGTTTTTTAAATTCTCTTTGTACATAAGACGCCCTCAACCTCCAAACGTTGCAGTAGTTTTTGCGCTATTAGACCAACGGGAGTGTAACCATCGACGAACAGCCAAATATTCACGACCAGCTGCAAGTAATCCGAATAAGTTCTAAAAAACCGATCCTCCAAATGGCTAATATAATATCAGCATTAGCAAATCAGCATGTAGGTATTTCATGGCCACCTCAATAAATTAGCGCTTAAATCACACAATATGGACTTGAAAAGAAACATCTTTATTCTGGCTATCTTCCTCCTGGTGGGAAGTCACATTCAGGCACAATCACAATTATCGTCCGATCTTCATAAACTCCAGTCCGATTTTGTCAACCTGCAGTTTGGTGTAATGATCCATTTTAATATGGGAACCTTTACCGATGAAGAATGGGCCAGCCCAAATCACAATCCAAAAGAATTTAATCCTGCAAAATTAGATTGTAACCAGTGGGCTGATGCCTGTAAAGCGGCCGGTATGACTTATGGTATCCTGACCACCAAGCATCACGATGGCTTTTGTTTGTGGGACAGTAAGTATACCGATTATGATGTTGCCAACAGTTCTGTAAAAAAAGACATCGTTGCCGAATATGTAAAAGCCTTTCGCAGCCGCGGTTTAAAACCCTGCCTGTACTTTTCTATATGGGATCGTCACAACGGCGTAGAGAAGGGCGGCCCAAAAGAAGAAGAATTTGTAATAAACCAGCTCACCGAATTACTTACAAACTACGGAGAAATACCCATGATCATTTTTGACGGCTGGAATTGGAAACTGGGGCACCGGGCCATTTCTTACCAACGCATTTATAACCATGTAAAAAAGCTGCAGCCCAATTGTTTGATCGCAGAGCACAACGGTAACAGCCCCTTACAAACAGATATTGTATATTACGAAGGGCCAAAAGGAATTTATCCAATGGGCAATAACATTTATCCATCTCAGATGGCACTTACACTTACCAATGGATGGTTCTGGCATCCCGGAGCCCCGAACCAGGTTAAAGACATCCATTATACCTTAGACAAATTGCAACGTGTGGTTCCATTATATTGTAATTACCTGATCAATATTGGACCCAATCGTGACGGTCTTTTCGATCAACAAGCAGTAGAACATCTCAAGACCATTGGCAAATTATGGAAACCCCTGCCCAACAGACTTCCCTTGCCTAAACAACCCATCATTCCACAGGAGTACATGGCTGCGAAATCCATTTCATCTTCTGATGGCCAGGCCTTCATAGAACCCGCAGGACCTGCTGACCTGGGCTCTCCCATTCCGGGTTTACTCCAACAGCGTACGGCTGATGTAATGATTGATGGGATAAGCGATCTGGTAGGAGACCGTGGCGGATTTGCGGCCTTTCAAACCTTCTGGAAATTTTCACCGGAGAAAAACCGCTATATCATTCTTGATCTGGGTACAGAAAAAACCATCAGTAAATTCTATTATCTCCCTGCACAGCTAAAAGGTTATAGCGGGGTGATCACCAAATACGAATTATCCGTATCGATGGATCATCAAAATTTTAAACAGGTTACAACGGCCGGCTGGGATAAAACCACCGATCTTAAAGTCACCACATTTGCCCCCATAAAAACCAGATACATCAAGCTGCAAATTTTGGAAGCTGTTGAAGAAGCGACGATAAGTGAAGCTGGCGTAGGCAATTAACATTCCTCTGCAATTTTCAAAGAAATTCGCCTCCTCTTCAGCTTCTAACAATCAATTTAGTAGGCAGATACACCGTTTCAAAATCTTCCTCTTTATTTTTAATCAGCGACAACAATTGTTTCGCTGCCAGTTTGCCTAATTCGTAAGCAGGCTGATAGATTGTTGTAGGCTGTCCAGAAAATATATCCGCCAGATCGCTGTTGCAAAAACCAGCCAGCGGCACTTTCAATCCCAATTTATTCAACACCTTGATCGCCATGGTCGTAAAAGAATCCGTTGTCGTAAAAATAGCCTCAGCATGCTGATGGTTTATAAAATTCTCCGTAAACAGCTCGGTCAGCTGCGCCTGCAATACTTCAGGATTGGAAGGATCACAATGCGCAATCAGTTCCTCCCTTTGCTCTATTCCATGATATTTCATGGCCTCCATAAAACCATTTAACCTTTCCCTGCTTAAAAAAACATCCTGTTTACAATTGATCACCAGAGTTCTTTCAATGTCCTTATCCAGCAGATATTGGGCAGCTTTAAAAGCACCTCCCAAATTATCAACAGCAATTTTGTGTGTATGGATCTGGTCACTGATCCGGTCAAATAAAACAACAGGAAAACCTGTTGCCTGCAGATTCTTCAGGTAAGTCAAGTCCATACTGTTGAAACTCGGAGAGATCAGCAAACCATCTACCCTATTGTCTACCAGCATTCTTACACAATTTTGCTCACTCTCAAAAGAACCCCTGCTTTGCATCACCAGAAACTGGTAACCTGTAGCGTTACAATGATCGTAAATCCCATTAATGATCTGGGTTATAAATGAACTGTCAATGGAACACACCACTACACCTATAGTTTGTGTTTTGCCATCCCTTAATCCACTGGCAAACTTGTTCACTGTAAACTTTAAATCCGCCGCATATTTCTTCACCCTTTTCTTGGTAGCAGAACTCACCTGGTAATTGTCCGAAAGTGCCCTGGAAACCGTAGAGGCAGAAAGATTAAGATCTTCTGCTATTTTCCTGATGGTCATATTCTGGCCACTTGCTTTCTTATTGTTTGCACTGTTCATACCCGATGCTATTGATTGATATTTAAAGATAGGTATTCCGTTGGCATGCAACCATAATATTGCTTAAATGCTGTAGAAAAATAAGAAGGCGAATTGAATCCACACATATAGGCAATCTGTGCAATGGTATACCGCTTAGACTGGATCAGCTCTACAGCCTTCTTAAATCTGATGCGCTTTACAAAATCAGTTGCAGACTCCCCGGTAATCGCCTTCAACTTTAAATACAGGTTAGACCTGCTCATCCCTATTTCCCGGCTAAACTTATCTACAGAAAATTCAGAATCTGACAGGTGCAACTCTATAATAGAAATGGCCTCTTTCAAAAACTCCTCGTCCAGTGTATTGAACGCAATATTCTCCGGTACAATTTCTTTACTGGTCGAATAATATTCTTTTAAGCGCTTACGCGAACGCAGCAAATTGGTCACCTTCGCGGCCAGTAAGGCTGTAGAAAATGGCTTGGTCACATAATCATCCGCGCCCATTTCCAGCCCCCTGATCTGCTGGCTGGCTTCATTTCTGGCGGTTAACAGGATCAGAGGAATATGAGAAGTATTGATGTTCTGTTTAACCCGTTTGCAAAAGTGCAAACCATCCAGTTCCGGCATCATCACATCACTTATAATCAGATCAAACTGCCGGATCTCCAATATTTCCAAAGCCATTTTCCCATCAAAAGCAATTTCAACCACATAGCGTTCCTGAAAATACTCCTGCAGATAGGCTAAGATTTCCTTGTTATCATCCACCAGCAGTATCCTGCTTTTTTGCGCAGGATCATCATGTATCAAAACAGCTTCGGTCTCTGTATCCAGGTACATCTCGTGGCTGTCTGGAATGGCTTCTTCATCTGTAATCATAGAAAGCTCATACAAGGGGCTTTCAGCTTTTGAATCCTGTTCATAAAAAACATCATTCATTGGGATGATCACCGTAAAAACACTTCCTTTACCCGGGCTGCTTTCTGCGGTAATCGTACCATGGTGCAGTTCCACCAGTCTTTTGGTAAAAGCCAGTCCAACACCAGAGCCCAGGTTCATTTCCTGATTATTGACCTGATAGAAGCGATCGAAAACCCTGGATAAATCACTTTCATTTATCCCTACACCACTATCCGTGATTTTAATCACGGCGAAATCGTTTTTTGTAGTGAGTTCAATGTCAATCCTGTCTTGTGCCCGGGTATACTTAAAAGCATTAGACAACAGGTTAAAGAGTATTTTTTCTATAGCATCATGATCAAAATAGAAAGAAAGTTTAGCATGCCCGGAGTGGCAGGTGTAATGGATCTGGTTCTTTTCCGACAAAGGTTTAAAAGAAACATAAATCTCGTGTATGAAACTAACAACATCACTTTTACTCACTTTTAACGGCCTGGTCCCGGTTTCGGTTTTTCTAAATTCAAACAACTGATCTACCAGATTATACAATCTCCTGGCATTAACCAGCATCATCTCGTATTTTTTAGATAAGGTCTTGTCGGCGGCTGGTTTTTTCATCAGTTCTTCAAGCGGTGCGAGGATCAAAGTAAGCGGGGTTCTCAATTCATGGGAAACATTGGTAAAGAAGTCCATTTTTACCTGGTTGATATAACTCACCTTTTCTTTATCAATACGCTCTAATTTGAGCTGATGTAAGGCCTTGATGCGTTCTGAAACAATTCTATAGGCAATATAGGCGGCTACTCCAAGAACCAGCAACAACAGCAGGTAAAACCAGGTGGTGTTGTACCATTGGGGAAGAATAACAATATTAAGTTCCCTCACTGCACTAAACTCTCCGTTAGGACCCGCAGCCTTAATCTGAAAACGATAATCTCCGGGCCGCAAATTACTATAGCTTACCTTTAAATTATCCGTCTTCTGCCAATCGGTATCGTAACCAACCAGCTTGTAATAATAGTGCGTCCTGTTAGAATACACATAATTGAAAGTGTTAAACAGTATACTAAACTGTTTGAATTCCGGTGCAAATCTCAACTCAGTCAGCTGGTCAATATGATTTCCAAGCAGTTGCGTCTCATCACCGGCCGAAACCGCTTTATTAAACACCTCCAGACCTGTGAATTTAAGGGATAAGGGCAGAGGCTTCTGTTTGATATCAGTAGGATAGAAATAAGAAATACCTTTAATACCTCCAAACAGCAGCATTCCGTCTGCAGCTTTGCAAAAAGCATAATCATTGAACTGGTTATTTTGAAGACCATCTGATTCATCAAAAATCTGGGCTGATTTGGTATCAGGATTAAACCTCACCAGCCCACTGTTCGTAGAAACCCAAAGATTCCCTTCATCATCGGGCAGTAAACCATAAATAGTTCCTTTAATCAGGTCCTTATTGGCGTTGAAACTGACAAAGGTTTGCTTATTCTCGTTATATAACCTCAAACCTTCTCTGGTGCCCGCCCATATTCTGTGTTTTTGGTCCTCGATAATACAGTTCACAATATCCTCACTTAGTTTCCCTTCCGTTGGATTATCGAACAATAAGTTATCCGGATAAAAAAGGGTGACCCCATTGGTGGTACCAATCCAGATCCGATGCTGACTATCTTCAAACAGATAGGTAATATCATCTGAAGTGAGCCTTTTCCCCGCTCTGTCCAGAAGGATATGTGTAAAAGTTTGGCTTTGCGGATTAAACTGATCCAGGCCTGACCTTGTACCTACCCAGACCCGCCCCTTGTAATCCCGGATCACACTGTACACCAAATCCCCGGCGATACTGTTCGGGTCATTTTCATTATGGCGAAACTGCTTGACCAGACCCGTTTGTGGATCCAGTACATTCAGTCCCCCATTATGTGTTCCAACCAGTAGTTTTCCAGTTCCATCAAATGCTATCGCCTTGATGTTACCAGAGCCAAGACTGTTGCTCTTATTATCACTATAGGCAAAATAATCAATGGTATTGTTTTGCCTGTCCCAGTAGTTTAGCCCTTTATCATTAGTCCCAATCCAAAAGTTCCCCTTCACATCTTGTTTTATCACGCTAATCACCTCATCATTTAAAGACAACTTTCCTGTATTCTGGCTAAGGAGATTAAATTTGATATCATTTTTATGATAATAGTTCGCGCCACCATAATAAGTACCCAGCCACATAGCTTTTTGACGATCCTGAAATATGCAGCGCACAGAATTCTGGCTAATGGTATAGGGCTGTGAAATCTGATGAAAGTAATTCTCAAATGCTAAACTGGAGGTATTCAGAATAGATAAGCCCCGAAAGGTTCCCAGCCAAATATTTCCGTCCACATCTTTTCCAATACATCGGATATTATTATCTGCCACACTATTAACGCCTGGCGAATGCAGAAAGAACTTTTTCTGTTCCGTTTCAACATTGTATTGAATAACTCCTTTCCCTTCGGTGGCTATCCAAAAAACATCTCCATCTATGTAGACATCATTAATTGGTGGCTTATCGGTTCCCAAATCAACCTTTACTAATTTATTTTTTGGGCCCGTCATTTTAAAAAGGCCAACCTCTGTGCCTATTAAAACCTCCTGCTTCCAGCTGCCAATATAAACTACTCTTTTAATGCCTGTATTAAAAGAATCATAGTTGACTTGCTTAAACTGAGACTCGCCTGCGCTCAACTTAAAAATACCACCAACAACGGAAGTAGCCCAGATGGTGTGCTGTGGATCTTCTGTGATAGATGAAACATACCATTCACCCAGGCTGCGGGGCAGTTTATAATTGACAAAGTTATCTGTAGCATAATTGTAACAACTCACGCCCTGGTTGCCCCCCGCCCATATACTCCCTTTATGATCTACAAATAGCGTACGGATATAATAAGACTGGATACTTTTCGGATCTGATTTTACGGGCCTGTAAATCTTAAAACCCTTACTGTCATATCTGCTTAAGCCATCCTGTGTCCCCATCCAGATAAAGCCCAGGGTATCCTGCTTAATGGCAAAAATGGTACTTTGTGAAAGGCCTTTATTGATAGAAATATTCCGAAAATGCCTTTCTTTAACCTGAGCCTGACCAGTCAGGCTCAGCACCAGCACAATGGCTAACAATAAATTTCTATACAACATAAAGACCCTTTATAAATATTCTTCTCACAACCAGACCACAAGTTCCTAATTATTTTCTTGATAATTAAATGTTTGAAACATTTAGGGCTGCCTGTCAAACTTGGCAACATCAGGTAATTCATCCACCACCTCTTTTTTGTTCAATGTGGTTCCATTCATTTCCAATAACATAGAACTTCCCACGAGTTGTGGCCTATAATCTTTTCCAAGAAAATGAATTGGCAAATTGCCATAGCTGAATAAAGACGGATGCTGTTTACCTGAAATTTGCAAGGCCGCTGGTTTGGTGCCGTCCAGCTGCGCTTGAATATCCCACTCTCCTATTTCCAGATGATACAGCCCATTACTGGCAGACAAAGTTTTAATCACTTCAGCCTGACCATCCTTAATCTGGATCACCGTTAAAAACCTGAATTTCTGTGCCGGCAGCGAGGTAATACCTGCATGCCATTGGTCTTTAAACTCTTTGATGTTTCCACTATCGTCAGTTACTTTATTCCAGTTTACTGAAGGCTCAAAAAATTTATCGTGTACATTCATTGTTATGGAGCTGTTGGCAAATACACTGGCATTTACAGCACCCAAATCGGTTTTTACGGCAAAACTTTGTTCGTTAGTATTGCCGCTTTTTTGTGCTTTGATCTCGTAATATGGCGCATGAAACTGTGTAGTCCATTTTACAGGCTTATTCGCTTCCAGCTCATCGTACAGCAAAATATAGCCCCCTTCCAGTTGCAGCATATGCCTGCGGTAAAGCGTTACACCGCTTTCACCATAACCATTTGCTTTGTCGGGCCTTACGTTAATCTGCTTAAACCGGTCCAGCCAAAATTCACTTTTAATATCGCCATACGCATTGCTGGCATCACCCAGTGCATACTGAATGTTCTGACCCGATATTGCCCTGGGTATCCAGCCATAGCCCTCTTCTCCAATTTTTTGGTTCAAGCTATCGGCTAAGATTGTGTTATAGGCTTTTGAGCTGCGATAATACAACAGGTTATGCTTGTCGCTAAAATTGCTGTAATAACCCGTCCCCCCAAAAATAACTTTGCCTTTATAATTAATCGTAAAAGCATTTTGGGAAGCATGACCGTGTCCCGAAGAACCAAAGGGGCTGCTGAACAAATAACTGCTCAGGCTTTTATCTGCATGTGCCAGATCTTCATGCATCGCCACCACACCAACATCCGCAAATTTCCGGGATTTGGGCAGTTGAGCCGGAGATGTTTCCGGGAGTTTGTTATTGGGTTTATAATTAAGTAAACGGAACAACAAAAAATCGTCAGTACCATGAAAATACCCGGGATTTCCTGCCTTAATTCCGGCAACATACCAATTTAAATAAGGATTACTTTCTCTAAAAGTCAATGCATCGGCAAACCAGGCTTCTCCTTTAACTACAGTAGGGATGTTTTCCCACATATCCCCTATGGCTGTACTGGCCGAACCCACCGGATGCGTGTACAACATATAATAAGGCAGGTTTTGCATCCAGGGCAGTTTGAAATAATCCACACCGCTAAAATCCCCGAACATTTGCGAGAGGTAAATAATAGACTTAAAATTAACCCTGAAATAGCCATTACCTTCATGCCAGCCTCCATCTGTGGTGCCCAGAACAGGAAAACGTGCCGACCAAACCTCATACATATAGGTTAACCATTCTTTAGCCTCGGGCACATCGTTTATGACCGCTACCGTAGCAATAGCCAGATTGCGCAGCGTAATCTGCCAAACGTGGTTATCACTTACATGCAGTTCGAAACGGTTGGGTAAATGATCATACACACGTTTTGCCCGCAAGGTAATCACGTTTTTAAGGAACTCTTTTTCCTGCGGATCCAGAAAGCTGTATCCGGCATCGTAAAACCAGCCTAATGCCTCTAATACAGCTCCACTGGTAAAATCGTCGCCTGTAGCCAGTCCGTCCGGGTTCATATGGGCTATGTTCAGCGCTCTCCGCTTTGCATCCAGTATAAATCGTTTGTCTTTGGTCAACTGGTAAGCGATACACAAATTACGCACCGGTGTACCTACAGCATCCCCAAAACCGTGGTACATCCGCTCCAGGATTATTTTTTTCTCTCTTGGGTTTTTACCCGTGGTATCAATATGCCTTTGAGGTTCTTCCACAGGAAGTGGTGCACGCATCAGCTTTTCGGCAAAAACAATAAACTTTTTGGCTTCCGGGTTTTGTAAGTTATTCCGGTAAAAATCTTCCCCAATGCGGTTCATATCCCATAGCAGCGGGTGAGCGCCCTCATTACGTTTCAACACTGTCCTTACCGGAGGAGCAACTTTTTCATTCGCATATCTGGCATCAATAACAAAATCGTAAACCGGCGACCATACCCACTGATTCTTACCTTTGAGCGCATAACCGTATTTCCAGTACCATTTTCCTGGTCTTAATGCCTGATGTAAAGGATAAACCGTCCAACGCTGTTCTGCACTGCTGATCAGATCTTTCTTAAAGGCCTGGTCACTGGCCAGCATTACCTTATACCGGACATTGCCAATATTGGGATCTTCAGGCACTTCGCTCCCGCTTTCCATCGGCGTTACTCTATTTTTACCATTGGTGGCTGGCCACAGCAGGGCCGGTGCATTGGTAGGAACGGTAATGCCATTGACCGGATACGGCCATTCCCTCACCCGTGAATGAAGTTTTTCGGCAGTTAGTTTAACAACAGCCGGCTGTTGCTGGGCAAAGGTATTCAGCGTTATTCCGCAGAGTCCTATTGCAAGTATTTTGTTCATCATCTTATAACCCCGCTGTAAATTTATCTCCGTTTTTTTCGCACCATTTTTTTAAATAGTTTCTCATACTGATCAACTTCTTCTTATAAGCCGCATCTACGGCCAGATTATTGATTTCACCCGGATCTTTTCCCAGATCAAACAACTGTTCTTTGATCTCCCCTTTATTGTAAACGATGTATTTAAAATCTTTGGTGATCACCGCACGGCCACTGATCCCCAGCAATTCTTCGTTATCTGCAAAATCAGTTTCTATCACTAAAGTATCGCGGAGGTCCTTACCCGGATGGATCAACCTTTTACTGATGTCTATGCCTTTGAGATACCCAGGTTTCTGAACGCCTGTTAAGCCGCAAATGGTGGGTATCATATCTGTTCCATTGCAAACCAGCATGTCGTCTGTGCGCGGTGTCCAGGCACCTATTTTCGACACAATGAAAGGTATTCTCGAGGCTTCTTCATATAAGATCTGTTTCTGGTTCCAGCTATGCCCGGCATAACCGTCTCCATGATCTGCTGTAAAAATGATGATGGTATTTTTTTCTACACCATATTTTTTCAGCGAGGCCAGTACCATTTCTATGTATTTATCTACTTTCTCCACCAATCGGTTATATGCCCATCTGTACTGACGCCACTGGCCTTCATTCCATTTTGTGCTGGGGTAAGTCCTTTCGCTCACTTTTTGCTGGTCGCGAACAATTTGAGGTTCATTTGCCGGAACTCTCCAGTTGGCCGGCAATTCCGGGCACTGCGCTGCCGGAGGGGCTTCTTCCAATACATCCATTTTTAGTGCCTCCCCCCTTGCCCACTCACAAATATCATGAGGGTTTAAAAATGAAGCCACCAGTAAAAATGGTTTATCTTTATTCTCTTTAATAAATCTTGCACAATAAGATGGTGTTGCACCATCATTATAATCTAAAAAATTAGTGTTTTGTATATATTCAAAGCCGTGCTGGCTCACTTTGCCAGCAGGTACCGGCAAATGCCATTTCCCAACATACCCCGTTTGATAACCTCCATCTTTTAAAATTTTGCCCATCATTAACAGGCTATCCGGCCATTGTCCATCCTTTTCCGGGGCATTGCCAACAAAACCAGTTTCAAAAGGCATTTTACCGCTAAAAATAGCCGTGCGAGATGGGGTACACAAGGGTTGTGCACAATAGGACCTGGTAAACCGCACTCCATTTTGTGCCAGTTTATCCATTGCCGGGGTGTGCAGATCTTTATTCCCGGCATTGCTCATCGCATCCGCAGTTTGCTGATCGGTTATGATCAGCAGAATGTTAGGTCCGCTTGTAGATTGGGCGCCGGCCAACAAAGGCACCAGGGTAAAAAAATAGACTATGATTTTTCTAAGCATAAGGTTTTGAATTTAAAAACCTGGATTTTGTCTGGTTATATTCTTATTTACATCTATTTCATTTTGCGGAATAGGATATAATTCATGTTTACCTTTCACAAAATTAGTCCCTGCCACGTAGTTGTATTGAGTCCGGATGGCTTTTACAGCAGTTTGTGTGGCCACTATTTTATCCCCTAATAAATTCCATCTGATAAGATCTGCACGGCGCATGCCTTCAAAACAAAGCTCCCAGGACCGCTCATTTTGGATCCTTAACAAAAAATCATTTTTGCTTAATCCCGAAGGCAGATCAACATCAACATTGTTCTTTTTAGGCAAAAGCGTTACAGTTGCCGTAGCACCATTGCCAGCTCCGTTAAAAGTTACGGTAGGTGCCGAGGTATAACCTCCCCCTTGATTAAGCATGGTTATCCCTGTTATTTTACCCGAAGCCACTGTCGCTATCGCATATGCATCTGTACCTCCTCCACCAGTGATACTGATTGTTGTATTGGTTATAGCAGTCGTATTGTCTTTATAGCCTGTACCAGCGGCCCCTAAGGTAAGTTTAATACCGCTTCCCGGCGTATTGGTACCATAAGCTCTTCTTCTAACGGCATTAATGGCATCATAGGCTTCTGCTGTCGGGCCGTTGTTCAATTCATTTTCAATTTCTGCCTTCATCAGCAATACATCAGAGTAGCGCATGGATACACAATTGATATTGGTGTAAGATTTTTCCAACGCCCCATTTTTTTGATATTCCCTGCTCCATTTTCCTGGCGTCCATTGCTCATCTTGTCTGCCGGTCAATAAGGCAATTCTATTTCCGTTGGCATCCAAAGCATACCGTGCAATCGCAAAATCACGCCGTAAATCACCGTCTGCAAAACTGGTATAAAATGAGGCCGGGACAAAAGTGCGGTTCAGCGTATTTCCATAAATCCCGGCAGTTGTTAATGGTGCGTTAAAAGTACCGAAACTCGAATTATTCGTGTTGGTGGCAGTAGGGGTATAAATAGACATTTCAAACAAACTTTCTTTTGGTTCAAAAACCTGCTGGCTTTGGTTTTTGAACACCTGGCTATAGCTCGCATTTAACTGATAAAGTCCCGAAGACATCACATCATTAACCTGTGTTTTTGCAAGTTGGTAGTATTTGGTGTAGTCAGAAGCCCTTTTCATCGTACCATCTGCCCTTAAAGAATATCCTCCCGCAAATAAAGCGACGCGTGCCAGCATGGCTTTCGCGCCAAATTTGTTGATCCTTTCATCGGTTGGGAGGGTTGCTGGTAACACTTCAATGGCCTCCTGCATGTCTTTAATGATCTGATCATAAATGGCAGCACGGTCTGTTAATGGCAGTCTCAAATCATCTCCGGTTACAGAACTTTTGGTTTTAAAAGGCACATCACCCCAAAGCCTGATCAGTTCTGAATAGTAAAATCCCCGGAGAAATTTGGCTTCACCCAGCATACGGTTCAAATCTGTCTTTTGTGCAGCGGTTCCACTGTTGTACAGGTCCATTTTCGGAATGCGCTCAATCACTACGTTGGCGCGGTCTATACCACTATACAATGCACTCCATGTACTAAAGAACAATGAATTTCCAGCCAGATAGTAATAGTGGGAAACTTCTCTGAAATCGTTGGAGGTTGCTCCCGGGCTTAAAAACTCAACATCGGTATCTGCATCATAAACCAATGGGATATACCAGGCATAGGTACTGGGATTTTTCATTACCTCATAAACACCCAGAGTAGCCGAATAAACTTCACCAACAGACTGAAAGAAATTAGCTGTGGTAAATGATGAATAAGGTGTGGTTTCAACAGCTTTTTTGCATGAAATGAATGGCGTAAGCATTATTAAACCTGCAAAGGCCATTTTTCTTATATATATATGCTTTGTTCTCATTTTTATATTTTTTTATAGCGATAGATTTAAACCGGCAACAAAAGATTTTCCTCTTGGATAGGCACTAAAATCTACACCAGGGGTTAAAGGATTATTTGTTACACTCACTTCCGGATCATAACCAGAGTATTTGGTAAATACATGCAAATTATAAGCTGTAACGTAGATACGGGCATTTGCAATTTTTACTTTACTCAGCCATTTTTTAGGCAAGGTGTATCCTAAACTGATATTGTTTATTCTTAAAAAGGAACCATCTTCTATAGCAAAACTGGTCAGTCTTCCCGCTGTTGTACCTCCAATGGAAGCAACGGTGTTTTTACCCTTGTTTAGGGCTTCAAGTTCTGCAGGATCGGTAACCAGTTGCCCGGAAGCACCTACATTTGTCCATCTGTTGGCCTGAAAGGCTAAATTGCTGTTGAAATCTCCGGAGATAACGAGGTTGTTCTGTACATTGGCATTGTAAATATCATTACCATAGGTAAAATCAAGAAATACGCTTAAATCAATTCCTTTATAACTGAATGTATTGTTGATACCTCCGGTAAACTTCGGATTTGCATTTCCGATAATGGTGCGGTCCTGATCATTGATTAAACCATCCGGCACACCATTGGGCCCGCCGATGTCTTTATATTTCGCATAACCAGGCTGAGGCGCATTACCACTGTTTACCACACCTGGTTTCAACACATAGGTGCCGGTTGTTGAATTGTAATTAAAGTCATTGACCTGATAAAGCCCATCGCTGATATAACCATACATCATTCCAACGGGCTGTCCTACTTTAAGGATATAGTCGTTAAATGAAGTATTGTAACTGCTGGTTAACAAGGAGTTTTCCTCATTACTCAATTTAAGCACTTTGCTTTTATTAAATGCAATATTGAAATTCGTGTTCCATAAAAATTCACTGTTTCTGATGTTTACGGTATTCAAGGTAAATTCTATCCCCTTGCTGGAAGTTTCGCCTATGTTCTGAAGTTGGGTGCCAAAACCAGAACTTGCCGGGATTCTGGTGTTGTACAACAAATCTTTAGACCGGTTGTCATATAATTCCGTAGTCAGCATAATTCTTTGCTTAAATAAGCCCAGATCCAAACCAATATTCTTCTGCACTACTGTTTCCCATTTCAGGAAAGGATTGGCTAAATTTGCCTGATACACTGCACTGATCACCTGGTTACTGAGCGGATAGTTACCGGTAACATAGGTACCCAGGGCGGCATAATTCGCAATACGGTTGTTGCCCGAGCTACCATAACTTACACGGAGTTTCAGATCCGAGACCGCGCTGAATTGTTTCATAAAAGCTTCTTCATTGATTTTCCAGGCCAAGGCAGCAGATGGGAAGTATCCAAAAACATTTTCCTCACCAAACTTTGATGAGCCATCTCTTCTGATCGATGCGCTTAACAGATATCTACCTTTATACGAATAATTTGCTCTGGCGAAAAAGGACAAGAGTTTATCGTCTTCTGCATACGAAGTGGGGAAATTGGCAATGGTTCCGGCCCCAAGGTTATCAAAACCATTGTTAACAACTGGGAAGCCAGCCGCACTGGCCGAAAAGTTTTCTCCGTAATTATAAATATACTCCTGCCCTATCGATACATCCATTTTATGCTCTTTTCCAAAGATATTGGCATAGGTAATGACGTTGTTGTAAGATAGCCTTTGTGTTAAAGCATCGCTTATACCACCATTTGGCCCACCAGCTCTTATGGCCTGAATATTGGTCGCATCAATAAAGGTTTTTATTTTATTGGTTTGAGTGTTAAAACTCACCAATCCATTGTAGGATAAGTTTTTTAGAAAATTATACCTGATGGTTGCACTGGCATTTAAATTTTTAACAGACTGTTCTATCTTCCTGGAATTAAGCGAGATCAATGGACTTTGAAATGCCGGGTTGCCCTGGTTATCTAAAGGATCTATGGTATCATCAATCAAATCCAGATCGTTGTTGTTTTTTCCATTTATCGGCCGGTATTGCAGCAAGGTTTGCAAAAAGCTTAAGCGGGCATTTCCACCAGTTTGCGTACCTCCCGTACCATATATAAACTGATCAGAATAATTTACAATACCTGTTACGGTCACATCCTTACCAATATTGTTTACTACGGAGAGTTTGGCAATGTCTTTATTGGACCCACTGTTCAGTAAAATACCATCATTTTTACTTTTGGAATAGAAAAGGTTGTACTTGATTTCGTTCGACCCCCCGTTGATACCTATTTTATGGTATTGACTTATAGCGGTTTTATCAAAAACTTCTTTTTGCCAATCAATTCCTGGTCTGTTTGCGTACCGGGTTTGCAAAGAATCAAAAGAACCATAGGTATTCAAGAAGGTTGCCATTCTGCCCACATTTGGCAACGCGTTTTCATATGCATACTGTACATATTGATACGGATCTAAAACCGGCAAATAACGGGTGATCGTTTTAGCCCCCACATATCCATCATAATTAATAGTTGTTTTTCCACTCTTTATTTTTTTGGTTGTCACCAAAACAACGCCATTGGCCCCACGGGCCCCATAAATAGCGGTCGCAGATGCATCCTTCAATACATCAATAGATTCTACATCTGTTGGATCCAGAAATGCCAGACCTTCTGTTTGCGGTACCCCATCCACTACGTATAAAGGTTCATTGCTCTGTGTTATAGAGGTACCTCCCCTGATTTTAATGGAGGGTGCCGAACCTGGATCCCCACTCCCCATAGTAACTTGCATACCTGCAATACGGCCCTGTAAGGCCTGTGCTATGTTTTGTACTGGTACTTTGGCCAGCTCCTCACCTCTTATAGAAGAGACAGAACCTGTCAGGTCCTTACGCGCAACCGTTTGCCCGTAGCCGGTCACCACAACCTCGTTCAGGTTATTGGCATCATCTACCAATTGGACATCAATAGTCGTTCTGTTGTTGACCTGCCGCTCTACAGATTTTGTTCCCAGATAGGAAAAAGTCAGCGTAGCATTTGCTTTTACTTTGATTTGGTAGGTACCATTGCTGGAGGATACCACCGCGTTTTGAGTTCCCTTTTCATAAATGGAAACCCCGGGCATGGCTTGTTTTGTGCCATCTCTTACTACACCCTTCACGGTAATAATTTCCTGTGAAAAAAGCAAGGTGGATGTGGTCAGCAAGAATAAGATCAATAGGGTTCTTTTCATTTTCTTACAAGTTGGTTGGTTAAGGACATGGTTGGTTGTTAGGTAGAGTACCTATCGTTATCTGATTTATAATTTGGTTGATTTGAAGAAACGAATTTAACGCAAGACCGTGCAATTTGAGTTTCAAATTTGTTTAAAATGCTATCAAATTTGATGAATGGCCTGTTTAAAAAAGTGTTTTTCTCCCATAAATTACCACCAAAGGGCTTTTTAATACCTTCAAAATGGAGAAGTCTGGTGTTTTAAAAAGCGGGGCTTAATTTACGTTTAACCAAATTCAAAATATTTCTGGTGGATATTAAAAGTGTTTCATTTTAAACTACTCTAATTTCACTTTACAAAACAAATACAAATTAATATCTAAGATTCAAATCCAAACACTATGAAAAAAGCATTTTGCTTAGTAGTATTAGCAGCCACCATCGCTTTAAACTGTTACGCTGCGCCAACACAAGACGACCCGCCATTAAACTGGTTCAAAAAAACAACTGAGGTCATTGCATTTCAGTTGAATAAAGCTGCACAAACTTATCAGCCTGGTCAAAACCCGCGCTCGGTTAATCCGAACGGAACAGTAAGAACTGCCGGATTAACAGATTGGACCACAGGCTTTTTCCCAGGCAGTTTGTGGTACGGATATGAACTTACAGGAGATCAACATCTGGCCGAAGAAGCTAAAAAATTCACATTGGCACTTGATTCTGTCCGTAACATCACCAATACACATGACATGGGCTTTATGCTCTACTGTTCTTATGGCAATGCCTACCGTATAACAGGAGATAAAACATATTTACCTGTTCTTGCCGATGGGGCCAAACACCTTTACAACCGGTTTAACCCAAAAATTGGCGTCATTAAATCATGGGACTTCTCCTGGTGGCATTATCCGGTTATTATCGATAATATGATGAACCTGGAATATTTATATTGGGGAGCTAAAGAATTTAAAAACACAAATTATGCTGTGGCAGCTAACACACATGCCACAACAACCATGAAAAACCACTATAGAAAAGACTATAGCTCTTACCATGTGGTAGATTATGATCCTGCAACCGGTAAGGTACTGCGCAAAGCCACGCACCAGGGTTTAACGGACGAATCGGCCTGGGCACGCGGCCAGGCCTGGGGCTTATACGGTTATACCATGTGTTACGAAAACAGCAAAGACCCTAAGTTTTTAGCACAGGCCGAGCATATTGCCGCCTTTATTATGAACCACCCGCGTACACCAAAAGATAAAATACCAGTATGGGATTACGATGTGCACAATGCATTGGACACAGAAGAACGTGCCCCAAGGGATGCCTCTGCGGCAGCAGTTATCGCCTCCGCTTTGCTTGATTTAAGCAAGCAGGTCAAAAACGGGGAAAAATATGTTGATTATGCAGAGCAGATTTTAAAATCGCTTTCTTCCGATGCTTATTTGGCCAAACCAGGAGAAAATCATTATTTTCTTTTGAAACACAGTGTAGGCGCATTTTTGTATAATTCAGAAATAGATACGCCACTGGATTATGCTGATTATTATTACCTGGAAGCTTTAAAAAGGTATGCAGAGATTAAAAAAATAAAACACTAACCAAAAAACTGCCATGAAGAAAACACCAATTAATTTGCAAAAGTATGTGACCTTTGCCTTGTTATTTTTAACAACCGCATGCAGCAAAGAAGAAAATGTATTAGCGAACCAACAACAGTCACCAAATGCTAATTTAACCAAAAAAGGATTGACTAATGTTCAAAATTTAACCTTTAATAACGGCGATACTATCTTGAATGTAAATTATGAGAATGGCACCTTCAGCTCCGGTATCACAGGCATAACGGCCACCCATGCCACCGCAGCCGACGCCGCTTACCTAATTAATCCTGCCGGAAATGGCAGTAACTATGCTATTGCTCATAAAATTGTTTATGGCGACTCTACTTATTTTTCGGACGGATCCTTCAGAAGCGAGAGCGATGCCATATCAATACCCTCCGCCCGGTTTTTTCCCGGAGATGAACGCCGGTACGAGTTTAGCGTCCTGCTGAAAGACTGGACATCCTGGGTTTCCGGGCCAACCTATGAAACCAACGTTTTTCAGCTAAAAGTATCCGGTAATTCAACCAGTGGTTCCGGCGTTCCACTTCAGTTCCGCACGGCAAGGAACGCAATGCGCTTGCGCTATGAAGCTTCCTCCTCTATAAAAGATATTATACCTGATTTGCGGCCTTATGTAAACCAATGGCTCGATTTCAGGGTTGATGTTTTATGGGCAGACGGCCCTACCGGGTATATGAGAACCTATATGAAACTCCCTGGACAAAGTGATTATGTGCTGGTAGACGAAAAGACAAACTATCGCACTTTTGCCGGGAACGTAAGTATCGGAAACCTGGGATACATCAAATGGGGGGTATATGGAACTCAGGAAGGTCTTACACGCATTGCGTACCACGACAACATCAGGATTATCAAACTTCCCTTACAATAAATGCAAAATAGATGAAAAGAACAATAACAGGCCTTTTACTGGCCATCTTATCCCTGTCTAAAGTCCTGGCACAGCAACATCCAATTGCTAAGGAAAGTTTTGCTGCTATCAACCTCGACTATCCCGGATTAGAAAAGGTAAAAAGTGCCTGTCTCACATCCAAATACAACGAAGCCGCACAAGAACTGCTGAATTATTACCGCAAAAAAAACAAGCAGAAAGCGCCAGATTTCAGCAATGCAGAAAAAACCGTTGATCTGGACAGTCCGCTCGATCCGTCCAACAGGGCTGCTGCAGACAGCGCTCTGCTTCACAAATTTCAACCACAGAAAGGTTATGGCTTTTTTGACTATGGTAAAGACATCAACTGGCAGCTATGGCCTGTAAAAGACAATGAGGTACGCTGGCAGCTGCACCGGGTAAAATGGTGGCAATCGCTGGCATTGGCCTATCGCAGCACCAAAAACGAGAAATATACAAAGGAATGGATGCTTCAATTTGCCGACTGGGCAAAGAAAAATCCTTTCGGCCTATCGGCAGACAACGACCGGTTTGCATGGAGACCTCTGGAAGTGTCGGACAGGTTACAAAGCCTGGTACCCACCTTTTCGATTTTTGTAAATTCACCTGAAGTAACACCTGAATTTCTGATGTTCTTCTTAAACAGTTACCACGAACAGGCACAGTATATCCCGACACATTACGCTGCGGAGGGCAACCACCGCCTCTTTGAAGCCCAGAGAGAATTATTTACAGGGGCTTCTTTCCCTGAATTTAATGATGCTGCTGCATGGCGTAAAAGTGGCATAGAAGTACTGAATGCAGAAATAAAAAAACAAGTCTATCCGGATGGCGTACAATTCGAGCTATCGCCTGTTTATCATGCCAGTTCTATCGACATCTTTTTAAAAGCTTACAGAACAGCGCAAAAAGCACAGGTAGAAAATGAGTTTCCTGCAAGCTATAAACAAACGGTAGAAAAAATGGTCATGGCTTTTATCAGTATTACTTTCCCCAACTATAATCAACCTATGTTTGGCGACTCGTGGCTGGCCGAAAAAAGATTTAGAATGCAGCAATTCCAATCCTGGTTAAGCGCCTTTCCTAACAACGATGCCATCAGGTATTTTGCTACCGATGGAAAAGAAGGGAAAACACCAGACTTTTTATCCAAAGGACTGACCACCTCCGGCTTTTATACCTTTAGAAACGGATGGACAGAGAAAGCTACCATCATGATCTTAAAAGCAAGCCCTCCGGGAGAGTTTCATGCACAGCCAGATAACGGCACTTTCGAACTTTGGGTCAACGGGCGTAATTTTACACCAGATGCCGGATGTTTTGTATACAGCGGAGACGCCGAAATCACAAAAATGAGAAACTGGTACAGGCAAACCAGAGTACACAGTACACTTACACTCAACAATGAAAACATGGTGATCACCAAAGCACAACTCAACAAATGGGAAACCAGTAAAAACTTCGATATACTGACCTATACCAACCCAAGTTACACTGATTTGAACCACCAGCGCAGTGTGCTGTTCATTGATCAAAAATACTTTTTAATCCTGGATAAAGCCCTTGGCAAAGCCACCGGAAACCTGGGCGTTCATTTTCAACTGAAAGAAGACAGTAAACCTGTATTTGATCAAACTGGCCAGAAAGTGTACACCACTTATGCAGATGGAAACAACCTGTTGATTCAATCCTTAAACACAGACAAAATTACCCTTCGTGAAGAGGATGGAAAGGTATCCTACGCCTACCAAAAAGAACTCAAAAGACCTGCTCTTGTGTTCGAAAAGCAGAAAAGCAACGATAAAACACAACAATTTGTAAGTGTGCTTTATCCTTACACAGGCAATAAAGCACCGCAAATAAGCATTAAAGAAAATGCCGGAAATAACTATGCTACCGGAGCACTAAACATAACTTTAACTATTAATGGGGTAAGCAGCACTGTACAGGCAACTTTGCAGTAAACTTTGTACCAACCAATACCATAACCTTAACAGGGGCAGTCCATATACGGACTGCCCCTGTTAAGGTTATGATCTGAGCAATGGAGGAGCTGTGAAATTCCAGGTTGAACATCAACAGATCAGTTTATTTGTTGGCTCGAAAAAGGTACTTACGACACATTATAAAAAGTCTATTGGTAAGATCATGGGCGTCAAAATATCGGACCTGTCTCTTATACACATCTGACGCTGCCGACGAACGTTAGCCGGTGTAGTTGTCGGGGGTGGGCGGGTGAGTGAAAAGGGGGGGGGGGGGGGGGGGGGGGGGGGGGGGGGGGGGGGGGGGGGGGGGGGGGGGGGGGGGGGGGGGGGGGGGGGGGGGGGGGGGGGGGGGGGGGGGGGGGGGGGGGGGGGGGGGGGGG
>NZ_JAELTV010000680.1 GCF_016429005.1 Pedobacter sp. ASV19
CCCCCCCCCCCCCCCCCCCCCCCCCCCCCCCCCCCCCCCCCCCCCCCCCCCTTTTTTAGATGTGTATAAGAGACAGGACTATCAGATATTGTTATCTGGTGATTTTGGATATTTTAAAAAAAAATGAAGATCACATTCACCCTTTTTTAGGGTTCGAATGCCTTGATTAACATAAACAACAACCACAACTAATCCTAACTGACCAACAATGAAACCAAGTTTAAAGATTACATTCCTTTTGGGGGGAATGATTTGCTCCTGTTCCATGTTATCGGCGCAAAACAAGTTAAAAGTATCTGCCAATCTTCCAACCCTTCCTGAAGGGAAAAAAGTGTATTTGATTGACATTGTTACCAGAGTAACAGATTCAACCATCATTAAGGACCACAAATTTGAACTGAGCGCTAAAACTGATTCCAGTAGTTTTTATATCGTTCAAGTTGGACCAGAGTTTAGTAAAGAACTAGGTTTTTATATGCATATGGGCCCCGGTGAGGTGAACGTTTCTGGAAATGCAAAACGCCTGAGTGATGCAACTTTCAGCGGAAGCCAGTTTGTTGACAGATGGGGGGAAATGATCAGCTATATGGAGAAATCATGTGGCATGAGTATGGATGAAGCACAAGACCTGGCTGTACAAATGGAAAAGGCCCAAAACATTGGCGATACGGAAGCGTCTCAAAATCTTCAGAAAAAATATGCGGATTATGTAGAGAAAGGTAAAACAGCTGCAAAGGAATGGTTGAAAAAATATCCAAATGATCCGGTTTCTGTGTATGTGATCAATGGATTTCTATTCAATAAAATAGCTCTTAATGAAATGCAGGATTTGATTAAGCAACTTGGGCCACAAGCCCGGATGTCGAGGCTGGCCACTTTAATGTTGAACCTTAAGATGCCTGCAGCAATAGAAAATGCTTTGTTAAATAAGCAAGCTCCTGATTTTGTACTTTCAGATGCTAGCGGTAAAACAGTTAAACTCTCTGATTATAAAGGTAAATATGTTTTGCTGGATTTTTGGGCCAGTTGGTGCGCTCCTTGCCGTAAAGAAATGCCATTTCTGAAAAAAGCACATGAACAGTTTGGTCAGAAGAATTTTACGCTGCTCAGTTTATCGGTTGATGAGGACCAGGGTAAATGGCGTAAAGTATTAGAGGATGAAAAATTGGCCTGGCCACAGTTGGTTGATGACTCGGCTAAACAGGCCCAAAAGCTCTATGGCCTGTCTCTTATACACATCTAAAAGGGGGGGGGGGGGGGGGGGGGGGGGGGGGGGGGGGGGGGGGGGGGGGGGGGGGG
>NZ_JAELTV010000681.1 GCF_016429005.1 Pedobacter sp. ASV19
ATCCAGGATCATCAGGAGATTTACTTGAAAACCACACCCAGTTTCAATCTTTATTTGCAAGTGCAAATATTGCCTATAATGATGCCTTATACCTGGACATCACAGCAAGGAATGACTGGGCATCTTCTTTAGCTTATACAAAAGGCGGAGATTCCTATTTCTATCCTTCAGTTGGGGCAAATGCTATATTAAGCCAATTGATCAAACTACCTGAAGCCGTTAGTTTTGCAAAAATCCGCGCCTCCTATGCAGAAGTTGGAAATGCACCCCTTGCTTATCAAAGTAACCCCGGAATCGCTACTATTGGTGCAGGCGGCCTTACTCCGCTTGGTAATGTTTCTCCTTACTCTTCTCTGGAACCGGAGAAAACAAAATCTATAGAATTAGGTACAGAGTGGAAGTTTTTAGAGAACAGGCTGGGAATTGATTTTACTTATTATAAAACCAACACACACAATCAAACGATTCTGATTGCAGCCCCGGAACCTAGTTTCTATGGATCAGCCTATTTAAATGCAGGAAATGTTCAGAATCAGGGGGTAGAGGTTATGGCGAATTATACCATCATGAAAGATGGAGATTTAAAATGGAACACCTCTCTTAACTACTCATTTAATAAAAATAAAGTTATAGAATTGTCTCCTACAGTAAGCAGCGCCATTCTTAGTGGTGCTTCTGGCGCAAACTATCAATCAGAGGTGAATGTTGGCGGCTCCTTTGGAGACATCTATGGAACAGTCTTACAACATGATGCTCAAGGAAGAGTAATGATTGACGCAAACGGAAAGCCAATTATTCAAGGTGGAGACTTCAGTTACCTTGGCAATCCAAATCCTAAATGGCAATTGGGTTGGAACAACAATTTTACTTATAAAAATTTCAATTTATCTCTGTTAGTAGATGGAAAATTTGGCGGAAAAGTAATGTCTGTAACTGAACAGATGCTAGACTTTTATGGTGTTTCCAAAGCCAGTGGCGATGCTCGCAATGCAAATGGTGTTACTGTGAACGGAGTTGATCCTAACGGAAATCCTATATCTACAGTTTCTGCACAGAATTGGTACCAAACGATTGGTGGACGTAATGGAGTGTCCGGAGAATATATGTACAGCGCTACAACTGTACGCCTGCGTGAATTGGTTTTAGGTTATTCTTTTGACTTAAAAGATAGCTTTGTGAAGAGCCTTAAATTATCTTTAACGGGCAGAAATCTGATCTACTTTTATAAAAAAGCACCTTACGATCCTGAGCCTGTCTCTTATACACATCTGACGCTGCCGACGAACGTTAGCCGGTGTAGGTCGCGGGGGTGGGGGGGTGGGTGGGAGGGGGGGGGGGGGGGGGGGGGGGGGGGGGGGGGGGGGGGGGGGGGGGGGGGGGGGGGGGGGGGGGGGGG
>NZ_JAELTV010000682.1 GCF_016429005.1 Pedobacter sp. ASV19
CAGTACTTGTATTCTGGTCCGCTTCGAAGTGATCATAAATGGCTTTTTCGGATTCTTAGCTACCATAAAATAAGCTTCCCCTCTAAAACTAACTGATCTTTGGTTCTTTGCAAATTGCTGAGGAAAGCGTAATGTACTCTCAGAATTCATCCATACCTGAGTTCCGTCAGGCAGATTTACCCGGAGCTTTTCACCTCTTTTTGTATGGATTTCTTTATAAATCAGTTGAGCACTGGTTTGAATATTAAGATTATTCTGTACACCCGAATAATACAAAAAGTACATTGCACCAATCCCCAACAGGAAAGCAATACCAGCTGCAACTTGCCAGCCTAAACGAAATCGACGAATTTTTAGCTTGCTGTTTGGCACCTCCACGATATGACTCTGCTTCAATTCTAAATGCGCCCCAAGGTGTTCCCAACCCGTGTCTTCGAGCTGTTGAAGTTCTTTGCCTTCCAGAAATGTCATATTTACCTGGTCTGATTCTAACCATGCTTCTATAGCGGCGATTTCATTTGAATTGCACAGGCCCAGGTGATAACGCTGAATAATGTCTTTATTGATTTCCATAAAGCTTTTTAAGCATCTGTAATGCCCTCTAAAAACAAGTTGTATGAACAGAAGATTTTCCTAGGCTTGGAATCAAAAAATATAAAATAATTTATAAATCTTTGATGTTCAGTCTGGTATTTTTTTAAGTTTTTGTCTGGAAAGTTTCAAGGTTGGCCCTTAAAAAGCTAATAGCTTTGTACAGATGGTATTCTACAGTTTTCTCCGAAATCAATAGGGCAGAGGCGATGCGCTTATTATTGAGTCCTTCTTGCTGGCTTAAACGATAAACCTCCCTGCAGCGACATGGCAATTGGTCTACCAGCAAATTCAATTTTCCATGAAGTTCGTTATAAGCTACTTTCTCTTCTGTGCAGTTGTGTGTACCACAATAATCTTGAAGTGCACATTCCAGCAATTGGGTCTGACGTATGCTCGTTCTAAGGTAATCGAAAGCCTGAAGTTTAGCTGAGCGAAAAAGATATTGCTCCATGGTGGTTCGTAACACGAGTTTCTCTCTGCGTTCCCAAATAGAAGCAAAAAGATCCTGTGCGATTTCGCTGGAGATTTCTTTATCGCTGGTATAGTGATAAATGATGCTGAATACTTTCTTCCAATAGGTACGATATAGATGCTCAAAGCCTGCTCCATCCATATACTGGATTAGATTCTTATCCTCCGGGTTAAGTTTGGGCTTTTTATTAAACACAGCTTTTTGTAGTTTTTGCCCAAAGCTAAGTATTAAATGGAATCAATCTAAATAAAATAAAAAAAATATAAAAAGAAACTTCATGAGGTTTTGTCTATTCTCACAGATGTTTTTCCAATTTGCTTAATAATGAC
>NZ_JAELTV010000683.1 GCF_016429005.1 Pedobacter sp. ASV19
GTCTTGTATTAAATCATTATTCATTTAATATTCAAGATTATGAAAACAGTATTGGTACCAACAGATTTTAACCCCGAAAGCACAAAGATCATTGATGCCTTAGTGGCAAATCTAAAAAATGAACCGTTAAAAATCATCTTTCTACATGCTTTCAAGTTATCGGATTCGATAACAGATATGCTGATGCTGAGCAGGAGAAACCGGGATTATGAAAATGTGAGTGATGAGTTTTATACACAACTCCGTCAGTATAAAGAAAAATATGCAGATCATAGTTTCAGGATAGAATATTTCTACGGCAGTACAGCTGTTGCCTTTAGAAATTTCACTGAAGCACTGGAAGTAGACTGTATTGCCTACCCAAGACACTACGATTTCAAAAAAATCAACAAGTATAGCATTGACCCAAAATTCCTGACAGAACGCACTGACTGTAAAGTGATTTCGCTAGATACTTATGCTGTTTCTGAGCAGGATTACAGCAGAGAGTCCTTGATGGACACCAAAATACAAGAACCTCAGTTGCAAACCTCTCCCGTATAATTTATACACCTTAAAAAAAGATTATTATGCTGTTAAAAAACAATATTCCGCTGACTTATATTTTTGGAAAGATAAAAAAGGAGCTCATTTTTGTAATTGCCTATTCTATAGGTATTGTTGTCCTTTATCAGAATTTCCATGTTACACGCATTACGATTCCTGTGGCGGTCCCTGCACTATTAGGCACAATTATATCACTGTTACTTGCCTTCAGATCTAACCAGGCTTATGACCGCTGGTGGGAAGCCCGGATCTTATGGGGAGCTATCGTGAATGACTCCAGAAGCTTGTCCAGACAGATCCTGTATTTTGTAGAAAACCCATATGACCTGGAGGAAGTAGAAATCTTTAAGAGTCGCTTTGTGAAACGGCAAATTGCCTGGTGTTACGCATTGAGCCAATCTTTAAGAAATCATCGCGCAGATAAGGGTTTGGAGCGTTATCTGACTAAAGAGGAGATGCAGTTCATCAAAAACAAAAATGTTTTGGTCGCCTTATTAGAACTTCATGCCATTGATTTGAAAAAGGCATTAAATGAGGGTTGGATTAATAAATATCAGCAGATTGAAATTGACAAGACATTAAATGCTTTGTGCAACCATATGGGTGGCTGTGAGCGGATAAAGAATACCGTATTTCCTGTTACCTACAGCAAATACATTAATATGTCGATACATCTGTTTATCATTCTGTTGCCTTTTGGCCCTGTCTCTTATACACATCTGACGCTGCCGACGAACGTTAGCCGGTGTAGATGTGGGGGGTGGGGGGGGCATTGAAAGGGGGGGGGGGGGGGGGGGGGGGGGGGGGGGGGGGGGGGGGGGGGGGGGGGGGGGGGGGGGGGGGGGG
>NZ_JAELTV010000684.1 GCF_016429005.1 Pedobacter sp. ASV19
GGAAGAACTTCCATGATTTCCGCCAAAACCTGCACCAAATCCCTTCATTTTCCCTTCTGGAACCTGATAACTCATCCAAAAATTAATGGTATTTGCCGGACCCGACAAAGCAGGCCGTAACCCATTAATCGAAGAAGCTGCATTGGTGTATTTACTATCATTATAGGCATAGCCGGCGATAATATTAAAGCCAGCAAAAGGACTTGCTGTGAGTTCAAACTCTATACCCTGACTTTTTTGTGAAGCATCCTGAATGGAAAAATTAGCATGATCAGGGTCATCCCTAGTTATATTTTTTACTCTGATGTCGTAATAGCTTATGGTTCCAACAAGTTTATGATCAAAAATATCTGCTTTAATACCTGTTTCTAGCTGATTTGCCTGCTCTGGCTTAAATGAGTTACCATTAAAATCTGATCCCGGTTTATTGGTGAAGCCATTCATATAGTTTCCGAATACTGAAACACGGTCCTTCAATAACTGATACACTAATCCCAGTTTTGGGGATAATGCTGTTTGATTGTATGCACCAGTTGCAACACCGGTATTTACAGGCGTAACTCCTAAATTAAAATAGCGATCGAGACGAAGGCTAAGCATAGCCAGTAACCTGTCTGTAACGTTAATCACATTGGAAGCGTATACAGCGTAACTGTTGTCTCCATTACTTTCCGAACGTGTAACACCAGAAACTGCCAAAGCATCAATGGTTGCCCGGTTAATTTGAGTAATGGTTGGTTTGGTATAATCGACCAATGGTCCTGTAATGGTCAATCTGTCGAAGCTATTCGCGTTATTATAATAATCCAGGCCGAGAACCAAACGATTTCGGTGAGAGCCGATCATAAAATCACCCGTAAAGTTCTGTTGTAGATCCGTAGCAATAAAAGCAGTGTACCCCCTCATAATATTTGCAGCTAATGTAGAATCTGTTTTTTGGTTCAGAGCCGATATATAGCCATTGATAGATGTTCTAGATCTGGAAATGATCGTTTGAGAAGTCCATTCTTCAGATATTTTGTAATTGAACTGGGTAAAAAGATTGAGCATTTGGGTCTGATAGGTAAGGTCATTACTACCAAACAGACGATTATAAGGCACGTTCATCGTTTCAATGGATCTGGTTACACCAACTTTTGGCATGTACGGATTAAACCGGACCACTGAAGTTCCTTTGGCCTGCCCAAATTCGACATCAAACAGCATAGAAAGCTTATCGGTGATCTGATAAGAAAAACTAGGTGCCAAACTGATGCTACTGTCTCTTATACACATCTGACGCTGCCGACGAACGTGATTAAAAAAGGGGGGGGGGGGGGGGGGGGGGGGGGGGGGGGGGGGGGGGGGGGGGGGG
>NZ_JAELTV010000685.1 GCF_016429005.1 Pedobacter sp. ASV19
AGATGTGTATAAGAGACAGGCCCGTTATACATTACAAGGACAAATGGAGAGGATGTCGTTGTCCTTTCAAAGTCTGATTATGAAAGTATGATGGAAACCTTTTATTTGTTGAAAAGTCCAAAGAACGCAGCGAGATTGATGGAGGGGATTGAAGAATATAATAAGGGGTTAGGAGAGGATAGGTCGCTGATCGAAGAATGAAGATTATTTTTTTAGATGTTGCTTGGGAGGACTATCTTTATTGGCAACAGACAGATAAGGCCATATTAAAAAAGATCAATTCTTTAATTAAAGAGATAGAGCGAACGCCATACGAAGGGCAGGGAAAACCTGAATCATTAAAGCATAACCTCTCAGGGTGGTGGTCAAGAAGAATAAATCTAGAGCACCGTCTCATTTACAAAGTGGATCTTGATAAAATTGTCATCTTACAATGCAGATACCATTATTAAGAACACGCTTTTTTGAAGTTTTCTAATTGGTAACTCTAAAGATCTTCAGTTGTTTATCTTATTTTTTCAAATAAAAAATCGTATATTGATCTAACCAAAAATTGATGCTATGAACGTATTTGAAAAGATTCAGAATTGGGGCGATCGGAATCACCCAACCTGGCTAGATTACATCAGAATTGCTTTAGGTATTACCTTGATTTGGAAAGGTGTTTCTTTCGCTGTAAATCTGCATGCATTTACGCGTTTAATGGAAGATACTCAGCTTGGTGCTGCTTTAAGTATCAGTTTGTTGGCACATTTGATTATTGTGCTGCACATTATTGGAGGGCTTCTTATAGCATTGGGTACGCACACCAGACTGTTTTGTTTGCTTAATTTGCCGGTCTTGCTGGTGGCTGTTTTCTTTGTGAACCTTCCTCAGAATATCTTTGCGCCTTATTCTGAATTCTGGTTTTCATGTGCTGTGCTTCTGGGACTCGTTTGTTTCCTGATAGAAGGAGATGGTGTTTTATCCATTGAGGGCAGAAAGAAAGAGAAAGCGTCTGCGTGATGTTTTGTTGGTTTTTCTATAAATAGCCGTCGGGATATTCCCCGTGTACACTTACATACGCTCTGACCATTTCGCAGGGCACCATACATTCTGCCGCAGATTGCAGGTTTCTTTGGTATTGCAGTTCTTGTGTTTGCTGATCTATGCTCATTTCTTTGAGCAGTGCTTCTTCGGGATTATATTCTTCAATGGATTCTGTTTTTTGCTGTTCCATTAGGATTTGTTCCAGGCAGTTTATAAAACTGTCAAATTCTGGCCAGGATCTTTCGTAGTAAAAACGAAGCTGGA
>NZ_JAELTV010000686.1 GCF_016429005.1 Pedobacter sp. ASV19
AGATGTGTATAAGAGACAGATTTTATGCAGGTAAGGCAATTTCTCCTATCATGCTCTTTGTCGCAAACCTTCAGTTTTTCATTATAGAATAAGCCCTTGGGGCCGGGAAGCAGCATGCGGGTAAACATAGACCGCGAAATTCATTCATTACAGATAGATATTAAAAAACAATAATCATGGAAAAGAACCAGTTGATCATTACCAAAAAAGAATACGAATTGTTATCCAATCATTTAAAATTAAGCAGCAGATTGTCTGATTTCAACAAGGATAAATTACATCATGAACTCAAGTCCGCAAAGATTGTTACAAAGGATAACTTGCCAGAGGATGCTATTGTCCTGGATTCTTTGGTTACTATACAGGATGAGGAAACCCTTCAGGAATTTACCTTTCATTTGGTTACACCTGAAGAGGCAAATATGAGACTCAATAAACTTTCGGTACTGGCACCAATTGGAATTGCTTTATTGGGATATACCAGCGGAGCACGTGTAGACTGGGAAATGCCAACAGGTGTTAAGAAATTTAAAGTAATCAAAGTAAACAGATATGTAAGTGAAAATGACAAGGAGATCGCATAACAGGAGGCAATTTCGAAGAGTACTGGGCAATTTTTGGTAACTTTGTGAATCATCTGAAAATTAAATTTTATGTCAGTAAGTACAGAAGAGGAATTTATAGGAATGCAGGCGGTAAGCAGGGCTGTAGCGTCTACCCTAAAACAAATGCGTGATTTTGCCAGGCCCGGAATGTCAACAAAAGAACTAGATGATTTTGGTGGTCAGATACTGGAAGGCTTCGGCGCTAAATCTGCACCAAAACTCACTTATGACTTTCCTGGATGGACTTGTATCAGCATAAATAACGAAGCAGCACATGGCATCCCTTCAGAAGAGAAAATTCTTTTGGATGGTGACTTAATCAATATAGATGTTTCTGCTGAACTGAATGGTTTTTGGGCAGACAATGGTGGTTCTTTTATTCTTGGTGAGGACATCCATAATCACCTGCGTCTGGTGAATGCTTCTAAGGAAATTCTTAACAAAGCCATTGGTAAAATAAGAGGTGGTGTTAAAATTTCAGAAATTGGCAGACTGATAGAAACAGAAGCAAAAAAACAGGGATATACGGTGATCAGAAATCTAGCCGGACATGGCGTTGGAAGAAGTCTTCATGAAGCCCCGGAAGGAATATCTGTCTCTTATACACATCT
>NZ_JAELTV010000687.1 GCF_016429005.1 Pedobacter sp. ASV19
TGTATTCACTTTTTTCATGGCAGTGAAATTAACCAGTGTGCCTATTACCGGTTCAACGGTACCGGATCTTATTTTTTTCATTCTTTTTCCTTTATTGCTGTTTACCCGCTGCTGCATTTGGGCATAGAGCTCTTTAATGCCTGAGTCGGTGATGTACTTAATGCCTGATGAGCGATCCGCACAGGTATTCTTCAAAGGACAATTCAAGCAATCTTTTTTATGGGTTTTATAAATTTTATGCGTGCTTGTACCTTTGTGGCGGTAATGACGGAAAGTAAGGTGTTTCCCCTGGGGGCAAATATATCTGTCATATTCGCTCTGATAAACAAAGCCTTCACGTTCCTGTTTATGATTAGGCCTGTTAGGGATATAGCCCTCTACTTTATGTTCGGCCAAGGCCAACAATGCAGGCTCATTACTATAACCGGTATCGGCGATCACTTCTTTTACTTCAAGCCCATTTTCTTTAAGGTTATCGATGGTATGATTCAATATTTCTGGCAGGCAATGCCCATCTTTTTTATCCGCATGGAAGGCCTGGATATGGGTAATAACGTGGCCTGCTGTATCTACACTCACCTGCCCTAAATAGTTTAACCGGGTTGTTTTACCCTTTTTATAAGACATGCGTGCATCGGGATCTGAGGGACTCACCCGCAGCTGATTCAATCTTTTTGCTTTCTTATGAGCAGAAGGGGCAACCAGTTTGCTCCCTGTTTCGGGTTTGCTCGCCTCTTGTGTGGAGTCTTGCTGCTGATTGTTGGTCAACTCTCTACTATAAGCTGTAGCATCCTCCATAATTTCACGTTCTACCAAACTCGACATGGAAGCATTAGCTTTCACAAAAACACTATCTATTGCCTGTCGCTTGCCACTGACCATCCCTTTATCAATGCATTTTTTTAGTACCTGTTTAAAAATGGAGGTAAATTCCTCCTCACCATAAAGCTGCCGGGTTCGGCTAAGGGTAGAATGCCAGGGGAGTTCTTCATCAAGATCGTATCCTATGAAATAAAGGATATCCATGCGCATACGCGAAGTGCTAATGATACGCCGGTCACTGTTCAGGTTTTCCAGGTAACCCACCAGCATGAGTTTCATAAAAACTACCGGGTCTATGCTCTTTTGGCCCTCCTTACCATAATACTTTGAGGTACTGCTATATAAAAAACTGAAATCTAAAATATCTTTCAGCTGCCTATAAAAGTTGTCCTTCGGAACATAATCCGATAACTGAAAGCGAATAAAAAGCTTTTCCTGATAATCCTTTTTCCCTTGCATGATCTAATTTAATCAAATCAGCCAAGAGCTGAAATTACCTTTTTTTAACGAATGTTAGTTGTGCAACAGCCACGA
>NZ_JAELTV010000688.1 GCF_016429005.1 Pedobacter sp. ASV19
GAACCGGAATCCACCACCCCAATATGAAATATTGTAAAACTGCGTCACCAGATAGAAAAACATCCCAATAGTGAAACCAAACTGTATAAATAACAGCAAAAACGGCCAGGAAGTAAACAGGTTATCTTCCTTATTTAAATTATTTAAAATCCGGTTACTGAAGAAGGACTGGACAATACTGTCCAGCTGTTTAGAAAAAGAATTCCTTAGTATAGCAAAAACAACCAGCAGAAACGCAATGAAACCTAAAATCCATACCTGTCCTTTGGGTAAAGGTGTTCCAGATTTGAAGAGATCTTCCTTTTTCACTTTATTATAAATCGTATACCAGGGCTCACCAGCCGGCCGGCTGTATACCTTCAGCTTCATAATGCTATCCATCAGCAAGGTTGAGCTCAATAAAGAATCTGGAATCAGCCAACTATGCGTAAGAATGGAGTCAGTTACAAATTTTTGTCTTGCATAAAACGCAGAATCTCTGACAATCCGGTATTTATACACAGGCTTTACCACAGAATCAAGCGGTTGCTGAGGCGTAACCTGGGCATTCACGGCCAAATAACCAAGTAAACAACAGAAAAAAACCACCAAATATTTATACATGTTTTTCACCAACAGGGTCTTCAATCCTGCAAAACTAAGTTATTAATTAAACAATTCCAGCAGGTCCTTCTTCGAAAGTTGTTTCAAGGTGGCTGCATCTGTTTTGATCAGGTCATTGACGAGATCTTTCTTCTGCTCCTGCAACCTCATGATCTTCTCTTCTATGGTTCCCGGGCAAATCAACCTTACTGCAATCACATTTTTCTTTTGTCCAATACGGTAACTCCTGTCAATCGCCTGATTTTCCACAGCAGGATTCCACCAGGGGTCTACCAGATACACGTAATCCGCCTCTGTTAAATTCAGACCAACACCCCCGGCCTTTAAGCTGATCAAAAAGACCTTAACCCCATCATTTTGCTGAAATTCGTTTACCTTTTCTGCCCTGTTTCTCGATTGTCCCGTCAGGTATTCAAATGAAATATCACGCTGTACCAGTTCCTTTTTAATCAAATCGAGCATGGTTACAAACTGGGAAAAAACAAGAATCTTATGCTGGGATGATTTACTCTCTATCTCCTCCATCAGTACCTGTCTCTTATACACATCTGACGCTGCCGACGAACGTTAGCCGGTGTATATCACGGTGGTCGCCGTATCATTAAAAAAGGGGGGGGGGGGGGGGGGGGGGGGGGGGGGGGGGGGGGGGGGGGGGGGGGGGGGGGGGGGGGGGGGGGGGGGGGGGGGGGGGGGGGGGGGGGGGGGGGGGGGGGGGGGGGGGGGGGGGGGGGGGGGGGGGG
>NZ_JAELTV010000689.1 GCF_016429005.1 Pedobacter sp. ASV19
TGTTGATGTAAGTATCACCTGTAGCTCCTGTACCTGCCGGAGCAGTAGTACCACTGGTTACAGATTTTCCATCAACTCCATTGGTACCGTTTGTTCCATTTGTCCCTGCGGCACCTTGAACGCCTTGAACCCCTTGCGGACCAACTGCACCTTGAGGGCCAGCGGCACCTGCATCTCCCTGCGGACCTTTGATGTTACCATTTGAAACCCAGGTTGTGCCATTGTAAACATAGGTTTCACCCGTAGTCGTGTTGATGTAAGTATCACCTGTAGCTCCTGTACCTGTTGGAACAGTAGTACCGCTGGTTACTGAGGTACCGTTCGTGCCGTTTGTTCCGTTTGTACCGTTAGTTCCAGCAGCACCTTGAACGCCTTGCGGCCCAACTGCACCTTGAGGGCCAGCAGCTCCTGCATCTCCCTGTGGACCTTTAATATTGCCATTAGAAACCCAGGTTGTGCCATTATAAACATAGGTTTCACCCGTAGTCGTGTTGATGTAAGTATCACCAGTAGATCCTGTACCCGTTGGAGCAGTAGAACCACTGGTTACAGATTTTCCATCAACTCCATTGGTACCGTTTGTTCCATTTGTCCCTGCAGCACCTTGAACCCCTTGCGGACCAACTGCACCTTGCGGGCCAGCGGCACCTGCATCTCCCTGTGGACCTTTAATATTGCCATTTGAAACCCAGGTCGTGCCATTATAAACATAGGTTTCACCCGTAGTTGTATTGATATAAGTATCACCGGTTGATCCTGTACCCGTCGGAGCTGTAGTACCACTGGTTACGGATTTCCCATCAACTCCATTGGTACCGTTTGTTCCATTTGTCCCTGCAGCACCTTGAACCCCTTGTGGACCAACTGCACCTGCATCCCCCTGTGGACCTTTAATATTGCCATTAGAAACCCAGGTCGTACCATTATATACGTAGGTTTCACCTGTAGTTGTATTGATGTAAGTATCACCAGTAGATCCTGCACCTGTTGGAGCAGTAGTACCACTGGTTACAGATTTTCCATCAACACCATTGGTACCGTTTGTCCCATTTGTGCCATTAGTTCCCGCAGCACCTTGAACACCTTGTGGACCAACTGCACCAGTTGCACCTTGCGGGCCAGTAGCTCCTGAGGCACCTGCATCTCCTTTAGGCCCTTTGATGTTGCCATTTGAAACCCAAGTGGTGCCATTGTAAACGTAGGTTTCGCCTGTAGTCGTGTTGATATAGGTATCACCGGTTGATCCGGTACCTGTTGGAGCAGTTGCACCGCTGGTTACCGATTTCCCATCAACTCCATTTGTTCCGTTTGTTCCATTGGTACCGTTTGTCCCCGCAA
>NZ_JAELTV010000068.1 GCF_016429005.1 Pedobacter sp. ASV19
CCCCCCCCCCCCCCCCCCCCCCCCCCCCCCCCCCCCCCCCCCCCCCCCCCCCTCTTTTAGATGTGTATAAGAGACAGATATATTTCCCTTTGCCCAGGGATTGATTTTTTCAAACATGGTCCAGCTAAGCAAGTAATCAAAACTGATACTGCAGTTTTTTGGAGCATTAGCCACCACGCCTTCCACCTTTAAAACCTCTGTATTGTCCAGTTTAATAATTTTATTAACTGGGTCTTCATTTCCAAACAATGCCCTGGCCATAGACTGAGAAAGCACCACCCCATCCGGATTTTTCAACAACGAAGCAGGATTTCCTTTCAGTACCTTGAAATCAAATATTTTAAAAAAGTCCGGCCCCGTAAACAAAGCCGTCTTTTTAAAACTATTCCGGTTATAGGTTAGCAATCTTTCATCGGGATAAGACACATGAACCGCATGCTCTACCCCCGGAATCTCTGCTTTAACCGCCTCGGCCAATACTCCCGGAGTGGCATTAAAGCTAAGAATCGTTCCATTTGCAGTTTGGTTATTGTAGGTCACATAAGTAGTTTTGTAATTGGAAAACTGCTTGTCATAACCCCATTCATAAGCCACATACAGCAACAACAGCATACAGCTGGCCAATCCAATGGCCAGGCCGCCCACATTGATCAGGGTATATCCCTTATGTTTCCATAAGCTTCGAAGGGCTATGCTCAAATTCAGTTTAAACATCTTATATCAATTCTTCAGTACGTCCTTTATTGATTTTTTCAGAGATCACATGGCCATCTTTCAGGTTGATGATCCGGTTTGAAAAACTCGCATCATGCGAAGAGTGGGTCACCATCACAATCGTAGTCCCCGTTTCGTTCAACTCACATAAAAGCTCCATCACCTCGTTACCATGAGAACTATCCAGGTTACCCGTAGGCTCATCCGCCAGCACCAGTTTTGGTTTGGTGACCAGGGCTCTGGCCACCGCTACACGTTGCTGCTGTCCCCCGGAAAGCTGCTGTGGAAAGTGACCGCTCCGGTTCACGATATTCATTCTTTCAATGATCTCATTAACCAGTCTTTTACGCTCTGCAGCTGGAATTTTATTATAAATAAGCGGCAACTCAATATTTTCAAAAACCGTAAGTTCATCGATCAGGTTAAAATTCTGAAAAACAAACCCCATATGTTTCTTCCTGAAGTTAGAACGTTCCCGATCATTCAGCTTCAGTAATTCTGTTTCCATAAACTTGTAACTTCCGCTTTCAGGTTTATCTAATAACCCCATCACATTTAGCAAGGTAGACTTACCGCATCCCGATGGTCCCATGATAGAAACGAATTCCCCTTCTTTCACATGCAGGTTGATTCCATTTAAAGCTGTCGTTTCAATTTCTTCAGTTTTATAAACTTTTTCGAGGTTTTCAATTCTTATCATAGCCTTAGTTTAATAGCGTTTTGAGATAAAGCAGTGTTCTGCACTGTATTTTTATTTATTAATTTGAATAATATCGTATTGATTATACTGATCGTAAGAAGATGTAATCACCTCCTCGTCTTTTTGCAGGCCTTCCATAACTTCATAATATTTGAAGTTCTTACGGCCCACTTTTATATTTCTTTTGGTCGCCTGTCCGTCTTTGACCACAAATACCCAGCTTCCCCCTGTGCTCTGAAAGAACTGTCCTTGTGCCAGCAACAGAGATTTACTGTTATCAGACAAGGTGAGTTTTACCTGTAAAGATAAACCTCTTCTCAATTCATCGGGCGATTTACCTTCAAATACCAATTCTATCTGGAATTGTCCGGCAGTTACTTCGGGAATCACCTTCCTTACTGAAAGCTGATAGGTCTTCCCATCAAATTCACAAGTCGCCTTCTGTCCTTCCTTTACCCGGTTAATATAGTACTCGTCTACACCAGCTTGTAGCTTATAGCCCTGCATCACATCAATTTTTCCTAACATTTCATTGGAATTATAAGACTTTCCAATCACAGGATCATAAGAAGACAACCTTCCGGCTACAGGTGCTTTTATAGTCATGTTTTCAATATTCTGACGAATGGTTTCCAAACTCTCGTTCATTCTCGTCACGGAAACATCAATTTGCTTCAATTGCATCACCCGACTTTGATTTTCTTGTTTTATCGCCTGTTTCAGGATATCTTTCCTTCCCATATAGTACTCATAGTCCTGGCTGGAGGCACTGAATTCTTCTCTGGTAATGATCTTTTTAGCATATAGAATACTATCTGTTTTATATTTTCTTGTAGCCGATCTTAAACTGTTTTCAATCACCATCATGTCCTGGCTCATCACCCGCTGATTCTGCTCCAGGTCCAGTCTTACTTTCCGCAATTGATTGATCTGTTCCGTAATGCTGGTTTCACTACTGGTGTAATTAGAAAGTGCGTTGGGATTCGCTATTCTTAACAATGGCGTTCCTTTTACCACAGAAGCACCATTTTCGGTAAAAATCTCTGCTACAGTTCCACCTTCAGAAGAACTTACGATCACCGAAGTCAGAGGTACCACACTCGCATTTAATAAGGCTACATCTTCAAAATCTCCGTAAATAACCTTACTTATCGTAATTTTATCCGCATCTGCTTTATATATCTTATGAAGCGACAAACTATATCCATAAGCCACCAGGCCTAAAAACACAAGCCCACCAACCATCATCAGTATCGTTTTTTTATTGAATCTCTTTTTCTCTATTTTCTTGTCCATGTTGATCTATCACCTTATTGTCCGGAGATCAGCCAAGGGTATGCCAAAGCAAAAAACAATAATTATAACACTAATTATCAACTAGTTAAAATCAACACCACCTTATAACTGTTCATAAGCGAACAGTTATTGTACATCATCGAACACTTTATGTATTTTTGATCACATTAAACCAAAATATAACCATAATTAATTCCTGAAAATGATAGATGCCAACGTTTTAGTGATAGATGATGATGACGACATCCTGCTCAGTGCTAAACTTTTCCTGAAGCAGCATTTTAAACAAGTGATCATCTGTAAATCACCCAAAGAAATTAATGTACTGCTGAGCCGGAACGAAATTGACATCATTCTGCTCGACATGAATTACCAGAAAGGGGCAAGTGATGGCCGCGAAGGCTTATACTGGCTGGAGCATATTCTGTCTATAGACAAAGATTATGTGGTCATCTTAATGACAGCCTATGGTAATGTTGAGCTCGCAGTTCAGGCCATAAAAAAAGGAGCCACAGATTTTATCCTCAAGCCCTGGGAAAACGACAAGCTTTTTGCAACCCTGTCTTCGGCCTCCAGATTAAGACAATCGACCAAAAAAGTAAAAAAACTGGAAAAAATCCACAGTTCCATGCAGAAAGACATGGCGCGGGCTTTTGAACATATCGTTGGCAATTCGGAGCCTGTTAAGAGGCTTCAGAGTACGCTGGTCAAAGTAGCTCCAACGGACGCCAATGTGCTGATCCTTGGTGAAAACGGAACTGGAAAACAAGTATTTGCCTATGAGCTGCATAAACACTCATTGCGTAAAAACAATATCTTTATGCATGTAGATCTGGGCTCTTTGAATGAGAACCTTTTTGAGAGTGAACTTTTTGGTTATGCAAAGGGTGCTTTTACAGATGCTAAAGAAGATAAGCCCGGACGTTTTGAACTGGCTGAAAGCGGTACTATTTTTCTCGATGAAATTGGTAATCTGACCTTACCCCTGCAAGCCAAACTCTTGAGTGTAATTCAAAACAGAACGGTAAACCGGCTTGGCGAAAGCAAGGAAAGAAAGATCAATGTGCGTTTAATTACCGCCACCAATATGCCTTTAAATGAAATGGTCATCAAAGGTACTTTCCGTCAGGATCTGCTGTTTAGAATTAATACCGTAGAACTCGTCTTACCTCCGCTTTCCCACCGTGGAGATGATATTTTGCTGCTGGCCGAACATTTCCTGCAGAGTTTCAATGTAAAATACCACAAGAACCTTCAGAAATTTGATGCCAAAGCAGAACAGATGTTGTTGAGTTATCAGTGGCCCGGAAATGTACGTGAACTGCAGCATGTCATTGAAAGAGCCGTAATCATGTCCGACGGCCTGCACATCAGTGCAGACGACCTGCAGCTCAGTCCGCAGAAATTTGGGGGTGCCCCGGTCATCCAGACGGATATGGCCCTGGAAGACATGGAGAAACTCATGGTCCAGAAAGCCATAGATAAACACAAAGGCAATATTTCCAGGGCTGCGTCAGAACTCGGACTAACCCGTGCAGCTTTATACAGACGCATAGAAAAATTTGACCTGTAATGTTTAAAAGCTTCACCTTCCAGCTGCTCCTCCGGTTATTGTTTATCAATATGCTGGCCATACTCTTGGTGTATCTCATCAGACATACAGAACTCTGGTTCACCATTTCGGGTATCGGCCTTATTCTCCTGACCAGCATCATTTCCCTTTACTATTACATTAACCAAATGAGGGAAGACATTAAACGCTTCATTCTGGCGGTCAAGATGCAGGACAACACCATTAACTTTAAAAATAAAGTGACCCGGGGAAGTTTTCCCGAACTGTATGAATCTTTCAACGATATCATTAAAATTCATAAAGACATCCACCTGGAAAAGGATTCCATGTTCCAGCTAATTAAAACCATCCTGGAGCAAGTTCCTGTTGGTGTTATTGTAGTTAAAGACAAAGAAATAGATACGGTCCAATCGGAAATTGTTTTCTTCAATATGGCTGCTACAAATCTGCTCCAGGTCCCTGCCTATAAATACTGGCACCGTTTAAAAAAGCACCTGCCTTTCTTCACAACAGAAATCAACAACATTAAAGAAGGTGGTAAAAAATTTATAGAGCTGAAAATACAGGATAAGCTGACACAACTGTCAACAGAAGTGATTCCTTTAAACTTGTACCATACGGATTATATCATTATCTGCTTCCAGAACATTAAAGACGAGATAGAGCAAAAAGAAGCGGAAGCCTGGAACAGACTGATCGGCGTAATTTCCCACGAAATTCTGAATTCCATAACCCCCATCAGTTCCTTATCAGACACAGTACACCGTATGGTGGCCAATAAAGAAACTTTGGATGCTGAAGATCTGGAAGACCTGAAGCCTGCATTACAAACCATAAAAAGACGGTCCGAAGGTCTTCTTGACTTTGTTAAAGATTACCGCTTAATTGCAGAATTACCTACCCCTGACCTACAGAGCCATACCATTGGCGAAATCCTTCAGCACATTAAAGTCCTGATGCAGCCTTTTGCTTCCGGCAAGAACATCCAGCTAAAAATTGAACAAACCTCTTCAAAAATAACCATCAAACTAGACCTTAAACTCATAGAACAAGCCCTGATTAACCTGGTCACCAATAGTATTCATGCTGTTGAAGGCTGTGAATTTCCAGTCATTGAAATCAATTACCGTTTAGAACAAAACCGGCTTTTCCTCGATGTAACTGACAATGGTAAAGGTGTAGATCCCGAACTGATCGATAAGATATTTGTACCCTTCTTTACCACAAGGAAAAATGGCTCGGGTATTGGATTAACCATTACCCGAAACATTATGAAAATGCACCAGGGAAGTTTGGAAGTCAATTCCATTCCTTTCGAAAAGACTGTTTTCTCCCTGGTGTTTAAATATCAATAATTAAATTTTAGTGCCATTAGGAATAATTGCGCCCTTTTTTACCACTACAATACCATCCTTAACAGCATAAGTACCAAAATCACCATTTGCAAGGTGCGTGCCCCCTATAATCTGGACATCATTACCGATCTTACAGTTTTTATCCAGGATCGCGTTCGAAATCACACATCTTTCCCCAATACCGATCAACGGATGGCCACGGTCGGTTTCCTCCTGGATCTCTTCCAGGGTCTGGTACCGGTCACTGCCCATAATATAAGCGTGCTCTACTTTAGTCCCCTTTCCTATCCTGGAACGGATGCCAATTACAGTATGCTTAATGTCGTCTGCCTGCAGGATACATCCCTCAGCAATTACAGCCTTATCCAATGTTGTTCCTAAAATTTTAGATGGTGGAAGCATCCTTGGGCGGGTAAAAATACTGTGCTGGCTGTCGAACAAATTAAACTTAGGAATGTCATCTGTCAGACCAAGATTGGCCTCAAAGAAAGAGGAAATATTACCAATATCAGTCCAGTAGCCTTCATATTGAAAGCTTAGGACACGGTGTTCTTCAATCACACGAGGAATAATCTCCTTCCCAAAGTCTTTCTCATCCGGATTTTCTGCAAAAATCTTAATCAGCAAATCCTTATTAAAGATATAAATACCCATGGAAGCCAAAAAATCTCTTCCTTCCGCATGCATCGCCTCACCAGTATCAGAAGACCAGTCTTTCAATAATTCTGCAGCCGGTTTTTCTATAAAAGAAGTAATAATATTTTCTTCATTGGCTTTCAGTATCCCAAAATCTGTTGCATCTTTTGCAGTAACCGGAATCGTTGCCAGGGAAATCTCTGCCTCAATTTTAATGTGCGCTTCCAGCATTTCATTAAAGTCCATCTGGTACAACTGGTCTCCCGAAAGGATCAGTACATATTCAAATTCATGATTCAGCAAATGGTGCATGGTTTGTCTTACAGCATCTGCCGTACCCTGGAACCAGGTTGGGTTCTCCGGTGTTTGCTCTGCAGCCAGAATGTCTACAAAAGCATCACTGAAATGACTGAAATGATAGGTATTCTTAATATGCTTGTTTAAAGATGCCGAATTAAATTGTGTCAGTACAAACATGCGGTGTATGCCCGAATTTAAACAATTTGATATAGGAATATCAACTAAACGGTACTTACCGGCAATAGGCACCGCTGGTTTGGAGCGGGTTTGGGTAAGCGGAGACAAGCGGGAACCCTGGCCACCGCCAAGGATAACACCCAAAACTTTTTCGGTCATAACTCTTAATTTTACATTTGGTATAAATCTATATATTCTTGTGCAGCCCTATCCCAGGAGTGATCCAGCTGCATCATGTATTTCCGGATCTCTTTCATCCTTGTTTTCTCTTTATAAAGCTCATAGGCTCTTCCTATGGCGTGGCCTACATCCCAGATACTGGTCTGGTCATGACATATGCCGAATCCGCCATCTCCAATATCAATCACGGTATCCTTTAATCCTCCGATCCTTCTCACAACAGGTACTGTACCGTAACGCAGGGCATACATTTGGTTTAACCCGCAAGGTTCTACTCTGGAAGGCATTAACAGAAAGTCTGCACCCGCATAGATCTGGTGAGACAATTGTTCATTATACCCTATATAGGCATTATAATTCTTTGGAAATAAATTTTTCAAATGCATTAATCTTCCTTCTACCTGCGGATCGCCAGAACCTAAAACCAATATATTAACCTCTCCTTCAAAATGATTTAAAGCATTGTAAAAAATATCAGGAAGCAAATCTGCTCCCTTTTCTCCAACCAGCCTGCCAATAAAGGTAAATAACGGCTTTGCCGGATTCAAGCCAAAAACATCACAAAGCGCAGCTTTGTTTGCCGTTTTTCCACTTTCTGCAGTTTTTATGGTAAAGTTTTTATTCAACATGGGGTCTTTTGCCGGATCCCAGACTTCATTATCAATGCCATTGAGGATACCCACAGACTTCCCACGTTCCTGGGCAAGCAATTCTTCAAGGCCATTGGCATTGTAACGGATCTCCTCTAAATAGCTTGGTGATACCGTTGTAACCCTCCAGGCACATTTAATTGCAGCCGCAAGCGGATTAATCGCACCTTTCCAGTCCAGTTGCCCTGATTTCCAGGTATCAAATGCGGGTATATAGTGGAGCTTGTCCCATCCGAATTGACCCTGGTATTGTGCATTGTGAATGGTCAAAATGCTGGGTACCCTGCTGAGTTTCCTGTAGCGAACGCAGTGTGACATCATAAAAGGAATTAAACCTGTATGATGATCATGGCAGTGGACCACATCCGGCTGGTGTTCCCATTGTTCTATCCAGTCCAGAATGGCAATCTGAAAAGCAAGGAAACGTTCCGTATCGTCGTCATAACCATACACCTGAGGGCGGTCTGTCAGCCCGGCAATATGGACAAGAAAAAGGTCAAACCCGAGTTTATTGGTCTTCTCCCTGAATATCCGTACCGTAAAATCACGAAAGCCCAGTTTGCCCCAGCCATCATACACCACTTCAAATTCATTTTCCTGCATAAACCGGGTTTCATAGGCCGGCATCACTACTTTTGCAAAATGCCCAAGCTTATTCTGATATTTGGGTAAAGCACCAACTACATCTCCCAATCCCCCTACTTTTGCAACGGGATAACACTCGGCACTTACATGTATAATCTCCATAATTTAACGGTTTCAAAAACTATCTCAAATTAGGGATTAGAATACGTAAAGCAAATATTTAGGTCAAAATAATTTTGTCTGGCCCGATTTGATCTAATTTCGAAAATAGACCATCTGAAAGTATGTGGGGTTTTACGAAGATTAAAGTTCAGATCGTCACAAGAAAGGAAGTGAATGATGTCGGAAAATTCTGTACAGCTACTTCAAGACTAACGATATCAGGCGGCTGAAGAAGCCGCAGATCTCTGAGGTCTTTCCGCAGCGTACGAGAATTTTCCGCAGCAAATTGCAGAGGAAGGAGGTGACCGGGTACTTTGCTTATTGAAGTTCTACAGGGTATGTGTTTTTTCCATTACTCCAGGTCCCGGTCATCTTGCCATTAGAAGACAAAGAAAGCTGAAAAGTGGCGGGCGAATTACTTTCCTTACCGTCCTTATTGTCTTCTTTCATTTTTAACTGTCCTTTCTCCATACTACACCTTAGGTTGATCTCCTTTCCAACCTTGTCATAGTAATAGGAAGCATAAATCCGGTCTTTGTAAATCCGGTCAATCACTAAAGTAATCGCATATTGATGATTGATCTTTCCAGTATAAAGCCCTTCATGGAAACCTTTTGCAATAGTTGGAGTACAGTTCGCATTTTTAGTCAGTAGCAGGCATTTACCATAGGCGTTCAGATATGGCTCCAGAGACTTTAAAGTTAAGCGGTTATTGTAAACATCGGCTTTGTCTTCCAGTGCCTGGAAATAATGCTGCCCCGAACAGGACCTCCTGATGAGCAGCAGCCCCTCCTTTTGGAATTTCAGGTCATCGTCATTGAGCTCATCCCCCTCCATATCCCGAAGACATTCTGAATAGGTCGTATAAACAGCTTTATGCTCCCCGGTAACATCTTTCATGTTTTTGAGATAGGCACTCAACCGTTTCTTACGATTGGAAATCACTATCTTATTTATGGCTTCATACCCAGCATCCGTAAGCAAGTCCCTGAATTTGATCAGTTTCCCGGTAGAAGCATCAAAATTATAGACATGTCCATATTCATTGAGAGAAGCAGAACTGTATTCTCCATTCACCTCCACCGAAAAGATCTGGCTGGTATTGTTCAGCATGGTATACCTCAATCCGGTTACCCCTTGATTGGAACCAGCAGCCGGCCGTATAGATTCAAAAGGACTTTGCTTATACTTACCAGGAAGACTATGCAGTTCAGCTCCGTGCAAAAAAGTATTGATTTGCTTTTCAGCAGGCGTTTTTCCTGTTAAAAGGAAAAAATCCAGATCTTCCTCACTAAATTTTTTAAGCTTAAAATGCTGCGCCTGAGCAGACACAGAAAGCATCATAAACGCCAATACAATCCCCATTCTTTGCAGATAGATGTTTAAATTCATGTTGTTTCCTTAGGTAAACAAAGATTATAAAATTTCTTTGGCTTAGTGAGGAAAGGAGCTGAATTATGTAGGAAAATTCTGTACAGCTGCTTCAAGACTAACGATATCAGGTCCGCTGAAGGAGCGGACAGATCTCTGAGGTCTTTCCGCAGCGTACGAGAATTTTCCTTAGCAAATTGCAGAGGAGGGTGGTGACCGGGTAAGACGCATAGTCTGTCATCCTTAGTGCCTGAGTGATACCTTGGTCTATGTTAGTTGATTTTCCTGCTATTGGGTTGCATTTTCCAATAAACTCCTGTACGCCCAGCCCGGACTCTCCCCCCAGCTAAGCGCCATAAAAAAAATCGATATTACTCAGGAGGAGGCCTCAGCTTTCGAAGCAGGCCGCAAAGCGGCGCGCAGAAAGCGTAGTCTCCGAAGAGTATATCGATTTTTTACTTAATAGCTTACATTTCTAAACATCAATGCAGCTACGGTCAGATTTGTCCTGCTGTCCACCAATATCGCCGCACCATTTGCCTTATTCTCGGTATACAAGTCAAAAGGCAACTCATCCGCCGTTTTCAAAACCACACGTCCAATATCGTTCAGTTTAAAATCATGCGCATCCTGCTTTTCAAGCGTATTGATATCCACTTTATATACAATCTCCCTGATCTTACATTTAGTGATCTTACTATTGTGCTGCAACAAATACGTTATACTGTCATCCAGTGGACGCGCATCCATCCAGCACAAATCAGCCTCGATCACCTGCGAACGCTGTGGCAAATGATCAGAATTCACCAATACATCACCTCTGCTGATGTCAATATTATCTTTCAGGTGAATCGTAACCGACTGCCCGGCAAAAGCCTCCACAGGTCTCTGATCAAAGATCTCTATCCGGTCAATCACAGAACTGTGTCCCGAAGGCAACACCGTTACCCTATCATTAACGTTAAAAGAACCACTTAGAATACGACCTGCATAACCACGGTAATCGTGTAATTCATCCGTCTGGGGGCGGATCACCCACTGTACCGGCATCCTGGCCAGGTTATAAGGCAACGCATCCTCCACATCCACACTCTCGAGAAAGTGCAGCAAACTTCTGCCCTGATACCATTGCATATGCTCAGACTCATTGACAACATTATCCCCTTTCAGGGCACTCACCGGAATGAAGGTCACCTCCTTCAGGTTAAGTTCTGCCGCCAAAGCCTTATATTTCTCCGTAATCGCATGAAATACCGTCTCACTGTAGCCCACCATATCCATTTTATTTAAACAGACCACTACATGTTCTATCCCAAGTAAAGAAACCAGGTAGGAATGCCGGATGGTTTGTTCCACCACACCATTACGGGCGTCAATCAGGATAATAGCCAGTTTCGCTGTAGAAGCACCTGTAACCATGTTCCTGGTATACTGGATATGACCAGGAGTATCAGCGATAATAAACTTCCGTTTTTCCGTTTGGAAATATTTATAAGCGACATCAATAGTAATACCCTGTTCCCGCTCTGCCCTCAAACCATCTGTTAAAATGGCCAGGTCAATAGTACCATCGTCATTTTTACGGTTACTGGCCTGCAATGCTTCCAGCTGGTCGACCAGGATAGAATCTGTATCATATAACAGACGGCCAATCAGGGTACTTTTACCATCATCAACACTACCTGCGGTAAAAAATTTCAATATGTTCATTAAAAATATCCTCCTTTCTTACGGTCTTCCATAGCGGCTTCCGATACTTTATCGTCCATTCTGGCACCACGTTCACTAATTTTAGATGCGCTGATTTCTGCAATAATATCGTCCAGCTCAGTCGCATCTGAACTTACCGCAGCAGTACAGCTCATGTCACCCACCGTGCGGAAACGCACCTTTTTACGTTCAACGATATCTTCCTCATCCATATTCAAAAAAGGAGAAGCCGCCATCAACTGGCCATTTCTGGTAATACAATCCCTTTCATGCGCAAAATAGATAGAAGGCAATTCCATTTTCTCTCTCTTGATGTAATTCCAAACATCCAACTCTGTCCAGTTGCTGATCGGAAAAACCCTTACATTCTCTCCCTTATGGATCCGGCCGTTGTAAATGTTCCAGAGTTCCGGGCGCTGACGCTTTGGATCCCACTGGCCAAATTCATCCCTAACCGAAAAAATACGCTCTTTCGCTCTTGCTTTTTCTTCATCTCTCCTGGCGCCGCCAATACAGGCATCAAAACCGTACTTAGCTATCGTATCCAGTAAAGTAACCGTTTGCAAGGCATTTCTGCTGGCATTTTTACCGGTCTGTTCAATCACTTTCCCTTCATCAATGGAATCCTGAACATAACCCACAATCAGTTTTTCACCGATTCTTTCAATCATCTGATCACGAAAAGTAATGGTTTCTTCAAAATTGTGACCAGTATCTATATGAACCAGTGGAAAAGGAAACTTTCCAGGGCGGAATGCCTTTTCCGCCAGACGAACCAGCGTAATTGAATCCTTGCCTCCGGAAAATAACAAAGCTGGTTTTTCAAACTGACCTGCTACCTCACGTAAGATGTGAATGGCCTCCGCTTCCAGCTCATCTAAATAATCTAAATTAACCTTACTCATATCTTATTTCTTATTGTTGAGTGGCATGTAAACCACATTCTTTTTTTGACTGATCTTCCCACCACCATCTTCCGGCACGGAAATCTTCTCCGTCTCTCACTGCACGGGTACAAGGCGCGCAGCCAATGCTTGGAAAACCTTTATCATGCAGGGTATTGTACACCACATTATTTTTTTTAATATAGACCTTTATTTCTTCCAATGTCCAGTTGAACACAGGATGAAACTTTAACAGCTGATTACCTTCATCCCATTCAATATTACTCATATCGTGGCGATTCAGAGACTGCTCAGCCCTGATCCCGGTTACCCAGATTTTTTTACCGCTTAAGGCCCGCTTTAAGGGTTCTATTTTGCGGATATGACAGCATTCTTTCCGGTTTTCTACAGACTCATAAAAGCTGCTTGGTCCTTTCTGATCAACCATAGCCTGCAAAGACGCCGCTTGTGGAAAGTAAGCGTGAATTTTCTTCTTATAAATTTCCAGGGTACGGTTCCAGACATAATAAGTTTCCGGAAACAATCTCCCGGTTTCCAGGGTAAATACCTCTATTGGAATATCATTCCTGAAAATCAAGTCGGTAATCACCTGATCTTCCCAACCAAAGCTGGTGGAAAAGGTAATCTCTCCGGGATATTTCTGTGCAAAATACTGAAGTGACGATACCGGGTCCAGGCCCTGTATGTCTTTCGCGATATCTGCTAAATACGTATTCATTGTCTTAAAACAATTTTAAAATAAAACCAAAGATGCTGCGCAGACTCACCAGGATCACAATAATCCCTACGGCCACCATAATGGTTTTCACAGAGATCTTATTGGACACCCTGGCCGCAATAGGTGCTGCCAGTGCACTGCCAATAACCAGGCCCGCAACAGCTTCCCAATGGGCGCCGTTCAACATCGTTAAAAAAGTTAAAGAACTCATCGAAGCTATAAAAAAACGGGTAATTTTTACCGTTCCTAAAGAAAATCTTGGATTTCTGCCTCCGGCGATTAAACTGGACAAAACGATAGAGCCCCAGCCCCCTCCGCCTACCGCATCAATAAAGCCGCCGAACAAGCCAAGCAAAGAGATTTTTTTGATCTTTCCCTTTGCAGTTGGTTTACCCGTTTTATAGGCCTTAGATAAGATCACCCCGCCCAGAATTAAAGTGTAAATGGAAACCAGCGGTTTGGTGTACTGACTGTAATGTTCCAGTGAAGACAATAAATAAGCTCCGGTTACCGCACCCAGGATACCAGGAATGATCAGCAAACGGAACAATTTCCAGTTCACATTACCCATTCGATAATGCATCCAGCCCGCTATTCCATTACTCAGGATCTCTGACAAATGGACCGCCATACTGGCCGATGCAGGTGGGATACCCATGGCAAGAGAGAAAGAAGTAGAGGTTACTCCGTAAGACATACCTATAGCGCCGTCAATCATCGCAAAAACAAATCCGCCCAGTAAAAACCAGTAGAATACAGGGTTCAGGTTGAGCAGGAAACTTTGAAACTCTGGTTCTTTGTGCCAAAAAACAGCAATCACTACAGAGATGGACAGTACAATGGTGATCCAGACCAGCCATTTAAAGTTCAGCTTCATCGCCCTGCTTTTCTGGTCTTCGACCAATAAGGAAGTGACTTTATTGAGTTTCTTAACCTTGTCTGTAAAATCGCCTTCTAGTTTATTTCTGAGTTCCTGCATCTGTTGAAGAGTTATATTTAATTCGCCGGGTAAACCATCATTTAAAGTTTCTTTCAGTCTTTTTGCAATCGTAGGCGATTTTCCATTGGTGGATATCGCAATTTTTAAATCTCCTTTATTAACTATGGAGCCGAGATAAAAATCACACAGCTCGGGTTTGTCTGCAAAATTGGCCAGAATCTTACGTTCCTTGGCCGCTGCACGAATCTGATCGTTTAAATCTGCATTATTGGTCGCAGCGAAAACCAGTTCGGCGGTATCCAGATCTCCAAGTTCAAAGGCCCTCTGGTTGAGACTCACATTTGGAAATTTTACAGCCAGTTCTTTCAATTGCGGCAAGATTTCCAACGCAACCAAGGTGATCTTTGCCGAAGGGCTATTGTTCAGCAGCGCAGATAATTTTTCCAATCCGACCGGCCCACCGCCAACCACCAGGGTATGTAAAGTATCTAGCTTAATAAAAACGGGAAATAACTGGTTACCTTCCAAATTGTCTGTTGCTTAGAGTTCTTCTTTTAATGCTTTGTAAAAATCTTTGATGGGCTGGAAAGAAGGGTGTAAAGAAACCACCTCTCCAAAAACAAGTAAGGCCGGTGCTTTGATCCCTTTTTCTAAAACAATTTCTTCAATGGTATCTACAATTCCGATTGCCAGTTTTTCCTCTTCGGTTGAACCACTCTGAATGGCAGCCACAGGAAGCTTGTTTTTTCCTTCATTCTGGAAAAGTTTTACAATTTCTTTCAGTTTACCCAATCCCATCAGCACCACAACTGTCGCTTTCGTTCTCGCCGCTTCATAAAGGTCGTTAGAAATGGCGCCAGATGCTGTTGTACCAGTCACTACCCAAAAGCTTTCACTTAAGCCTCTGTGGGTAACCGGGATTTGCTGAAGCCCTGGAACAGAAATGGAGCTGGAAAGACCCGGGATAACCTGTACCGGAATACTGTATCCGGCGGCATAGTCCAGTTCTTCATAGCCTCTTCCAAAAACAAATGGATCTCCGCCTTTCAAACGCACCACATGCCCGTAATTCAAGGCATAGTCGACCATCAGTTTATTGATCTTATCCTGGGATAAGGAATGTTCTCCTGATCTTTTACCAACATAGATCCGTATCGCATCCGCATGTCCGTAATCCAGAATCGCTTCATCTACCAAAGCATCATAAAGGATCACATCTGCTGATTTCAGCGCATTGGCTCCTTTCATCGTGATCAGTTCCGGATCTCCCGGACCTGCACCAACTAAAGTAATTTTAGGTTCTTTGAACCCGGTTTTTTGTGTGATCATTGTTGAAACGCCCCCTCTCTTTTTGCTTTCATTTCCAGATAGAACCTTTCTGCAGACTCCAGATAAGTGGTTGCAAATTGTTCAGTCGGTTCATTCTTATTGATTTGCAGTACCAGGTCACTGAAACTGCCGTTTAGTTGTACTTCTCCGCTGTCTACATAATTGGCATCAAACTCACGGATCACTCCGGCTTGTGTACTGCTGTTGACTGCTTTGTCCAGCAACAAGGCTTTTGCGGTATTCACCAAAACGCTGTACGTATGGTAAATGGCATCTGCCCAGGCACCAGCCTCATAAGATCTTCTTGCCCAGCCCAGTTTTTCTTCTCCTTCTAATAAAAGGGTCGCAACCAGGTCGATCACCACACCAGCACATTCGCCTACGCCAATAGCGGTTTCAAAAGTTTCTTCATGCCCCCAGTCAACATATTCCTCATCTTTCAGATTGGTCAGATCAGCCAGTGGTTTCAGTAACTGATAAAAATGGTCTTTGGTTAAGCGATCGTAATACTGATGAAAAGTTTCTCCTTCCTCCGCATTACTGTGATAATCGTCCAATACAACTCTTAAAACAGAGGTTGCTCTTTTTGAAGGAACTTTGATCACACGCTCCGATACTCTACCCTCACCGTCTCCAACTGTTCCACCGCCCAACATCACCTGAACGGCAGGTACCACTTTGCCGTTGGCTTTAACCGAACTGCCATGAAAACCAATATGCGCCAGACCATGCTGACCGCAGGAGTTCATACAGCCACTGATTTTCACTTTGATGTCTTTATCATAGATTAAATGAGGGTATTCTTCATAAACCAGTTCTTCCAGTGTGGCCGCAAGCGACATACTGTTAGAAATGCCCAGGTTACAGGTATCTGTTCCAGGGCAGGTGGTAATGTCAGCAATGCTGTCAAAACCCGGAGCAGCAAAGCCCAGTGCATTTAACTTTTCGAACAAAACCGGCAAAGCTTCCTTGCGTACAAATTTCAGCAGCAAACCTTGATTTTGTGTAATTCGAATCTCGTCGGCAACATACGGCTGTATGGCAGCTACGAGTTCTCTGGCCATGAAGGTGCGGATATCTCCAATCCTTACTTTAATATAGACCCCGTAAAAACCTCTTTGTTTTTGCTCAAACACGTTGGTAGCCAGCCAATGCTGATAGGCTGGTGTGCCTTCTGCTTCTGTTGCTTCAGCCGCTAAAACTGGTGGAGGTTCAGGCAGAGGAACGGTATTCAGATCAATTTTAAAACTCTTGGATTTATTGGCCGTACGTTCTTCATCAACCAGTCTCAACACTTCATCCAGTCCAAGCTTCTGAACCAGATATTTTAAACGAGCTTTATTCCGGTTGTTTCGCTCTCCATAGCGGTCAAATACACGCAATACAGATTCTGTATAAGGAATGATCTGATCTTCCGGAAGGAACTCATGTACTGGATGGGCTAAAAATGGTTGTGCCCCTAAACCTCCTGCAAACAAGACCTTAAACCCACGTTCTCCTTTTTCATTCATCTTTGGAATAAAACCCAGATCATGGATATAGCTGAATGCAGTATCGTTCTCTGTAGAAGAAAAGGAAATTTTAATCTTCCGGCCCATTTCCTGGCAAATCGGATTCCTCAGGAAATAAGAAAATACCGCATATGCATAAGGTGAAACATCAAAAGGCTCTTCCGGATTAATACCAGAATCTGGTGACGAGGTTACATTTCGGACGGTATTTCCACAAGCTTCACGCAAGGTGATGTCATCTCTTTCCAGCTGATCCCAAAGCTCTGGCGTTCTGTCCAGACTTACATAGTGCATTTGGATATCCTGTCTCGTGGTCAAATGCAGGTTACCACTTCCATATTCATCGGCTACATCAGCTATTTTCAGCAGTTGCCTGAAAGTGACTTTACCAAAAGGGAGCTTAATGCGGATCATTTGCACCCCAGGTTGTCTCTGGCCATAAATCCCTCTGGCCAGACGCAGGCTCCTGAATTTTTCATCATGGATAAGACCTTCTCTGAAGAGACGGATCTTTTTTTCAAGATCAATGATATCCTGCTCTACGACAGGATTTTCAAGTTCTGTTCTAAAACTTTGCATGTTTATTCTAAGTTTTTGATTAAAAAAAAACTTCCCCGTTGGTTAGACCGAAGAAGTTCTTATATATTATACCCCATAACAGCCTTAAGCACTGCGCTTACAACACAGGAACATCATAACATTTTTAATCATGGTTGTTTTGTTCATAGTACAAATATATAAAGTATATAGAATATATAGTCTTTGTAGGTGAAATTATTTTATATATTTTTCAGAAAGGGCTATAAACCTATATTACAGGCTACTGTCCTGGGAGAGAGCTGATAAATTTTACAATAGAAAAACGGAGCAGAGCCTAGCTTTGGAAAAATCTATGGAAATAAAGCAGCTGATAAGTGATGGCATTAGACCAGTAATCCCAGTTGTGGCTGCCTGGACGAATGATAAAATCATGGGGAATATTATTATAGAGCAGTTTTTCATGAAATTTTAGGTTAACCTGGTAAAAGAAATCGTCTTTTCCACAATCTATGATCAGAGACAGTTGATGTTTGCTGAGGAGAGGCAGCATCTCGGTTACACTATTTGCAGTCCATCTTTCCGGGTATTGAGCATAGGTACCCAAACGTTTGGAGATGTTCCAGTTGTCAGGGAAAGGTCGCAGATCAAGTCCGCCACTCATACTTCCGGCAGCGCCAAAAACATCCTGATGTTTAATGGCCAGAGAAAGCGCACCATGTCCACCCATACTCAGTCCGGTAATTGCCCTCCCTTTTGGGGAGGCTATTGTTTTAAAATGCTGATCAATCCAACCCACTAGTTCTGAGCTGACATAGGATTCATATTTCCAGCTGGAGTCTTCCGGGCTGTCCAGGTACCAGCTGGACACATTTCCATCCGCACACACCAGTATGATATGAAATTGGTCGGCAGCATCTTTAATGGCAGGAATATTTTTGATATAATCCTTATAACTTCCCCCATGCCCATGCAAAAGATACACGACAGGAAAATGAGGCTGGCTTTCATACCCATCTGGCAAAACGACTACGGCTTTGATATTTTTCTTCATCGAGGGACTATAGGTGAGGACAGTATCTACTTTTGCGGCCCACAGTGACGTCGTTAAAAAAATCAGCAATAATGTTCCAAGGAATCTGTTCATGGCAAGGTTCGGTTTATTTTGGTTAAGATATAAAATAGCTTCAAATTTCAGAAAAAAAGCATTGACTACCTGCAATAAAGGACATTCACTACCTATTTTGGAAATTACATTCTTTTTTAGGTTATTAATTTTTTTTCGTAAAAATAAAGAACACATTTGAAAGGAACCAATTCTTTTCATCATGAATTTTATATTAAAAACCACCGTATACGCCTTAACGGGTATCATTTTTTTGGAAACCGCTTGCAGAAAAATTACACCTTCGGAAGAGACATCAATCCTCAATCCTCCTGTAAATAATAGTCAGCTATTTATTCCGGTGAAGCTGGAATCTGCCAAACAGCAGATACAACTGAAATATCTTGAAAACTCGAACCTGCTCCTTTCTGCAGAAGATAATACAGGCAGGAAAGAACTGATCAAATACAACAAAAACAAATTGGCCTCCGGCTTTGAAATCTACGAAAACAACCAGCTTATTTATTCATCCGATTATTTTCGGGATGCCAGTGGCAGGGTAAATACCATTAACCAATTTAAAGTAAGCGGCCCGGCATTTACGCCTACCGGTCATTTATCGATCGGATATGATTCCGGTAACCGGATATCAAATATCAGCACTTTTGACCTGCATGACCAGCTATTGGAGTATAAGATCTGCACTTATGATCAGCAGGATCATCTGACCCGTACCGACATCGAAAAGCCTTCTCTAAAATCAGAGACCTGCATTTACACTTATGATCAAAAAAAGGGACTCTGCAATGCTGTTCCAAATGCGCTCCTGTTTAGTATAGAAAGCCAGCACAAATTCCTGTTCTGTTCGGTTATAGGCAATTCATTAAGCAAAACCGCTGTATCCACTGAAAAGGGTTATACCTGCAGTTACGAATACAATTTGCAAAGCCAACCCTCAAAACTAAATTTATTGGAAGGAAGCCAGACAACCACCTTTACCCTGACCTACAAAACCTTACCCTGATTTATAAGTTTACAAAAGCGGTTGGAAGACCTGCAGATTTGACACCTGCCACACTCTTTCCTGCATTTGTCTTTACCCGGATAATGGCGCGGCCGTTATAAAGCTGAACTTTTCTGGAACCGGTTGATGTTCCCTGATCCTGGATCAGACTGCCATCGCCGGTCAGAGAGAATTCCACCAGGTTTATCGCATCCAGGCAAAGTATACCTTTTGAGTCAAAAGCTTTAACCTCCAGTGTGGCTATTCCATCTTGTTCACTTGTTTTTTGCAGAACGAGTTTCGTTGGTTTAGACCATTTATCACTTTGATATTCCTGTTCAATCTGGTCAGTGACTGTTGTTCCCCCTTTTTTAGCAACCACTTTAAAGGTATATTTTCCTTTTACCATGGGCACTTGCCAGCGCAAACCTGCAGCCGGAAAATTCTGACTGTTGCGCTTTTTAACACCGTAACTTTTGCCGTTCACAAATAGTTCCGCCTCATCACAATTCGAATATACTTTAACCATCTTCTCTTCTCCTTCTTCTCCCCAGCGCACAGGCCAACTGTGGCCATAAATATGTACCATAGGTAAGGTTGTCCAGTAAGACTGAAAAACATAAAAAGCTTCTTTCTTTGTGAAGTCTCTTTCTATAACCCCCTTCTGATTGACGTAAGGAACCGGATTATCTGGCCTCACCGGAGTAGAGAAATCCTTAAACGGCCAGTAAGCTGCTCCACTTAACCAAGGCATGGTCTCCTGTTCCTTCAAATGCCAGTCGATCAGATTGCTGATATAACTTTCACTCCAGTCACCATCTTTAGATACCCTCGCTGCACCACCATAAAGTGAAGCGTCTCCGGCACGTTCATCTGCTCCGCCACCAGTTTTAATTTTGCTTAAGGCATTGTCCGGATTCTCCGAATGCCGTCTGGCATGGCTGTCCCCTCCCCATTCCACATGCAAAAAATGATCTACTTTATTAAATTCTTCTTCACTTACCGCTTTATATTCTGTATAATTTCCACGGTACCAACCTGCCCAGATAGAGGGAGAATATACATCCACTATATCCCTGCAGAAATCGCACCTGCGAATGGCTGTTTTTCGGGAAGGGTCCAGATGGTGTGAGAGATCGTTGAGTTCTTTCATAAAAGCCCTGATTTTCTGCTGATCAAACTCCGGGAAATCGCCCGGCCAGTCATTCTCATTTCCCATTCCCCAAATAATGATAGAAGGGTGATTGTAATGTTGTTCTACCATATGGGTCAGCATTCTTTTAGCCTGGTCCTGATAGATCTGGCCACCCAAGCCTCCCCTGCACCATGGAATTTCTTCCCAGACCAGGATCCCCAGGCTATCACACAGATTAAGTACAATTCTGGATTGCTGATAATGGCCCAAACGGATAAAATTTACGCCCATTTCTTTCATCATCTTGATTTCCGTCCGGATCATATCTTCGGTCATCGCAGCGGCGACATCAGCGTGATCTTCATGACGATGCGTTCCCCGCAGGAGCAGTCGCTTGCCATTCAGCATGAATGGTCCCTTCTTCACAAACTCAAAATTCCGGAACCCTATCTTTTCCTCCTTTTTCACCGTTTCTCCGTTTGCTGTTATACTCAAGTTAACCGTATACAGCTGTGGAACATCGGGCGACCAAAGCTTTGGCGACCTGACCTCGATACTGCTCAGCAAAGAGTCGCTTTTGAAGGTGTTCAATTGCTTGCTAAAATTATAAACCACTTTCCCTGAAGGATCCTTCACATTAATCTTGACCATTACTGAAGCGATCTGATCAGGATGGTATAATCTGGCTTTAATATCCAATCTACCATTCCTCCCTTTTGCATCTACCTCAGCATGAGCAAACAGTTTATCCACAGATACGGCCGGTGTATACACCCTGTCTCTTATACACATCTAAAATGGGGGGGGGGGGGGGGGGGGGGGGGGGGGGGGGGGGGGGGGGGGGGGGGGGG
>NZ_JAELTV010000690.1 GCF_016429005.1 Pedobacter sp. ASV19
ACTTCATTCAGGTAATGAAAACCATTTCCGGAATGGATAAAGGCCAGTTCGAAATGATTGTGGTTGTGCACGGGAAAAGGCCATTCAGTTGTGGTAAAATGCCTGATATAAAGAGCATCGTGCTGTATAAATCTTTCCAATTGGTGTTATTTACAAATTTATTGTTTAAATGTACAATTTATGTGGTGGTTGAAGGCCTAGGTTTGCATCAAAATTTTTAGATTCCTATGCCTACAGCACCAAAAGTAAAATTACATCCTGCAATTATCCCGCTTATGGCTGTTGCTGCAGGTATTATTGTTGCTAATATTTATTATAACCAGCCTATTCTGAAAGAAATAGGGGCTTCTGTTGGGGCAAGTGAAATGGAGATAGGCAAAGTTGCCATGCTATCACAGATAGGTTATGGACTGGGGATGTTCTTTGTACTACCTTTAGGTGATAAAGTCAACAGGAAAAATCTGATTGTTCTCATCGCGGGTCTGCTAACTTTGATTTTAACTGGATTTGCCCTGGCAAAGACACTCCTTGTAGTTTATATGCTGAGCTTACTTATTGGTATATGTTCTGTCCCGGCCCAGATCATTTTGCCCATGGCAGCAACGCTTGATCCGGTGAACAGAGGTAAAACAGTTGGAAAAGTTTTTAGCGGGATACTTGTCGGTATCCTGGGGGCCAGAGTTATTAGCGGTTTAATTGCGGAATGGCTTGGCTGGAGGTATGTCTACGGCATATCGGCGGGTATGGTTTTAGTGATCACCATATTGCTCAAACTCTACTTACCTGATGTACCACCCAAATTCAAAGGAAATTACTTTGACCTTTTAAAATCAACTTTATCTCTGATTAAAGAACACAGGGTATTAAGACAAGCCTGCCTGCTGGGATCTTTTACCTTTGGTGTATTTTGTTCCTTTTGGACAACGTTAACCTTTCATCTGAGTAAAGTTCCTTTGAATTATCAAACTGGTAAAATAGGATTATTTGGTCTGATTGCCATCGGGGGCGCACTTGTTGCTCCATATTTTGGAAAACTTGCCGATAGAGGAAATACCTTCAGATCTTTGTGGATTTCTGTTTCTTTAATGATTGGGAGTATATTGCTCATTAAAGTTTTGCCTTTTTCAGTGATTGCTTTAATGATTAGTATTTTCTTTTTGGATATTGGCGTTCAAGCTACACAAATTACCAATTTTGCCCGTATCTATAGCCTACATGAACATGCGCATAGTCGCTTGAATACCATTTATGTAACAATGTATTTTATTGGAGGAGCTGTTGGTACCTATTGCGGTTTACTGTCCTGGAAATTAGGGGGCTGGAATCTTTCAACC
>NZ_JAELTV010000691.1 GCF_016429005.1 Pedobacter sp. ASV19
GAGGGTGTTTCACAAACTGTGTCAATAGTGTAACTTTAAACTATCGACATAAGTATGGCAACACAAGAAGACTTTGATTTTGAAAGCTTCAAAAAGGAAGCTATCGCTGGCTTATATGCCGGCAAGAAAATGACTGGCACGGACGGCGTACTAGCCCCGATGATGAAACACTTTCTGGAATCTATGATGACCGGTGAGCTGGAGCACCATATTTCCGAGAGTAAACTGGCTGGTCAGGCTAACCGCAAGAACGGCAAAAGCAAGAAAACAGTACGGAGCTTAAGTTCGGGAGAGTTTGAGCTTGAAACCGGCCGGGACCGTCTGGGCACCTTTGACCCTAAGGTTGTCCCCAAGCGTCAGCTGATCATTACTGAGGAACTGGAAGGGAACATTCTCTCGATGTATGCCATGGGCATGAGTACGCGTGCAATGCGTGATTATGTGCAGGAAATGTACGCCATGGATATCTCTGCTGCTGAGATTTCAAGGATTACTGACAGTGTGCTTCCTGCAGTACAGGAATGGCGCAATCGTCCGCTGGAGGCCGTTTATCCCTTTGTATTCCTGGATTGTATGTTCTTCAAGGTTCGGATAAACGGAGCGGTGGAAACCCGTGCCATCTACAATATACTGGGTGTGGACATTGAGGGCAAGAAAGATGTGTTAGGTCTTTATACTTCCGAAAACGAAGGCGCCAAATTCTGGCTGTCAGTGCTTACCGATTTGAAAGCGCGTGGTGTAGAAGACATCCTGATTGCCTGCATTGATGGATTGAAAGGTTTCCCTGAAGCGGTGGAGGCGATTTTCCCAAAGACAAGGGTGCAGCTTTGCATTGTTCACCAGATCCGTGCATCCATGCGCTATGTCCCTGAGAAAGATAAGAAGGCCGTAATGGCTGATATGAAACCAATCTATCAGGCAAGTAACGAACAGCAGGGATATGAAAGACTGCTGGAGTTTGAAGAGAAATGGGGTAAGAAATATCCCCTGAGCTGTAAGTCATGGCTGGACAACTGGGTAAACCTCTCTGCATTCTTTGAGTACGACCAGGTGATCCGAAAGGTCATTTACACCACCAATCCAATTGAGGGTGTGCATCGCCAGATCCGTAAAATAACCAAGACAAAAGGGGCTTTCTCATCCGAACAGGCGCTTATGAAACTCATGTATTTGGTCATTAAAAATATCAGTAAAAAATGGACAATGCCAATCCATAACTGGGGACTGGCATTTTCACAGCTTTATATTAAATTTGGTGACAGAATTCTTCAGGAGAATAGAGGCTTCTGAGAGGCGTTAATTTTGAAACTGACACAGTTCACGTTACACTCCC
>NZ_JAELTV010000692.1 GCF_016429005.1 Pedobacter sp. ASV19
CGTTTAGTATACGTCACGACATTAAACCTGATTTTGGAAATGTCTGGCATTATCATCCTGAACTCGAATTGCATTATGTTATAAAAGGCGAAGGTGTCCGTTTTATAGGCAATAACATCAGCAATTTTGCTTCGGGAGAAATGGTTCTTTTAGGCGAAAATCTTCCGCACACCTGGCGATGCAAAGAGGAATACCTGCAGAACAACCCCGATTTAAATGTAGAAGCTATGGTGATCCAGTTTTTACCGGATTGCCTGGGCAAATATTTACTTAATTTACCTGAGGCTTACCTGGTTCCGAAGCTATTTGAGCGCGCAAAAAGTGGAATGGTTATTCATGGCAAAGCCAAAGAGGACCTGGCCCGATTGATGAAGCAGTCTATACAGGCAACCAATCTTGACCGGATCATTATTTTGCTATCCATGTTAAAAGTATTGGCAGAAACAGACGAATATACCACGATAGTCACCGGAAAAAACTCCTTCTATCCATCTAATGAATCAGAGATCGCCCGCATTAACAAGATTTGCACCTATACCTTAAGCAATTATAAAAAAGACATTACATTAGAGGAAATTGCTTCTCTGAGCAACCTCAGTGTAACTTCCTTTTGCAGATACTTTAAACTGATGACAAAAAAGACCTATTACGATTTTTTGATCGAGATCCGCATCAGTCATGCCTGCCGCTTTCTCATTGAAAACAAATTACCCACCGAGATCATCTGCTTTGATTGTGGCTTTAACAATGTTTCCAATTTCTACAGGCACTTTAAAAAGATAACCGGCATGACTCCTCTAGACTACAAACGCAAGTATCTTAACGATTAAAGCTGCTTTCCTCAGATGGTCAGGCGGATGTCCAGTTCGTTTTGCATCCTCACATAGGCCTTAAACAACTGTTCTACATTCCTTCTTACAGGAAGACTGAAATCCCCTACATTTCTTCTGGTAAAAGTAGAAATACCAAAACCTCTTTGTTGCAAAAAGTATTTCGAAACGACGGGATAAACATGGTGCATCACCTCCATATGTTCAATCAGGAAACACTGAACTTGCTCAACCTGAACTGCCATAGCAGGCTCGTTATAATATGTACAGATCCAGGATATTAATTCAGGAAAGTAATTCCCTTGGATACAAGACAAACCAGCTGAACCTGCCCGAAGGGATTCAACTGCGTGAGCCATATAGGCATCATACAACCCAAATTTACCAGGTGAGGCAATATTCAACTTGGCTTTAACCAGCTCCAGATCAAGACAAGTGCTGTCTCTTATACACATCTGACGCTGCCGACGACCGTTAGCCGGTGTAGATGTC
>NZ_JAELTV010000693.1 GCF_016429005.1 Pedobacter sp. ASV19
GTATTATTACCTGGCGGTCCAGAAAAGAGATGCCAAAGGCCGATTATTCGGAAAAGGATAGTATTCGTTACGGTATGTTACTTGGTGTATTGAATCCAATGCAGATTCCTTACTGGCTTTTTGTTGGAACCTATCTGATCTCCCATGAATGGATAGACATTGGGTATCTTTCTTTAAGCGTGTTTAGTGTTGGATCGGGGATAGGTGCTGCTCTGGCTTTATATGGTTTTGCGCGGTTTGCCAAATACATTAAAGAGAAGTTTGACCTGAGCAGTTATATTGTAAATAAGAGCATTGCCATCTTGTTCTTTGCTTTATCAGCCTACCATATTTGTAAGATTGTCTATATTCACTTTATAAAAGTTTAGCATTATTTTTTCAGAAATTCTACATTCCAGATCTTTTCAGCTCTTCGGCCAATGATCCAAAATGAAGCTGCCAGAACGGAAAAGAACAAGGCTTTGTGCCAGCTGTCCCAGAAATATTCAAAATAACGGGTATAGAGATTGATAAAAAGAAAGGTGATCCCGAATTCCCTGGCAATATCATCTCTGTATTTTAGACCAATCCAGATACTGAGTATGCAAATACTTGCAGAAATAATACCCCAGTAGAAAAGGCTGAGTTGTTTGACTTTGTACCATTCTTCAAGTGTTCCATAATTCCCAAATACAGAGATCAGCCAGAGAGATACAAAGAGGTAGACCATGCCGCTGATATAAGTGGTGCCGTAAAACAGTTCGAATTTTTTATTTCTTTTTAACAGTAATGCTGAGGTGGTAAGCAGCAGTCCAAAGCATACAAATCGCAGCGGATAATTCAGTCCTATGAAATACCAGTTCCATCTGGAAAGGTAACCTGTTTCTGTTCCAAACCACGCTCCCAGAGAAAGAAGTACAAAAGCCCAGATCAGTCTGGATTTAAAAACATAGGCTAGAACACCATAAATCAGTACAGATAAAAGGATCAGTAAGGAAAAATGCGAGCCGTTACTGCCGATGGCCTTACCCAGATAAGCAATAGCATTGGCAGTAAGCATGACTGCAGTAAAAATCAGTGCATCATTGCTGAAAATCTGCATCTGATGTGTTTTTCGTCTTTGAAAGCTCCTGTAGTATAAGATGCCTGCGGCTGCTGCAGACAGCAGGCTGATGATACTGTCTGGTGTATCGTACAGCTTTTTTAAATAAGTTAGAATATCCTTGTCGATCAGGAGTGCACCTAAAGAAATTACTCCGCAGGCCATTGCCTGTCTCTTATACACATCT
>NZ_JAELTV010000694.1 GCF_016429005.1 Pedobacter sp. ASV19
ACGTTCGTCGGCAGCGTCAGATGTGTATAAGAGACAGCTATACGGCCGTTGGAATAATAGGTGTTAAAAGAATATTGCTGTAAAGGAGAATATGCAGGTATGTTTGAGTTACCTGTAAGACCATAGCCAAGTCTTAATTTCAGATCACTGATCTTTTCATTGTCTTTCAGGAATTCTTCTGAAGAAACCCTCCATGCCAAAGCTCCTGATGCAAAGTTCCCCCATTTATATTTTTCTCCTAAAGGAGAAGATCCGTCTCTCCTGTAGGAAAGTGTAACGAGGTATTTGTCCATCAGGCTGTAATTTACCCTCGCAAGCAGCGAGGCGAGTACAATCTTATTTGCAGTTGATGTTGCAGTTGTACTTCCTCCAACACTTAAATTATCTGTGCCTAAATTGTTTGTAGTTAATGCAGTTGCAGTTGTTGTATTGCTGCTAAACTTAAATTCCTGATAAGTGAATCCAACTACAGCGCTGATCGAGTGGATCTTATTTAATATAGTATTGTAACTTAGGGTGTTTTCATTTAACCAGCTTAAATTCTGTGGATTAACAATTTGAGCATAGCCGTTTGTACTTGCACCTAAAAAGGTTGTATTTGGTCTGAAGGTCTGTTCTTTAGAGAAACGGTCATCTGTACCAACACTTACTTTAAGTTTGAAATTCTTAATAAATTCATAGTCTGCAAATGCATTGGCAAACAAGCGAAGGTTAGTGATGGAGTTTGTATTTAAAGTAGCCGCTGCTATCGGATTACCCAATGTGTTTGTATAACCCGCCGGACTGTTTTGATAGGTGAATGCACCATTACTGTCATAAATTGGAACACCTGGATTGATCCTTAGCGCATCAAGCAATGTGCCTCCACCTGCACCGCCTGTTGTATTTACATTAGCCAGGTTTTGCTTATCATAAGAGATCTGGGAATTCAAGCCGAAATTAATTTTTTTGCTTATTGCCCTGTTAAAATTGTACCTCATTGTTCCCCGTTGGTAACCGGAATTTAAGATAATTCCCTTTTGGTCGAAATAGTTAAAACTCAACAAATACTTTGTTCCATCGGAACCACCCATCATAGAGACATTTGCATTTGTGATGGGTGCCGTTCTAAATAATGCTTTCTGATAGTTAGTTCCTTCACCTAAAGCATTGATCTGGTCTTGTGTATAGGGGATAGGTGTTTGTGTCTGTCTCTTATACACATCTGACGCTTCCGACGAACGTTAGCCGGTGTATATCACGGTGGTCGCCGTATCATTAAAAAATGGTGGTGGTGGGGGGGGGGGGGGGGGGG
>NZ_JAELTV010000695.1 GCF_016429005.1 Pedobacter sp. ASV19
GTCTCGTGGGCTCGGAGATGTGTATAAGAGACAGCTATGAAAGAATGGACTCAAATAGATTTCCCAACGTAAGTTATTTTAAGTTTTATGGCAATGGGAAAGTGTCTTATTTTATTTTTTCAAAAAAAGATACTTCCAGTTTAACCAGAGATGATTTTAATCCTTCAAAAGCCGCCATGGGTTACTACCGGATAGATAAAGTTGGGAAGATAAAAGTGAGAATTTCGACAATACGTGATTGTCACTCATTCATAAGTAATATAAGCAGATTTTTACGAGGGGATTCCCTTGTTTTAGAAGAACGAACCTCTTCTAGTACTATTTATCTTAAAGAGAAAGTATCTAAAGGATTGCTAGAAAAATGGACTCCTGACTGGTAATTAGAAATTTTAACACAACTAAATCAAACTACATATGACAACGCTCAAAATCATCTGTATTATTCTATTAATAAGTAGTAAAATATATGGTCAGACAATCGGGAAAATACAAGTAAACGGAAGCAGACAAAGTGATATCATAATAATCAAGATCCCAAAAAAGGTAATGCAAGATACTTTACGTTTGGTGCAGGTTTCAAATACAATGTGATGTCTATTGATGTTGCCTATCTTGCTGGTACTGTAAGAGATAACCCTTTAGCAAATACATTGAGGTTTACATTGCAGGCGAATTTGGTTCGGATGGTAAGTAATAATGGTTTTATTTGAAGTCATCTCTGTGTTAAAAGGTCTGGTTGTGAAAAATAGGTTTTCTGATCGCGCTGAATCTTTTAGGTTCTGGGGCTTGATCATGAAAACCTATTTTTCTTGGGTGCAGACTGGAGGGGGGGATTGAGTTAGTGTAGTGTTTTGTTTTTTAAATAATTGAATATTAGTGAGATAGTATTTGAAATATTTTTTTAATAACATAGATTTAACTTCTTTTAATGAAAAATATTTTAAATTGGCTATATGTAAAATTCAAGTTTGATTGAAAGAAGTTTTAATCTAATTATTTACTTATGCTCTCCATCATGAAAAAATTCTGCCTCCTTACATTATTCTTAAGATTTAAGTGGATTATATTCAATTATTGACATAGCATGTTCTCATCATGACAAAGAATACTTTAGTTTTCTGCATTTTGTTAATAATAGGATGTAGAGTTTCACGGAATGAATACAATATGGTAAGGGTCCCAATAACAAGATTTTCTATAAAGCCGAATATCAATGATGAAATATATCAATTGATTGATACCTCATCCTGTCTCTTATACACATCTGTCGCTGCCGACGAACGTTAG
>NZ_JAELTV010000696.1 GCF_016429005.1 Pedobacter sp. ASV19
AGACAGATAGTGATCCTGAATCTCAGTTTGCTCCAAGCCTGGCTTATGCTGGTATAGAAGGTTCTTCTTTGCCGGCTGTTCGCACCTTCGGCATTAATTTAAACTTTAAACTCAGATAAAAGATGAGTAGAAAATATGTTTTTACTGTAATGCTTTTAGGTCTGATGTTCAGCCGCTGTACAAAAAGTCAGTTGGATGAGATCAATATGGACCCTACCAAATCTACAAGCAATAATTTCGATCCTAACTATTTATTATCTACAGCACAGTTTAACTATGCCAACATCGGCTACTATCAGCTGCTTTATGAAAGCACCATGATGCAGGTACTTGCTTCCACATACAATTATTACAACAATGGAGATAAGTACATCAATGCCGCAAATTTTACCGATTATCAGGGTAAAATATTTGATCAGGGGTATACACAATCCTCAACCATTCGTCAGATGCAGCGGCTTGCAAATCAGAAGGACGCATATACTTATGCAAACCTGATCAATATTGGAGATATTATGGCGGTATTGATTCTGCAAAGAGTTACCGATATGTATGGAGATGTGCCCTATAGCCAGGCAAATAAATCTGAGCAAGGAATCAAGTATCCCGTATACGATAGGCAAGAGGATATTTACAAAGCTATGCTATCAGATCTTGAAAGTGCGATTAATAAACTGGATCCCGCAAAACCAAAACCAACTGCTGATCTGATTTATAGAGGGGATATTAATAAATGGAAGAAATTTGGTTATTCTTTGATGCTTCGACTAGCTATGCGTTTAACTAAAGTAGATCCGGAGATGGCACAGAAATGGGCAGAGAAAGCGAGTGCCGGCGGAACACTGGCCGATGTGGCCGATAATGCTTTAGTACAGACAGATGCTTCTAATTACAATAGCCAGAATGGAACTTCCATAGCACTTCGTACGCTATCAGATTATAGAGAAGTACGTTGGAGCAAAACGTTTATAGATCAATTAAAGAAAGATAAGGACCCAAGACTGGATGTCATCAGTGAAGTGCCTCAACCTGGACTGGCCAATAGTGTGAATGAGAACTTGGCCGGAAATAAAGATACTTCGGTACAGATGGGTTTACCCAATGGGTACGATCTTCTTGGAGGAGCAACAGACATTCGTAACTCACCAGGCTATCCCTGTCTCTTATACACATCTCCGAGCCCACGAGACAGGCAGCTCTATCGCGTATGCCGTCTTCTGCTTGAAAAGGGGGGGGGGGGGGGGGGGGGGGGGGGGGGGGGGGGGGGGGGGGGGGGGGGGG
>NZ_JAELTV010000697.1 GCF_016429005.1 Pedobacter sp. ASV19
CCCCCCCCCCCCCCCCCCCCCCCCCCCCCCCCCCCCCCCCCCCCCCCCCCCTTTTAGATGTGTATAAGAGACAGGAATTTGCTGATGAGCAGATAGCTCCCCGTTCCCAGCAAAAGATAAAAATAGATGGTGAAAATTTGGTATCCTATTCCTGGAACGATTACAGCCATTGGAAAATCGCTATTGTGACTGACATATAGGTCTTTGTAGTGGATGTGGTGGTGAGCATTAGACCAAACCAGGATCAAAGTTGCAGCCGGAATAAATAAGGTCATCAGGAGATTAACCGGTTTTTTGAACCAGCGATCCTTCCCTGTCATTTTCAAACAAAAGAAGAACCAGGTAAGGGGTAGGGTAACAATTCCAATGTATTCGATATTAATGAACGTCTTTATTTGTGTTAATGTGGAACTGGCCAGTTCAAAGCCATAGCCAAGTGACCATATCGCATTTGCCAGCATCATTAACCCAAACCACCGAACGGCGCCCCGGTCCCTGTTATATACATAATAGGAGATAAAGAGCGTTATAGTTCCGCAATAGATTAACGTTAGGGAGTAAGAATTAAAGGTAAATTCCATTTAATAACTGACCATAAAAATGACTTCTCATGAATAAAACAACTGATTTTAAACTAGTACAGAATAGTACATAAATTTACATAATATACTTCGAATTAAAAATATTCTTAGTTTTACATAAATTTAAATACTTTACATTAACATCGGTTATGAAAAAAATATTACTTTCTGCATTATTTCTTTTTGTTGGCGCAGCAGCATTCAGTCAAGTATTACCAAGTTTCCAATTTGGTATTAAAGGGGGAGCGAACCTCTCTAAGTTTAGTACCAGCAATACATTTGATAGCGATAACCGTGCTGGTTACTATGCAGGTTTTTGGGCCCGTATTGGCGCAGCAGGAATACATTTACAACCCGAGCTTTACCTAAGTGGTAAAAACGCTACGCTAACCAATGATGCTGGCGGAGAAAATAAAGTGAAATTTACCAGTTTAGATGTTCCGGTACTGATTGGAACCAAAATTGGTGCTGCCGGTATTGGGGCTGTCTCTTATACACATCTGACGCTGCCGACGAACGTAAAAAAGAGTGGGTGGGGGGGGGGGGGGGGGGGGGGGGGGGGGGGGGGGGGGGGGGGGGGGGGGGGGTGGGGGGGGGGGGGGGGGGGGGGGGG
>NZ_JAELTV010000698.1 GCF_016429005.1 Pedobacter sp. ASV19
AGATGTGTATAAGAGACAGATAAATACCTTTTGGTAGATTGTTTTACCACCTGGTGCGGGCCATGCAAATATATGAGCAGTACTATTTTTCCGCAGGAAAAGGTCGGGACTTTCTTTAATAAGAACTTTGTGAATATAAAGGTACAATTTGATAAAACAAGCGGCGACAGTGAAGAGGTTAAAAGCTGGTATGCTGATGCTGATGCCATCAACAAAGCCTATAAAATTCAAGCTTACCCAACGTTCCTGATCTTTGCTCCAAATGGTGAACTGGTACACCGTATTGTTGGCGGAGGAGAAGCTGATCAGTTTATTGCTAAAGCGGAGAAAGCACTGCACCCGGAAACGCAATATTATACTTTGCTGAAAAAATATGAAACGGGCAACAAAACTCCGGAAACCTTAAAACAACTTGCTTTTGCCGCAGAAGAGGCTTATGATAAGGAAAATGCAGGTAAACTGGCAGCCGCTTATCTGGATACACAGAAAGATTTGTATACTAAAGAGAATCTGGAATTTCTAAGCAAATTTACGGATAACAGTAAGAGTAAAGGTTTTCAGTTACTACTTAAAGATCCGAAGAAGGTTGATGCCGTACTTGGAAAAGGAAAGGCGAATGCTGTGCTGGGTGGTATCATCCTTCAGGAAGAAGTTTACCGGTACCTGAGAAATCCCAAAGCAAATCTGGATTCTCTGATTACTGTTGCAAAGTCAAAATATCCGACAGTAGATATGAGTCAGCAAACGGATCTTCTTCAGGTTCAGTTTTATCAGAATACAGGTAACTGGCCAAAATTTCAATCTGCGGTATTAGCTTATATGGGTAAATATGGAAAAGAAACAAATGGACAGATGCTCAATAGTTTTGCCTGGACGATTTTTGAAAATTGCAAAGATGCGGAATGTGTTGCGCAGGCGCTGGCCTGGAGTAAACGAAGTGTAGATGAAACGCAAAGTAAAGAACCTGCTTTTTTGGATACCTATGCTAATCTGCTATATAGAACCGGGAAAAAAGATGAAGCCATTGCTGTGCAGCAGAAAGCTATTGCATTAGTTCCTGAAAATGAGAAAGGAACTTATCAGACTACCCTTGATAAAATGCAAAAAGGGGAGAAAACCTGGGTCGAAAAGTAAGATAAATACATAAGCTTTTACTGGGGGGCGTATCTGACGCATATCTTGTTGGGGTCTTGTCTGTCTCTTATACACATCTGACGCTGCCGACGAACGT
>NZ_JAELTV010000699.1 GCF_016429005.1 Pedobacter sp. ASV19
GGTTTTCCCGTATTCTTTTCTAGTGGGGTATTTAACATATCTCTTTTACAACCCGGAATAATCATTAACGACAAAGCCATTAATCCGGCTATTTTCAAAATATAAAATAGTTTTTTCATGTGAATATATTTAATAGTATATCTACCAACCCGGGTTTTGCACCAGATTCTCATTAACTAGAAGATTATTTTCTGTAATTGGCCAGAGATAATCTCTTGGGGCTACGAATCGTTGACTAAAGAACGTCAGCTGCCTATAATATAAAGCCGAAGTAGCTTGATTAATATCCCAACCCTGAACGTTTCCGTTAAGTTCTACGGTAGCTGTCTTCCATCTGCGTAAATCCCAGAACCGGCTTCCCTCCATACTCAATTCAATTGCTCTCTCTTGATGAATAATATCTCTCAAACCTTCTTTTGATTGGTATTTTGATGGGTTATTTGAAAAATTTGTCCATGACTCCTCTATCGTTTTCAGTCCCGATCTTGTTCTAATGCGATTTAGATAATCATAAACTTCATTTCCTGGGCCTGAAAATTCATTTAACGCCTCAGCATAAAGCAGGTAAAGATCAGCCAAACGAAAATTTGGCCAGGGGTAACGTTCAGTGGATACGACATTATTTGCACCCCAGGTATATTTCCAATTGATTAATTTTTTCGCAAAATAGCCTGTTATTGGTAACGGAGTTCCTGTACTCGCTCCACCTTGCCTTGCCTGCATGTTATAGGTATTTTCATCTGTTGAGGAGGGGCTGCTTTCCTGATACCATATTCCACCATCAAAAGAAAGTGAGGCATAAAAGCGATTCTCTCTGTCAAAATTCAATCTGGAGGATATATATCCCTGAAGATTATTAAAACGTTCCGTATAAATGCCCGTTCTTCTTTCCGTACGATTAGAAAAGTTGAGTGTTTTGTCTTCATTTACTGGTACACCATTCGAGGTATAGAACATATCTGCCATTTTCATAGTAGCTCCTACATCTGCAATTGCACCATTACTTCCACCATATCTGCCGTCAAAATGCCCCACGGTAACTGCTTGCAGTCCATTTGTATTGGAATTTGAGAGCCCCCAGATTAATTCAGAATTCCACTTATCCTGTCTCTTATACACATCTGACGCTGCCGACGAACGTTAGCCGGTGTAGATCTCGGTGGTGGCCGTGTCATTGAAAAGGGGGGGGGGGGGGGGGGGGGGGGGGGGGGGGGGGGGGGGGGGGGGGGGGGGGGGGGGGGGGGGGGGGGGGGGGGGGGGGGG
>NZ_JAELTV010000069.1 GCF_016429005.1 Pedobacter sp. ASV19
AGATGTGTATAAGAGACAGCTTCAGATAAGTGCAGCGCATTTCCCTGAAGAAGGAGAAAATCAGATCGTATACATTGAAATGGTTAAATTAAGCAATTGAAGATGAAATATAACTTTTGCTTTGTTCTCTCCTTATTGTTACCTGGCAGCCAGGTTAGAAGATATTCTAAATGCTCTATGCTGCTTTTTTCCGCAAGTTGTAGCGGAATTAGGCAGTTGTACTGTTTTCTATAATGCTGACGATCAGTATTCATTTCAAATACAGTCTTCAGTTCCACTTCAGGGCTTTCTTCAGAAATAATATACTATTGGCAAAGTTTTTGCCGTTAGCAGTATAGATAAATAATATTTCACCCAAAAACTAAAGTTATGGCTTTCAAAGCAAGATTAGACTTTTCGGGCAAGGAGTACGATGTACTTCATTGTGCGTATTCCCTAAACCGCGATGTAGACGCAAAAGGAAGACCCTCTTCCGGAGTATATGGCGGTACGATCGACATCGAGATCGAGTCCACTGAAGATACCTCTGTTGTAGAAGCAATGGTTAACAACCAGTACAAGCCTTTAAGCGGTACGCTGCTTATCAAAAAAACAGAAGAGGATGCCAAAATGAAAGAAGTTCATTTTGAAGATGGATACATTGTCAAGTATTCAGAAGGAATCAATATCACCGGAGAAAATCCGATGACACTGAAATTCCAGATCTCTGCCAGAAAGTTAAAACTTGGCAATGCCGAGCATATAAATGACTGGCCAAAAGCGTAACTTTAGGTACGTAACCAATTAACCAACATTATTTAATTTTTAAAAGAATACTATCATGGCATTCAAAACCAGATTAACTCTTGGGTCCAAAGAATTTGATGTACTACAGTGCAGCTTTTCATTAAACAGAGATGTAGACGCTAAAGGCCGTCCATCATCTGGCGTATATGGCGGAACCATTCATATTGAAGTAGAATCTACTGAAGATACTTCGGTGATCGAATCAATGGTCAACAATCAGTACAAACCATTATCAGGTAATATCGTTTTCAAAAAAGGCGAGGAAGATGCAAAGATGAAAGAATTGTCTTTTGAAGATGGTTACATCATCCAGTATAACGAAGGTATTGCTGTAAACGATAATACGCCAATGACTTTAAGTTTCGTGCTTTCTGCACGTAAATTAAAGCTGGGTAATGCCGAGCATACCAACGATTGGCCAAAAGCATAATTGTAAAGGGAGGGCCCCTGGCAATTTAGGGGCTCCTATCTAAAATTTCCGTTCTTAATAACATCTACCTATGTTAATTTACAGAAAAGAAACCCCTTATTTTGCCATTACGCTCGATCTTGGCAGAAATGAGCTTAAGATATTGCAACGCTGGAAATACAGCTGGGCAATAGCTCCAGGCTCAGGTAAGTGGACTTATGCAGAAACCAAAAATTTTCACCACAAAGTGGACAGACTGATCTGGTCTGTCTGGGGGAGCCGTTTTGAGCTTAAATTGGCTCAAGGTTCCAAAATACCAGCAAATTATAAAGTTGGACCAGTTAAAACCTATTTTGATGTAAAGTGGGTATTGGATAACAGTGCCCACTGGAAAGTTACCGTAACAAAGATTAAACGGGGAGCCTTTCAACAAAGCTATATCCGGTGGAACACCAGGGAAATCAGCCTGGATACAGAAGATACAACGAAAACACTTAAATATATAAACGGCCCTGTTCGGTCTTACCAATTCGGGGTTACCCATGAATTTGGGCATACACTGGGGAATGTTGCTTATACACCCTCCGGACATGGCGATGAGTATGCCTCAGGTAGCCCTTATCTGGCCGATTTTTCCAGTATCATGAACTCAGGAAATGAGCTGAGACAACGGCACCTGGATTTTATAAAACAGACCTTAAATAGTATGATTCCGGGCGTAAAATTTGACATCAGCCATGTTCGCTAAATCTGCATATTGCCTGTTGGGCCTTGGCCTTACCTTGTTCATCTCCTGTATGAACCAATCCTCTGACGGGCAAAGTAAATCACCTGCTCCGGCAATAAAAAAGGAAAATCCAATGGACAAAACCGAAAAAATCGATACTGCAGCGATAAAGAAACTGTCTCCGGAACAAGCAGCCGCCAAATTTGGAAAACCCATTAAAAGCGAGGATTTTAATTTATCCAGCCCTTTGTCTGAGTTTAGAATAGAAATTTACAACCATATACCTGAAAAGGACCGGTACTCACCCGAAGTAAAGATCCGGGAATATACATGGGTCTACAATAAAGAAGAAAATATTACAGTCTGGTATCAGCGTAAACAAGATAAATGGCAGTTCCTGCACTTTAATACCTGGCCAAAAGATGCCGAATTTTAAGTTTTAACAGCAAAGCTTCCTACAATGGAAAAGAAAATAAATCTGGAAATACAAATTGATGGTCAGGAGATCACGCATTTTAATTCGCTAAGGATTACCCAGGCATTTAATCGTCACCACGAATTTGAACTGGTCATTAACCAGGATGTGATCGAGCAGACTCAATCTTTTAAGATCGATCAATCTAAAGCCTGGGTTGGAAAAAGCTTCATTGTTAGTATCGATCATGGAAATATGGACTTTAAAGGGCTTGTTTGCGAGGTCAACTTATCTCAAAGCCATGGCCTTAGGGGAAATCTGATCATTAAGGGGTACTCTCCAACCATTCTTCTGGAAACAGGACCGCATCTGGAGTCTTTCAGTGATATGCAACTGGGTGATATTGTAAAGAAAAAGACTTCGTCGCTGGCCTCTAATGATATGGAATATTCCATCGCCCCCGCTTACAGTGAAAACCTTAAATATATTACTCAGTTTAAAGAAAGCAATTACAGCTTTATCAACCGCCTTAGTGCAGAATATGGGGAGTTTTTTTATTATGATGGAAAAACCCTGCATTTTGGAAAACCCAATTCAGCAAAGACGGTAACCCTGGTACATGGCCAGAATTTGAACTTTATGAATATGGCAGTTCGGATTCTGCCAATGAATTTTTCTTATTATTCGTACAGGTCGCAGGAAAATGGCAGACTGGATGCACAGGCACCCGGTTCAGTAAAGGGTTTGAATGATTATGCACAGCATGCACTTGCCCAGTCTTCGTCGGTGTACGATCATGAGATCAATACCACGATTAAACCAAGAGTGGAAAATAAAAGCCAGTTGGATAAACTCGCCGATAAACATAAGGCCGCAATGGCTTCCAACCTTTCAGACATTACCGGAGAAAGTACGAGTACAGCATTGAATATTGGCTGCATTGCCGATGTGCAGGTATCCCGTAAGGATGGTTTGTCTTTTAACAAAGATTCATTGAGTAAATTTCTAATCACAGAGATTTCTCACTATATAGATGGTCTAAGCAGGTATAACAATGCCTTTAAAGGTGTTCCTGCTGATACAGAGGCCGTTTCTGTAGAGCAAGTGCATACACCTCAGGCAGAATCTCAAATTGCAACAGTAATAGATAACGCTGATCCGTCGCAAACCGGAAGGGTCAGAGTACAAATGTTGTGGCAAAAAGACAATGCAACTACAGATTGGATCAGGGTTTTAACGCCCGATGGTGGAAGCAGTGAACCCTTTGCAAAAAACAGGGGTTATGTTTTTATTCCGGAAATAGGAGATCAGGTTGTAGTCGGATTTAGATATAATGACCCTGACCGGCCTTTCGTTATGGGTAGTATCTTTCATGGCAGTACAGGTGCTGGCGGACAGGATGCCAACCATATGAAAAGCATTGCGACCCGAAGCGGGCACCTCATTGAATTTAATGATGGGCCTTCAGGACATGGAATCACCATTACAGATATCAATAAAAACCTGATCCATATCGATACCACGGGCAATAATATTACCATTACGGCCAATGAGAACATGACCTTGAATGCCAAGAATATGCAACTCAATGTAGCTGAAAACCTGGATATCCAGGTCGGAAAGGACATCAGCACAATGGCTGGGAATAATATGAATACCCAGGTGAGCGTCAACAACCAGATCAACATTGGTGCAGATTATACACTGAATGCGGCAAACATTACAGAGATCGCTGGTAATGCCTATCAAAGCGAGGCCACCAATATCACAAAAACGGCGACAGGGGAACTCACCTATAACAGTGCAGAAGGTAGTGTAATCAAGCATGCTGCAAAAACCATTCATAACAATAGCGGAGAGAAAAGTAATCTGTTTTAAAGGCTCAACCCATGATCAACAAAGGCAATATCATAAAGATTTCCAGCGGAACCCTAAAAGAAAGCGCGACCAAGGATTATACGGCCTACGCCAATAATATCCAGACCAACGCTGCAAAGAAGATTCTGGAGAATTCTAATGACGGCATTGTCTATGGAGAACCGGAGAAAATGGCCACTAAAGAAGATGTGGTGAATATTGTTGCCGGTTTATTTTTTGATGGAACAGGAAACAACCGCACCAACATAGATAGAAGAGAAAGCAATTCTCCCATTTATACCGCACATGCCAAGCCTTCTTTCTGGCAAGACAATACCAGTTACGAAAATGACAGGACCAATGTCGATCACCTGGAAAAGATGTATAAAAAGGAAACCCTCTATTTTTCTATTTACATTGAAGGGATAGGTACGACGAATGATGATTACGACAGTTTAAAAGATATGGGAACCGGGGAAGGTTCTACCGGTATTCGGGGTAAGGTTAAAAAATGTTGCGAGGAACTCGTTAGAACCATCAAAGCCAATACCAAGAAAGATGTGGGCACCTTAACTGTTGATGTTTTTGGCTTTAGCCGGGGAGCCGCTGCGGCCAGAAATTTTGTGCATGAAATCACCCTTCCCAGTGAAGACGATAAACCTGCCAGGGGGCATTTTGGAGAACAGGCAGGAAAAAGCAAACTGAAGATCGCCTTTGTACGGATCCGCTTTGCAGGTTTGTATGATACCGTATCCGCTTATGGCGTTAAACACAGTAATGACCTGGTGGAACTGGACTTAAATGCCATTAACAGAGCTTCTAAGATTGTACATCTGACGGCTGCAGATGAGACCCGGGAAAAATTTGAACTGACTTCTGTAACTACAGGTACCGAACTCTCTCTTCCGGGGGTGCATTCAGATATTGGGGGCAGTTATAGGGATAATGTCAATGAAGAGGTTTCTCTCGCTGAAGAGATGTTATCCGTGATCAACAGGGATAAACTGGTAGCAGCAGAGCGGGACCGTCTTATTGAACAGGGTTGGTATACGGGTAGTCAGATGAAGATCCAAAATTCCTATAAACTGACAGGTAACAGGGTACTGAGCAATAAGTATAGCTTGATACCTCTGCACCTGATGTTCGAAATGGGCACCGATCCTTGTCAGTTTGTAGAAGACCTGCTCAGTACCGTTTATAAGATTCCTACAGCGCCACTGAGCAATTCCAAATTGCTTTTAACCGATGTATATACCAGGATAAAGAATTATGCCATTCTTAAAACAGCACCTCCCTTAGTGTTTAACAGCCGCGGACAACTACAGTCTTTAAAAAATATGGTGGATGTTGGCGCCTACCCTGTAGATAAATACAATGCACAAGTGCGGGACCACAATATGCTGATGGAACTTAGAAACCGATATCTCCACTTTTCTTCCAGCTGGGATGGTGTGGGTAAGGAACCTCATATCAATGATAAGGGAGAAAGAGAAAGAGTGGTTTTTAACCCGAGATCAACTTAAGCCCATGAAACAATTATTTACGTTACTTATTATAGTCAGTTCCTTCACTTTAAGTTCTTGCCAGGAAAAAATGAAAAAATACGATTGGATACCAACAGAATGCGCCCCAGCAAATTACCCCGCACAGATTTATAAGGGTTCTCTTCTCTATGGAGAAAAGGGGAGTATTTATATTCCTGATGGCCGGGCAATCAATTACGGATGGGGCGAAAGCGGATCGGTCAATATTGCCGGGGAGCAGATGAAAGAAGTTCCGCACACACTGGAAATCAGTTGGCTTTCCTTTGCGGAAAAGAAAAACTATGGTGGGAAATTTGAACTGGATACCAAAAAGATAGATTCATTATTTTTTGCAGGCTATCCTGATGATTCTGAAGAAGGAGGAAAAGGGAATTACCACAGTGTTAAAGTTGGGATGGCGCCAGGAGGCGATTTGGTCGTCTGGCTCGCCGGATCCAGAAGTAAACAAGTGGAAGTGGGTTTTTTCAAAGCTAAACCTATAGAAACCCTGGATTGGAAAAAGATTTACCCCTCTATGGAGGATGGTATCGGAGCCTATATCGATGTGATCGTTAAAAAGCTTCCAGATTCGGTAAAGGAACAAATAGCCGCAGGTAAAATCCCGTTTGGTTACTGGGAGAGTTTACGGAAACGGTACAACTGGAAACCCGAAATCCAGACAAACGCTAAAGTGTTAAGGATAGACCTGGATTATTTTAATAAGGAAAGAGATTTTGTGTTTGGAGAGGGACTTCAACACTTGAGCGTTAAACCAAATGCCGTATTAGAGGAGCTCAGTGTCTATTGGCTGGATGACCGGAACAGAGAGCTGCGTACGGAAATTAAATTTGATGAACAGGAGGCTTTCACGGTATTCTCTAAGATCCCGCAAGGTGAGGAAGCCAGTTTGGTAGTGATATTGGATAAAACAAAAAAGGATGCAACTGTTCATTTGAAAGTCAAAGACAAAGAGGTTCCATTTCAACAGATTAAGGTGCAGAGTTTTTATAAATAGCTATGGAACAGGTAGAGTTTACAGATCATAATGCATTGAAACTGCAGTTAAAACCACCACATTTTAAACGCAGTTATGGCGTATTATATACTTACACATCTGGAAGTAAGGAGGATACTGTAAAATTCAACCTGGATGTGACCTATGTTAAAACCATTATAGACCGGTCCAGGATATTCAGACTAGAGCGGGATGTGGTATACGTTAATGACATAGAGCCAGATCTGCTTGCAGATCAGCTGGCCTATGAATGTGGAAAGGTTTTTTATCCTTTACTTGTTGAAGTTGATTTTTCAGGCAAATACCTGGGGGTTTATAATCACCCTGAAATCATTTCAAGATGGAAAGTTCAGAGGCCGGTGATACAGGAATACTTTAAAGGGGAAACGACAGAGCGTTACCTGATCTTAATGGATAAAGCGATTGCTTCAGTGGAGCAGGTCAACATGATTTTTTATAGGGAACTGTTCATCTCCTCCTTTTTCTCCTCATTGTATCAATCCTATGGGGAGCACTTCGAAACAGGACAAACCTGTTATTTTCCTATAGTTGGGATGGCAGACCCGGTACAGTTTAATGTTGTACAAATCATTGACCCTATATTGAATGAAGCCCATATGGTCCAGCTTGTTCATCGGGGTACCCTTACAGACGAACGTAGTGCCCGGGATTTAAAAGAGGAACAAAGCTATGCCCTGTCTAAATTTTCTTATCCCGATGAGCCTTCTGCCACAGGAAGATATCACGCTTTGTACCGTTTAGATGCAGAAACCAAGGCCATTGTTTCCCTTGTTGCAGATTGGGAATTAGATCTGGAACCCATTCAGAAGACACAAGTCAAGGTATTTGAGCGGGTTAAGTCTTCAGAAGGAGAGAAGGCCCCATTAATAGAAGAAACAAAAGAACCAGTTATGATCATTCTTGATGGGAAATATGAAAAGAAGGAACGTAAAATCACGGATATTTTTAATTTTTTGTTAGGTAAATAGATAAGGCTATGGCAGAAAAACATATTGTAGTACAAGGAGCAACATGCTTATGTAATTTTGGTTCTGCTCCAGATAAATTAAAAGTGCTTACGCACAAAAGAGAATTTGCCAATGATAAGGAGGGGACAGAAAAATATATTGCCAGTACCAAAGATATTGGGTCAACCTTTGAAAAGAATATGTTTGGCTCTTGTGCGAAACAGAACAACAAACCCTGCACAGCGGTGGTTACCGAGTGGAAAGATTTTTATGAGCATACCACTTTAACCAATGGAGGTAAAATTCTAACAGAAAGCAGCAAGGCAACCTGTCCCGTTGGAGGCGCGGGCTGTATAAAAATAATAGATCATGGTCAAACCGCAGAGCCAAATGGTCAAAGTTTTAAAAATACAGAGCCAAAAGTTAACCAGGCGCTAAATCCAGCAGTCGGTGTGAAACAAATTATTGATGAACCTGTTGACGTTAAAGGCGTAATTTTCGAATAATTAGTATGGCTAAAGGGATAAAAAGAATACAGCAGGTGGCCGGACACTATTATACCGCCTCAAGCAAAGGGAATCTGGTGGTTTTAAAAGCAGATGAGAATTGCTCTTTTGCAGTAGCAGAATGGCTGCCGGATACAAAAGATTCGGATAAGAGTAATTTGGTTTGGCTTCTTGAGGATGTTAACCGGACAGAGATATTACTGGAACACCGTGGGGCTATTCTCAATAAGATCATGATTCCCAGGGATAAATGTGGAAGTAAGCCCTGGTTTTACCTTGATGCCAGTTTATCCAATAAAATTGACAAGACTGCACGTACAGGTCTGTTGATACAAGGAAAATGTGATCCGCTGATTAAAGAAGCGATTTGGAGTGCGGCACAAGATGGACCCAGACTTGGCCAAACCGCATTGAGGTACGGAGATCAGGTCTATTTGAAAATCACTACCGAAGGTCTTAACGGGAATAATCTGTTCATCGAAATTTACCAACGCAGGGTAGGTAAAAATTTGCCAGTAAGGAACATCAATGCAGAGTGTGTGAACGGAGTGGTTAATCTGTCCATCACCAATACCTATTCCTGGTATGCTGTGTTGAAAGACGGACCGGAAAAAGCCGAGCTCTTTATTAAGGTTAAGGATATGGTTTCTGGTCAGTATGTGAAGGATAACCGTGGAGACGATTTACATGCCAGATTCCTGCGCATGGAAAATAAAGTAGTGAGCAAAACGGTATCCCCGCCAACAAATATTACTGTGGCCAAAGTGGGAGAAAAAGTTCCGCAACCAGGGCGGGAAGATTTATGCCGGTTCACAAAGATTGAAATTACTGATGGGGCAGACCGGGTCATTATATTTGACGAGGGTAAAATCAAAAAGGGAGGAAAGACCAATAAACCCTTTTATATTGATGAAAAGGTATTTTATGATTTTAATAAGCATAATCTTAAACCGGAAGCAAAGGCCATTTTAAATAAAATGGCCAAAATACTGATGGAGATGCCTTATATCCCTGTGGAGCTTGGATCTCATACCGATAGATTTGGCTCAGATAGTTTTAATATGGAGTTGTCTGAAAAAAGGGCAAAAGCCACGGTAGACTATCTGGTTTCGCAAAATGTGAACATTTCACGCATTATTTCCAAGGGATATGGAAAAACGATGCTGGCAAATAACAACCCGAGCCTGAGCAAGGAAGAAAGTTATGTGAACAGGAGGACGACGATAAAACTGAGGATTTTCGCCCACGACGCGCAAAGTCTCGTTTTTGAAACCATTCAGCCTGGAAAGACCTATCAGAAACAACTTCCAATTAAAATAACGGATTTCCACACCAAGGGCCTATGTAATTTTGTTTCAGACCAGCATATCGAACAGGTTCCCTATAGTGTCACTACACCAAGCAATAAGAAAGATGTTTTAACATTGGAAGGAGACACGATAAAGCCTTATGTCTATTCTCCTATGGACAATACGATCTCTGGCTTTGATTATTTGTTCCCGCATTTGCGGTCTCCAAACTCCTTCTTTTTTTACATCAATTCCTGTCGTTATTTTTCTGACAAGCAAAAACCAAGTCTGATTGTCAAGGCCTATTCCGATATCAAATGGGATTTTAAATTCTTCCTGAACTTAAGCAATCCGCTTGAACTGACCTGGCAGGGACCTGCACAGATGTCTCCGGCCAGGATAGATGAACTTAGAGCTGCCGCCAAGAAATTAGGTGATGCAGATTATAACAAAACTACAGCTATAGATTTCGGAGTAAAATTAAGCTCCAGCTGGAACAAGCAAGGGGACATTTATAGAGGAAAAGAAGAGTATACGCTGAAATTCAAAAAGGAAATAAAAACGCTTTACAGTTTAATTTCTTCGGTTAAGGAAATCAGCCGGGGGATTATTTCCAATACGGGCGGCGCACCTAGAAAGACGGGGTTTGGAACCAGTACTTCGCTGATTGTAAAAGTGCTTGCACCTAAATTTGTTGTTGGGCTGGAATGGAAGCTTGCAAGAGGAAGTAAGAAAAATGTCGCTACATCGGAGATCGGTACAGAATACAAGATCTATTTCCATTCTGAACCCTTAATTGGCCTGGAACTCACGGTGGATCTTTTGAACCTGGTGCTTAAAGGTGCTTCAATGGCCGCAACTGGTAATACAGTGGCTGCAGATGTCTTTATCATGGTGAAAGACTGGGCCTCTAAAGGCTATAAAAGTGAGAAAGCCGAGATCTCATTTGATATGTATATAGATTTGGTTTTAACAGGAACGATTGCCGGAGGCGTGAAAGATATCATCATCAATACCGCTTCCGACAGGTTGCAGGTTGATGGGGAGCTCAAATCTCAGATTACCGCAACCCTGCAGGCGGGTGTGACTTTAAAAGCCAAACTTGTCCTTATTGAAGCAGCGAATAATAAGACTGATGTACATGCAACCGCTTCGTTGGGCGCTTCGGCGACCATTGGGATCACCGCTACCCATAATTTTAGTTATGATACCAATAAAGGTTTATTTTACAGACCCGGTCTGGTAATGGATCCTTGTATCGGAAAAGTGGTGTTGCTGGTTGATGTGGGGATCAGTTACCGAAAGATCTCTGCGGATTGGCGACCAATAAACTACCAGGAGAACCGGACTTTCTGGGAAGAGTTCAATATCATGAAAAGCCTGGAGCAGCTTACTGGCATATCTCCGAATATGACAATTATCTCAAGAAGCAACGATTAACAATGATTAAAAACAGTAAAAAGAATAATTATAACACCATGAAGAAGTCATTTATTTTAATAGCCCTAAGTTTTATGATCTTACAATCATGCAATGCTCAAAGTTTTGATTTAGCAGATGTTAAATTTCCAGTGGATAAAGCTTCACTTGCCAAATACAAGCTGGAAGATAAGCAGATCCTGGAACTGGATTACAGACTGTTCAAGTCTGTGAGTCCTGATGTTCTTCATTTTAATAAGGCAAGCCTAAGCGGACACACCGGAAACGCAAATGATGATATTGCGGGCACAAACCTGGTTTATTTTTATTCGAATGATAAAACAGGAAAGATACAAGCCTATAAGGTGGAAACCTATACCACAACGGAGACCAAAAAATTAATTACAGCAATAGAGTCTAAATTAGGCAAAGCAGTTTTTGACAGAGGACAGGACAACCGCTTTAGGATTTGGGAAAGTGCAGATAAGAAAACTATTTACCTGTTGGAATCTGGTCAGTTTTCTCTCAATAATGACCCGAAAACGGCCTCGGCACGTTTTTTTGCAATTGACAGGTCCGCAAAAGATCTTGTTGACCATCGCCTGACCAGTGGATTTCAGTATTACAAGGATTATTTATTCGAAAAAGGTAAAAAGACCGGTAAATATACCTACGCAGATTTCTTAAAAGACATGAAGGCACAAGGAGAAGGCTATTATCTTAAAGGAGATAACACCATAAAATAGGTATAAAGATGATTGAACCATATTATCAAATAGAATTTACTGCCTTAGCCTGCAAATTTGAAGTTACGCTCAATGGTATAAATTTGATTTCGCTGAGTATCGGGGGGCAGGCCAGTACTTTATTGCCGTTAAATTCAGGTATTTCGAAAAGCGGGGAACAAAAACTTCATGTTAAGCTTTTACCTCTTGAAGGACAGGAGTTTTTACATACCCAGGCAGAATTTAAATATGTCTTTAAAGTATTTGAAGTACGTTTCGGATTCGAGCTTAAACAGACTATGGAGGGTTATACCTTTCCAAAGGTAGATGAAAGTAAAAAGCAAAAATTCCTGGAGCATGAGCAGACTTTTCAGGCTGAGGTTCCTTATGTATTGAATACCTGGCAAAATGGTACGCCTTTAACTGATGTAGATGAGTTGGGTGATAAATTAAAACGTGCTTACGCCCGAATCGCATCTTATATCAGAAACAAGGACTATGACCAGCTCAGGGAGGCTTTAGCCAACCGCGAGAAAACGATGGCTACTTCCATGTATTTAAAGGAAGAAGATTCGGCAGCAAGGATCAACTCTATCATTGAAGATGCGGAGAATGGCTTTATGGTTATGCCATTCGATGTGACTGCATTGATCCACATCTCGGGCTACGGAAAGCTGGCAGCATATAAGAAATTAAACGGGGAGCCGGTGCTTACTTTATTCAATCCGGAAACCGGAGAAGAAGTGATGCTGGATCTTTGTTTTTATGTTCCGGCAGGTAAAACGGAATTTGAGGTAATTTAGAGTGGGTATTCACACCCCTTCTTGTTATCCATCTTAGGTATAGTTTGATATCTGTTGATGGTGGTCAATATTAATGATATTCTAATTTGAATGGATGAAAAGATCAATTGTTTTTATAATGGCGGCAATAATTGGGTATTCAGGTGGGGGTTGCAGAACGTCTAATGGCTCGGGGAAATCTGCAAATGCAGGGGCCGCAACAGATTCAGGAAGTTCAAGCGGTTTTGATCTATCTGCCCTTACCTTTAAACAGCAAATTCAGGATGTGGTTAAACAAGCTGGATTAAAAATGAAGCATGGAAACTCCAATGGCTGGACGCCGGCAGGCTATAAAATCTTTGAAAGTACAGATCCTAAAATGCTGGAATTCGATGGGGCAAAACTGGCTGGCAAATCTGGGGATTCTGTAAATAAAGTCTTGATCCACTATGCACTTAAAGACAAGACTGTTAAACTGATAGAAATCAAGGTGTTTTCAGAAGCAGAAATTAAAGCTTTAAGAGATGCCCTGGACAAGAAATTAGGAAAGGCACTTTATCCAAATGATGCATATACAACCGTCTTCCATGATCAGATCCGTTATTTTGAGCGTACCTGGGCAGATCCGAAAAGTACAACAGGTTATTTCTTTACAGATGCCCTGAATAAACAAGGAAAAGAAGAAGCTGGCCTGGCTATTGTAGATTATTCAGATACGATGATGAGCGAACTGGTTTCTCAGAAAGCCTACACCAGCAGTGTAGAACTGGATGTAGATGCGGTACTCAAACTGATGAAGAATAGAAAATAACTAAAAAGATATCTGATGCGATCCAGAAGCTAAAATTGAATTAATGGAGATTTGGTCGGATATTTGCAATGTGCCTGGCAAATCCATATTTTTATCCTGATAAAGAGCCCATTGCATTTATGAAGAAAATACTACTCGCTGCTTGTATTTTGACATTTTCACTCCCGGTGTTTTCCCAGCAGAATGCGGATTATGCCTATAGTATCGGAATAAGGGGATTTAATTATATGCAAATGCCCAAGATCCTGAACCAGTCCAACTCAGACAATTACCTGAAATCTTATTTTAACAGTGTATTGCTTAAGTTTAACGATAACCTGTTTAGCTACCGGATCAACGGAAGTTACCTGAAAAAAGATGACCAGTTCTTTAACAATTGTGAAAATTGTGAGCTGGTTAAAGGACAGATGAAAGATTATGCTTTTAAACTGGGTTTTGAGAAAAATTTCAGTTATACGGCTATTCAACCTTATTTCGCCTTAGATTTAGGTTATAGGTCAAATAAATTTACAGGAACTTCAATGACGGTTAATCCGGATAAACTGGCTCAATATGAATCGGTTAGTGGTTCTATTCCTGGAAATAATGTTAACGCGAGCAAGGAGGGTTTTACAATTTCGCCAGTTTTAGGAATAAAATTTAATCCTATCAAAGAGATTTCTATCTTTGCCGAAAGCAATCTGGAATTCTTTTATTCCTATGAGCGACAGGAAACAATCACTCAGGATGCATCAAATACACGCTCTCTCAGTAAATTTCATAAAGGTGAGTATTTAATTAATCCGGTATCGGTTGGTATCCAAATACATTTGGTGAACAAAAATTAATGGAAAATATTCTAATCATCGGAAGCGGAGGGCAACTGGGACAATGTCTTCAGGAAGTAGTTCAATCCTCTGCGCAGACCTTCAACTTCGTGTTCTTAACAGAGCAAGACCTGGACATTACCAATTTACAACATACACAACAAGTCTTTGAACAATACAAACCTGTCTACTGTATCAATTGTGCAGCTTATACCGCTGTAGATCAGGCAGAGGACGATCAGGCACTGGCTTATGAGATCAACGAGCATGCCGTAAAACGTATTGCAGAAACTTGTGCCCAGCATCAAACGACTTTAATCCATATCTCTACAGATTTTGTATTTGATGGTAAAGTGGGTATTCCTTTAACGGAAGAAGCACAAGCTGGTCCAATAAATATTTATGGACTCTCTAAGCTTAAAGGCGAGCGGGCTTTAACCGAAGCTTTAGACCGTTATTTTATTCTTCGGACCAGCTGGTTATATTCAGAAAAAGCGAATAACTTTTGCAAAACCATGCTCAAACTGGCCCAAGTGAAAGAACATTTGCAGGTGATTTCAGACCAGGTAGGTACACCTACCTATGCCATGGACCTGGCCAGGGTAATTTTGCATATTATACATACTTCCAATACCCAGTACGGGATTTATCATTACAGCAACGAGGGCGTAGCCTCTTGGTACGATTTTGCGAAAGCTATTTTCGAGCTTGCAGAGGTTGATATCGAAGTGACACCTGTAAACTCAGATGCTTTTGTAACCAAAGCGAAAAGGCCGCATTATTCAGTAATGGACAAAACGAAGATAAAAAAGGTTTTAGGGATCACAATTCCTTACTGGAGAGACAGTTTGATTCAATGTCTGAATCATTTGTAGCGCCAGTGGGAATGGTTTCGTTTACAGTGCAATACCTGTTGCCTAAAATTCAACAAAAATAAATATTCTTATATTCGCAGATTAAATTTATTATAATTTTCTATGAAAGTTGCTTTAATTACAGGAGTTACTGGTCAGGACGGCGCATATCTTGCAGAGTTCCTGTTAAAAAAGGGATACTTTGTACATGGTCTTAAAAGACGTTCTTCCCTTTTTAATACAGACCGTATTGACCACCTGTACCAGGATCAGCATGAAAATGGAGTGAATTTTAAACTGCATTTTGGTGACCTGACCGATTCTACCAATTTAATCCGCATCATTCAGGAAACCCAGCCAGATGAAATCTATAACCTGGCGGCGATGAGCCATGTGCATGTGAGCTTTGAAATGCCGGAATATACGGCCAATGCCGATGGAATAGGAACTTTAAGGTTGCTGGAAGCGGTACGGATTTTAGGATTGGAAAAGAAAACCAGGATCTATCAGGCCTCTACTTCGGAACTCTATGGATTGGTTCAGGCTGTTCCACAAAGCGAAACAACGCCTTTCTATCCACGTTCACCTTATGCGGTGGCCAAGATCTACGGGTATTGGATCACGGTAAACTATCGTGAAGCCTATAATATGTTTGCCTGCAATGGAATCTTGTTTAACCACGAAAGTCCTTTAAGGGGGGAAACTTTTGTAACCCGCAAAATTACCCGTGCAGCGGCCAAGATCGCTTTAGGTCTGCAGAATTGCCTGTATCTGGGTAATTTATCTGCTCAACGCGATTGGGGACATGCAAAAGATTATATAGAAGCCATGTGGCTGATCTTACAACAAGATAAAGCAGAAGATTACGTTATTGCTACAGGAATTACGACAACTGTTCGGGATTTTGTAAGAATGAGTTTTGCAGAACTGGGCATTGAGATAGAATTCTCTGGAAAAGACGAAAATGAAAAGGGGGTTGTTATTGATGTAGACCAGCAAAAAGTGAAAGAATTGGGTTTGAATGACATTTACCTGAAACCAGGTACAACGGTTGTTAAAGTAGATCCGAAATATTTTAGACCTACAGAAGTAGATTTATTGCTGGGTGATCCGACCAAATCAAAAACACAATTGGGCTGGTCTCCAAAATACGATCTGCCTGCATTGGTGAAAGATATGGTGGTTTCCGATCTGCACCTGATGAAAAAAGATGAATACTTAAAGGACGGCGGATTTAAGACGCTGAACTATTTCGAATAATATTATAATTACAAATGCCCGATCTAATCGGATACCTATGAAAAGAACACTTACCCTAGTCCTCCTCCTGATAACAAGTTGTTTGGTTTATACAACACGTCTTTCGGCCCAAACCACGACGAATTATGCCAATGTCAAAGTAGACGAGCTATCTGATGCACAAATCCGGCAGATGATGGAGAGAGCGGAGTCTGTGGGTTACACCGATGCACAGCTGGAACAGATGGCTGCAGCACAAGGAATGAAATCGGACGAGATTCTGAAATTAAGGTCGAGGGTAGAGAAAATCAGGAAACAAAATCCAGATTCTACAACGGGTTCAAAGAAGAAAACAGATCAGGGAGATGATACCGAAGACAGCCGTCAATATCTGGATGATAAGAATCAGGGAAAGAAAAAGAAGGACTCTCTTGATAAAGCAGACTTGCTGCAAAAGGATTTAATGGGTATTGTTAAACCGAAAATATTTGGTTCAGAGTTATTTAAAAACAGTGAAATTACTTTTGAACCGAATTTAAGGATGGCCACGCCCAGAAGTTATGTGATCGGGCCAGATGATGAGTTATTGATCGATTTGACAGGAGATAATGAGGCCAATTACCGTTTAAAGGTAAGCCCTGACGGTACCATTCGCTTACAATACGTAGGACTGGTTTCTGTAGCAGGCTTGTCTATGGAACAGGCAAGCTCCAAATTGAGGGGATTAATGTCTAAAACCTATCCGGCATTACGTTCCGGACGTTCCAATGTAACGGTTAACCTGGGTAATATCAGAAGCATTAAAGTTGTTTTAACAGGAGAGGTGGTTAAACCGGGTACCTATACTTTACCTTCTTTAGCTACTGTATTTAATGCATTGTATGCTTCAGGTGGCCCGAATGATAATGGATCCTTCCGTAATATCCAGGTGATACGCAACAACAGGATTGTAAGTACAATTGATGCCTATGACTTTCTGGTTAATGGTATTCAAAAAGGAAATATTCGCTTACAGGATCAGGATGTGATCAACATCCCGGTATATAAAACACGTGTAGAAATTATAGGTGAAATCAAAAGATCTGCTTTGTACGAAGTGGTGAAAGGAGAAACTTTTCATAATGTTTTGGATTTCGCCGGTGGCTTTAACATGCGAGCTTATACTGCCAAGGTTAAAGTTTTCCAGAATACGGCTAAAGAAAGACGTTTAACGGATATAGCCGCCGCAGAGTTCAATACCTATCAGCCTAAGAATGGAGATAAATATGTAGTGGAGGGTATTCTGGATCGTTTTGAGAACCGTGTGGAAATCGTCGGTGCAGTATTTCGTCCAGGTCAGTATGAATTGGAAAAGGGTCTAACCTTAAAGGGATTGATTAAAAAGGCAGACGGTTTAACGGAAGATGCCTTTTTGAACAGAGGCTATATCAGTCGCTTAAATCCAGACAATACACAAGCTTTGATTTCCTTTGACGTGGCTAAGATTGTTGCAGGTACAGATGCAGATATCTCTTTGCAAAGAGAAGATAAGATTACTATATCTTCTTTATTTGATCTAAGGGACGAATATAAAGTAAGTATCCAGGGAGAAGTGAGAGCGCCAGGTTCATTTGACTATGCAGACAACATGAATCTGGAAGATGTGATCCAAATGGCAGGAGGCTTTAAAGAGGGGGCAACGCCGAACCGCATTGAGATTTCCAGGCGGATCAAAAATAGCGATGCCATGTCTACTTCTGCACGTACAGCAGAGGTCTTTACAGTAAATGTAGATCAGAATCTGAAGTTAGGCGAAAACTTTGTTTTGAAACCCTTTGATGTAATTTCTGTGCGCAGTTCAGAAGGCTATCAGGTGCAGAAACAAGTAAAATTGGAAGGAGAAGTTCTTTATCCGGGTATTTATACCATTACGAATAAAAATGAACGGATCTCCGATTTGATCAAAAGGGCTGGAGGATTAACACCTATTGCTTATGTTGCTGGAGCTTCTTTAAAAAGACCGGGTGCAGAAAAGGTAAATCCTAAAGATAAAAATGCGATCAATAATAAAGAAGAAGAAGATAAGAAGCTGCTGAGTTTGAAACGCGCACAACAGGCCGGAGTTAAGGATACGTTAAAAGCGGAAGTGGAGCAAAAACTAATTCAATCTGACTTGGTAGGGATTGATTTGGAAAAGATTCTAAAAAAACCTTTATCTAAAATTGATTTGATTGTTGAAGATGGTGATGTAATCCGCGTTCCAAGGCAACTGCAAACGGTTAAAGTAACGGGTGAGGTATTAAATCCAAATAGTATTGTTTATACATCTAGTAGGGGCTTTAAAGATTATGTGAACGGCGCAGGTGGTTTTACAAGTAATGCTTTGAAAGGTGGTGCGTATATTAAGTATGCAAATGGATCTGTTGAAGCGGCGAAAAAATTTCTGTTCTTTAACAATTATCCAAGGGTAAAACCCGGTGCTGAAATTCTGGTGCCTAAAAGGGCAGAGAGAGAAAGGCTAACTGCGCAAAGTTGGATTGGAATAGGGACTGCAGTAGCATCGTTGGCTGCTATTGTAGTTAGTTTATTGAGATAATCTTCTAATAATTTCTATACAGATATTAAATGAATTCTGGAATATCAAATAAAAAATTCTCTGATGAGATATCGTTGAAAGACTTGGTGATAAAAGCAAAAGGTATTTATACTTATCTTCTTTCAAAATGGTTGATCATTTTCGTTTTCGGCATGATAGGGGGAGGGTTAGGATTTGCTTATGCTTATTTTAATAAGCCGATTTATACTGCTACTACAACCTTTGTTTTAGAAGATGAAAAAGGCAGTGGTGGCGGCTTAGGGGGCTTGGCGGGCTTAGCATCAATGGCCGGAGTTGATCTTGGCGGTAGTGGTGGTGGAATTTTCCAAGGTGATAATATTTTAGGTTTATATAAGTCTAGAGGCATATTAGAGCGAACATTATTGACTGAGGTGGATAATGAAAATGGTAAGAAGCAATTGCTTGTAGATCGATATATTGATTTTAATCAATTGAGGAACAGATGGGCAAGCAAGCAAGATCTAGTTAATTTGAAGTTTAGTAAAGATAGTTTAAGGAATGGCGAATGGTTTCCTAAACCAAATCGTTTACGTGATAGTATTTTGGGTGTAATTGTGACAGATCTTAATAAGAATTATTTATCTGTGAGTAAGCCCGATAAAAAACTTAGTACCATCCAGGTAGACGTGAATGCGAAAGATGAGTTTTTTGCAAAAGTATTTAATGATGAGTTGGTTAAAAATGTAAATCAATTTTATATAGATACTAAAACAAAGAAGACTTTACAAAATATTCGAATTCTGCAAAATAAAACAGATTCAGTGAGAAGAGTAATGAACGGGGCTATCTATAGTGCCGCGGAAGTTGCAGACGCCACACCAAATTTAAATCCTACTAGGCAGGTACAAAGGGCGGCCCCTACACAACGCGCCCAATTTTCTGCAGAAACAAATAAATCTATATTGGCTGAAATGGTGAAAAATTTAGAAATGACGAAAATTTCGTTGCTTAGAGAAACACCATTGATACAATTAGTAGACCAACCTATATATCCGTTAAATAAGCAATCTTTAGGAAAAGTTAAAGGTACAATTTTAGGCTTTGTTATATTTAGTTTGATAGTTTCTCTTTTACTTGTGGTGACAAATATTATTAAAAAATTAATTGCGTAAGTTAACAACCAAAACTATCCTAAAATTACTAATATAAATCTGATCTTTTTGTTCGAATATTGAATTTAATATAATATTGAAGTGATAATAAAATTAATAAATAATTCATTTAATGAGATAAGAAAGCAAAAGTTGCTGATTGAAAATTACGTCTTTCTAACAGCAATTCAATTAATGAATACATTATTTTACTTTTTAATATATCCATTCTCAATAAAGATATTTGGTTCGGCGGATTATGGCTTATTTTTGTTTTCAACTACAATTATCTCATACATTACATTATTTATTTCCTTTGGAATTGATCTGCCAGCATTAAAAATTCTATCTCAAAATATCGATAATAATGAAGTTAAGTCTGAGTTGCTATCTGATGTTTTTTGTACGAAAATAGTGTTAAGCTGTATATCATTGATTGCCTTATTTGTAATAATGTTGCTTAATCCAAATCTTAGTAAACTTGTACTGATTAATTCGCTCCAAGCATTTTCAAGTATATTCTTACTGAATTGGTATTTTCAAGGCCTTCAGAAAATGCGATGGTTTGCTTTTTTTCAACTAGTTATAAGAGTTTTGTCAATTATATTCCTTTTTTTATTTATCAAAAGGTCAGAAGATCTTATTCTCTATAGCTTTATCGTTTCTGGAAGTATTTTCATGATTGCATTTATTTCATTTTGGTACTTGGTTTACAAAGAAAAGTTGAGGATTAATTTTGTTAGATTCGAACGCATAGTTAAGTTTGTTCGATATTCATACCATTTTTTTTTAAATTCATCAATAAGTGTGGTAAGAGCCCAGAGTACTACTCTTTTTATTGGTACATTTGTTGGGATGAATGAGGTTAGTTATTTTGACTTAGCTTCTAAAGTCATATTATTACCACAATCCATTGTCTCAAATATAAATAATGCTCTTTTCCCCAAAATTTTGAAATCTAAAGGAATTGATATTGCTGTGATAAAAAAAGTATTTATATATGAATTCCTAATTGGTCTTTTTTTTATAGGGTTAATAGTTTTCTTTGGGCGTAGCGTACTTCAATTGTTTTTACATGAAAATATTGAGATGGCTCATAATTTAACAATTATTATGAGTTTGACAATATTGTCTTGGCTACTAGTAGGATGTGTCGTGAACTTTGTTTTTATACCGGTTAATAGCTGTCTCTTATACACATCTGACGCTGCCGACGAACGTTAGCCGGTGTAGATCTCGGTGGTGGCCGGAGCATTAGAAAGGGGGGGGGGGGGGGGGGGGGGGGGGGGGGGGGGGGGGGGGGGGGGGGGGGGGGGGGGGGGGGGGGGGGGGGGGGGGGGGGGGGGGGGGGGGGGGGGGGGGGGGGGGGGGGGGGGGGGG
>NZ_JAELTV010000006.1 GCF_016429005.1 Pedobacter sp. ASV19
CTTTTACCCTCCCTTGACAGGTTGAAGTAGGCTGCATTGATGTTTTCTTTGTAAATGAAATGATTACTTTTCTCGTAATCCGGGGTGGTGGTTTGGTTAATCGTATATAAGTAGTCAGCAGTATTGTCTGTTTTAATGTAACTGGCTTTTACACCTGCATCAAACTTCCAGTTTTTGTCGAGAGGGTGCGAGTAATCAGATTTCGCGGTATAAATATCAAGATGAGAAGGTAGGTTCCCATTCAGTCTGTCTTGGGCAGTAAGGCTTTGATCAGGTGCGTAGGTGTCGTTGTAATAGACTTGGTCAGTTTGGTTTCTGTAGACCAGGTAGTCCAGGTCTACAGTCAGTTCTTTGCCTGTCTGATCGAATTTATGCCTGTAATTCAGGTTTACGGCTCCGTTTTTATAATGAATGTCGTCCAGATTTTTTGCCTTAATAATGGAATAAGGCTGCCTGTCTGGATTTAAAAGGTTGCTGATGTTGTCGTTTACACTGCTGGACACTCTGTTCATTCCGGTCAGTACCATGCCCCAGGTGGTGTTTTCAGAAGCGTAATAGTCAAAACCTGTTTTTAGATTAAAGGTATTTCCGTGTCTTTTGAAATAGGAATTCTGGTTAAAATAGGACTTCACACTTTCATCATCGTTTTTATAAGTCCTGTTTAGGTCGAGGTCTGTAAAACTGTTGTTCAGGTTATAGCTAAATGTGCTAAAAAAATTGATCTTGTTTTTAAAATAGTTAAAATTTGCACTGTTGTTTGATCTGCTCAGTTCACCCTGGTTCAAGCTTAAATTCAACCCACCATTAAAGCCGGCTTGTTTGCTCTTTTTTGTTTTGATGTTGATGACTCCCGAAGTACCGGCAGCATCGTATTTTGCAGGAGGATTGGTCATAATCTCTATCTGGTTTAAAGTAGAGGAGGGAAGTGAACGCAGGTAGTTTTCCAGGTCTGCCCCGGATAGATAGGTGGGTTTATCGTCAATAAATATTGCTACTCCTTGCTTTCCTTTAAGGCTGATCACCCCATTCTGGTCGACGCTGATTCCTGGTGAATTGTTCAATACATCAAGAGCAGTGGAACCTGCGTTAGAGATCAAAGCATCCACGTTAACCACCGTTCTGTCTATTTTACGTTCAACAAAAGCTTTTTGTGCAGTGATGCTTACTTCTTTCAGATTTTTAGAGGCAGGAAGCAATTGAATTTCCTTTATTTGTAATGCTGGGGAACTTGAGTTTAAGCTAAAGTTTTCGCTGCGGTAATTTACGTATCCCATGGCAGATACTCTGATCTGGTACTGACCAGGTTTGATCTGGTCAAAATTAAACTTTCCGTCCCGTTCAGTGAAGGTTGTTTTAACAAGTACAGAGTCTGTAGAGGTAAATAAGGACACTGTAGCCAAGTCAAAGGCCTTACCTTCTGCATCTTTAATCAGCCCAGAAACGGAGAGGTTGGTTTGTTGTGTGTATGCTGGGGTTTGGGCAATAATGAGCCATACGGCAAATAAAGCCATCAATTTTCTGATCATCTGAAGAGATTTAGCGTTGTTTTAATTTGCTCTGGTCTATCTAATTGCTGCTGACCGTAGTTTCAATTTTTCTGTTAAGGTTATCTTTCAAAAACCTGTTTACATATTTTCTGTGAATGGCTTCTGGTTGTGTTACTCCATTAACTTCCAGCTCATCTTTGGTAAGTTTATAGGAGAAGTTTTTAGCTTGATTGATCAGGCCATCTTTTAGTAATGATTCTGTGATTTGCTGAGAGGTTGACGAACTTTTGCTTCCATTAGGAGCAAATCTGGTAGGACTTGGTGGTGTTGGTGGTGTTGGTGGTGTTGGTGGTGTTGGAGGAGTAGGCGGTGTTGCGGGTGTCGGCGGAGTCGGTGGAGTAGGAGGTACAGGAGGCGTAGGGGGAACTGAAATCTCACCTCTGCTGTATCTTGCCTGGTCGTTGGCATATCTGGTCGCTGCTGCTGCGTATTTTTTTGCTTCTATAGCGTATCTGGCCGAGTTTTTTGAAATTTGCTGGCTATATCGCGCCATTTCTTTATTGTAACGTTCCATTTCTTTGCTGAAACGGGAATTGTCTGCAGTGTTTTGAGATTGATCCTTAATTTCCCGCGCTCTGTCCTTGACAGCTTCCAGTTCATGCTCTACTCTTCTGGCATCGGCAAGTCTGGCTTTTCGTTCCTCTTTAATATAATCTTTATCGTTCGTCGTTGTTGTTTGACGAGCTTCGGTTTTGGTTGTTGTTTTTTTAACCAGAGTTCTTTTGCTGGTATCCTGAACAACAATTTCATGATGTTCTTTTACCACTGTTTTAATGGCTGATGCCAAATGAGGTTTAGATTCTTCTTTATTTCTGAAAGCTGCTGTTAAAATCAGTGAAGAGATCAAAACTATAGTGAGTATGGCTTTTTCAATTTTATTTAGTGAGGTGGTTTTATTGAAAACCATGCGGCTTACCCTTTCCAGTAACTGGTTTTTACGTCCGGTAAAAGCCATAGCGTAGGCAGGTGCATTATTTTGAAATTCTTCACAGGAAATTAAAGCTTTAATATAATCATGTTTACTACTTGTGCAGGTCAGTGCAAGGTCATCGCAGCAATTTTCTCTTTCTTCACGGATCAATTTAGATACCCATAATACTGCGGGGTTAAAGAAGAAAACAATTTCGATCAGGCTTTGCAGGAGGTTGACCAGATAATCCCGGCGCTTGATATGGGCAAGTTCATGGCTCAGAATAGCCTCTACTTCTGCTGTGGACAAGCCGTTCAGCATACCCAAAGGCAACAAAATAACAGGTTTTAGATGGCCTGCAGCCATAGGTACCTTAGCAAGTCCAGACTGTAAGAGCTGTACATGTTTGCGAATACCAAGAGTTGCAGAAAGGCTGGCTACCTTGTTTTCCCAAACAGCACCAGCGTCAAAAACATTTGTTCTTTTGAGGTAAAAAACTGTATGCAGGCCAATCATCATCTGGATGCTTTTTGCACAGATGATTAAAAACCAGACCAATACAATCTGCGAAGAATAAGAGGTCCATAGGTTTAGAAAAGCATTAAACTGATGCGAAATGCCTGTTTGTCCGAAATTCTGGTAAGGAGATAGACCTGTTGTCAGGATTCCATGTTCAGTAGCGGTAGTAATAGGGGCAGTTTCGGAACTAAATCCCAGCGACTGATAAAATACTGCGATCATTCCTGCCACAAATAAACAAAGAGCTCCTGTTAGTAAGTTATAGCGTAGGGTTGCCGAACTTTTTTTAGTAGAAAGTATGATCAAGCTGGTTATAACAGCCAGAAAAACACCCATCCAGAGCGAGTGAAAGAGGGTAGCACATAAAGCATGCATCCAGTTGGAAGGTAATAAGTTTGTGAGTTGAAATTCCATAATTGTGGTTCTTAATTATTTTGAATTCTCGTTATTTATCTAGTTTTTTTAATAATTCTTTAATGGTGTCCAAATCCTCCTTTGAAGTTTTCTTATTGCCCATTAATTGCATCATTAATTTTGCTGCAGATCCATTATACATCGTGTCTATAAATTTTTCCAGAAGAAAATCTTTGGTTTTCTGTTCTTTCTCTGCGACATGATAGATATGTTTCATTTGGCTTTCATCTCTTTTAAGAATGCCTTTATCAGCCATGATCTGCATGAGTTTCAACGTAGAGGTATAATTTACTTCCCGGTTTTCATTTAGTTTATCATTAACAAACCTTACCGTTGAAGCGCCAAACGACCAAAGCACCTGGAGGATTTCCAGTTCTGCTTTGGTCGGCTCAATATTTTTGGTTTCTTCTGTTTTAAGATCTTTCATACGATAAAGGTAGGAAACTTTTCGTACGAAACAATACCTAAGTAAGAATATTTTTTTTTACAATTCCTCCAATGCCTTCAAAATGGCCTTGTAGATATCTTCAAGGTCTTTGTCAGAGATACAATAGGGAGGGAGCAGATAGATGATATTACCCAGTGGACGGAGTAAAATACCTTCATCCAGGAAATAATGATAAAGTTTGTCCCGAAGGTCACTGAAATAGGAACTGGTTGTTCCAGTTTGCCATTCAATGGCCAGAATAGTCCCCGTTTGCCGGATAGCCCTTATTTTAGGGTGGTACCGGTAACGGAGCAGAAAATCCTGATGTCTTTTGCAGATACGTTCAATATCTTCCTGGGTCTGCTGTTGAAGTAAAAGTTCTATACTTGCCAGCGCGGCCGTACAAGCCAATGGGTTCGCAGTAAAGGAATGGCCATGAAACAACGCCCTGTGGCGGTCATCAGAAAGAAAGGCTTCATAGATGAGGTTCGTGCAAGTGGTTGCCCCTAATGGCATTGTTCCTCCAGTTAGTCCTTTGGAAAAACACATCACATCAGCAGCAATGGTCAAATGGTCGCAGGCAAAATTCTTACCCGTCCGGCCAAAGCCGGTGAATACTTCATCCTGAATCAGCAAAATTTTTTCTTCCCTGCAATAAGCCAGCAGCGGATCCAGCGCTGCTGCACTGTGCATCAGCATACCTGCGGAACCTTGAACCAGTGGTTCATAAATAAAGCAGGCAATCTCAGGTGCAACTGAAGAAATAAAAGTCTTTAGCTCCTCGAGATTATCTTCAGAGGGGGGGGCTATTACAATTACATCAAAAAGAAAAGTATCAAATGGTTTAGTCCAGGGATTTCTTCCGCTTACAGACATTGCTCCGAAAGTGTCGCCATGGTAAGCATTGGTGAAAGCCAGTATCTTTTGTCTTTTATGGCCTTTATTGCTCCAATATTGGAGACACATTTTTAAAGCGACTTCAATAGCTGTAGAACCATTATCTGTATAGAATACCTTTTGTTGATTTTCAGGAAGTAAATCCAGCAGGGCTTCCGCCAGTTCAATGGCTGGCCGGTGTGTAAAGCCGGCAAAGATCACCTGCTCCAGCTGGAGTAATTGCGCGGCAACTTTCTCTGCAATATAGGGATGGGCATGACCATGAAGGGTTACCCACCAGGAAGAGACCGCATCCAGATAGCGTTTTCCCTGCTCATCAAACAAGTAAGCACCTTTGCCCTTTACAATAGGGATAGCGGGAGATGCGGTTAACATTTGAGTATAGGGGTGCCATATAACCTGCTGGTCTCTTTCTGTGAGGCTTTTCATCTTATGCTTCTTGTTTTTTTCTCACCATGGGTTTTAAACCCAGAGCGTCAAACATTTTTTTATCTTGCTGTAATCCCGGATTTGGGGTAACCAACAGGGTTTCACTCTCACTGGTAAAAATGGAATTTGCACCTGCCATAAAACACCAGGCTTGTTCCTCTTCATTCATTTCTGCACGGCCGGCACTGAGCCTTACTACAGATGCAGGCATTAATATTCTGGCTGTAGCAATCATTCTTACCATTTCCCAGGTATCAATTTTAGGTAAATCTGCAAGGGGGGTTCCCTTTACTCTCGCCAAGGCATTAACAGGTACCGATTCCGGGTGTTTGGGCATAGTGGCCAGCGTTAGCAGCATACCAATCCGGTCCTTATGGGTTTCCCCCAGGCCAATAATCCCTCCGGAGCAAACAGTAATCCCTGCTTTTCTTACATTACCAATCGTATTCAGGCGGTCATTATAGGTCCTGGTTGTGATGATCTCCTCGTAATAATTTTCTGAGGAATCCAGATTGTGGTTATACGCATACAGGCCCGCTTCCTGCAAGCGCCTGGCTTGGTCTTCGGTTAGCATTCCAAGGGTACAACAAACCTCCAGGCCTAAATCATTAACCCCTTCTACCATTTCCAGAATGCGGTCAAAGTCCCGGTTGTCTCTAACTTCTCTCCAGGCTGCCGCCATACAGAAGCGAGATGAGCCGGCATCTTTTGCCCTTTGAGCAATAGAAACCACTTCTTCCTTTGTCATCAAAGCCTTCACCTTAATGTCGGTATGGTACCTTGCGGCTTGTCCGCAATAAGAGCAATCTTCCGGGCATCCGCCTGTTTTGACCGATAATAAGGTGCATACTTGAACTTCAGATGCCGGATGCCAGTTGCGGTGAACTGTAGCTGCCTGGTAGACAAGATCTAAAAGGGGTTGATGGTATATATTGTTTACTTCTTCTAAAGTCCAGTCGTTCCGAACTGTTTTTTCTGTTGTCATATATCTTGGTTTTGATTTAATTTTGATGTTGAAGAAATGAGAATACTTTTGCTGTGTTTCGTATATTTTGCTGGCTAAGCTCTCCAAACTGGGGAACTTTTACATAGGTTACACCTGGAGGAAAATGTTTTAGCAGTACTTGTTCAGTAGCCAGATCTATTTCTCCGTTGAAAACGATCTGCCGGATTGGAATGTTCCGGGATTTCAGAAGTTCCAGAGAAAGGAGCGTATGGTTAATACAGCCCAGATAGTTTCGAATGACAAGGATCACTTCTGCTTCCAGCTGTTGGATCAGATCAATCATCAGGAAAGTTTCCGAAAGTGGAACCATTAAACCTCCTGCGCCCTCAATGATCAGTTGTTTGCTGGTTTCAGGTAGTTTGAAATCCTCGGGTAAGATCTCTAGCTGTTCTGCCGCAGCAGCTTTATGGGGGGAGGCGGCCATCTTTAAACGAAAGACCTCCGGATGGATAATACTGTATGTATTAGAAATTAAACTTTCTACTTTCATACTGTCGCTTTGTTCCAGATCGCCGGCCTGTACTGGTTTCCAGTAATCGGCTTGTAATTGCTCTGTAATTAATGCCGATACAATGGTTTTTCCTATACCGGTTCCAATACCGGTTACAAATAAAGGTGTATTCATATGTGTAATGTGTGTTGCAGAAACTGACAGAGTTGCTTGATTTCCTGATCTGTATTATAAGTATGTAGACAGATTCTTAGTCTTTCCGTGCCTGGAGCGACAGTAGGGCTCACAATTGGATAGACTTTTATATTCATGGCTTCAAGTTCCAGGCTGGCTTTGCGAACGGCTGTCTGCCCTGGAATTAAAATGGATTGAATAGGGCCTTCCATGGTTTGAATATGAGTTATTGGTAAAAGTTGTTCTTTAAACAGACGGATCTTCTTTTTAAGCAGCAAAGGTAATTCTTGGTGGTCCTGCAGGTATTTATAGGCCAGCCGGATATGGAGCAATTGCGCAAAGGGCATGGCTGTACTGTATATAAAGGGGCGGGCAAAATTGATCAGGTAATCGCGGAGCAAATGACTGCCTGCTACTACTGCGCCATGCGCACCAAGCGCCTTTCCAAAGGTAAAAAGTGTTGCGAAAATCTGATTGTTGAGTCCGTTTTGCGCAACAAGGCCCTTCCCGAAGACACCAAAAGCATGTGCTTCATCTACGATCAGCAGGGCATTATATATTGAACACAGATGCTGAATAGCCTTTAAAGGAGCCTGATCCCCATCCATGGAATACAGACTTTCTACCGCTACATAACAAATACCGGTAGCCACTTTCAATTTTTCTTCCAGGCTCTCCAGGTTGTTGTGCTTAAATTTCAGTCGTTTGCCCAAACCCATTCTGCTGCCATCAATGACAGAAGCATGGATCATTTCATCCATGATGATGGTATCGCCGCGTTGTGCAAGGCAGGAAAAAAGTGCGAGATTAGCAGCATAACCTGAATTGAACAAAAGGGCCGCCTCCATGCCCTGAAATGCGGCAATATCTTGTTCCAGTTTCTCTGCGAATTCTGAATTTCCAGATAATAGTCTGGAACCTGTTGAACCTAAAACTGTATCAGGATATAAAAGAACTGCTTTTTGTAACTGCTGCCCCAATTCTTTGCATCGCGCCAGACCCAGATAATCATTGGAAGAAAAGTCAACCAGATCTTTTGTTTGGCTTAGTTTTCTGAGTAAACCTTTTTGCTTGCGTTCTTCCAGGCGTTCAATCAGGAGAACTTCTGCAAACAATTCCGTGCTCATGAATTTATAACCTTTTTCATGGAAGAGATCCACTTTATGAAAAGATCATTTTCTATGGCTACAATTTTAGCGGCATGTAATTCCCATTCGGGAGAAAAATGTTCCAGCTGAGCGATCATTTCCTCCAGGTGGCCGGCTTCTTCCAGGATGATGGATTTTACAGTTACCTTATGACCGGCCTGTGTCAGTGCATTCTGGTAGACCGGATACAATTCATCTGCCCGGAGTTCTATAGCATAGGTTACAAACAAATAGGCCGCATACTGGAGAGCTGTTCCGCTTAAGCTCAATGTTTTTTTTAAGTACCGACAGGTAAAAAGATCCAGTTTGTTTAAGTAAAACCAGCTTTCTGAAGGTGCTATGAGTTCATTTTGGCTATAAGTGGGGCAAATTCCTGTGGTGATTTTGTCCAGCTGTTTTTTTAAATAATAGGCATGCCGATGCTCTTCTGCTGCATGTTTTAAGATCATGGTGGTCACCGTCTGAGGGTGTTCACTGGCTGAGATCTTACGGGCACCCGCGTTTTCCATAAAGGAAAGTGTATTCAAAAACCGGGCATGCTGCTGATCATTATTAATAATCCTGGAAAGTAGCTGTTGAAGGGACATATTTCTTTTTTTGTTCAAAATTACTACCTTGCCGGGTAGTCAAAATGATCCAGTTTTTAGTTTATGAGTAGTCCGGTTAAAATACCTTTTAAGAGTTTGATCCATATCGACCGACAGTCTGATACGGCAGTGTATCTGCAAATTGCTTACCAGCTGATCAATGCGATGCAGAGGGGTGTCATTGTTCCGGGAATCCAGTTGCCTGGTTCCAGACAACTGGCTGAGCTGTTAGAGGTACACCGTAAAACAGTCATTGCGGCTTATGATGAGCTGGATGCGCAGGGCTGGACAGAGATCAGGCCCAATAAAGGCACTTTTATGGGGTCAATAGCTGTGGCAAAGGAAACTGATCCATTGAAGTACAATAAGGAATTCTTGGCCAGTTATCCTGTGAGTACTGGTTATGCTTTTAAAAAGAGCATGTTGCTGGACCTTCCTGCTATGGGCAGTGAGAGTGAACTGGAGTTTACAGATGGGCTGCCTGATGTACGGTTAGCCCCCCTGGATCAGCTGTCGCGTGTTTACAGCACTAATCTTAAACGCAAGAGCAACCGTCGTTATTTGGGATTTGCCCATAATGAGGGTAGTGAATATTTTAAGGAAATGCTGGTGAATTATCTGAACAACACCAGAGGATTACATATTTCTAAACAGAATGTGATGATCACCAGAGGGGTTGATATGGGAATTTATCTTGCAGCAGATTTACTGCTGGAAGCAGGTGAACTGGTGCTGGTTGGCGATTTGAGTTATTACGTGGCCAATATGATTTTTCAAAAAGCAGGAGCAAGGATTATCTCTGTTCCGGTAGATGAGGAGGGGATCAGTGCAGAGGCTGTTAAGTCCTTATGTGAAAAACACCGGATCCGGATGTTGTATTTAACGCCGCACCATCATTATCCTACTACGGTTACTTTAAGTGCACAACGAAGAATCGAATTGCTTGGTCTTTCTGTAAAATATGGTTTTGTGATCCTGGAAGATGATTACGATTATGATTTTCATTACAATAGCAGCCCGGTATTGCCTTTGGCCAGTGCAGATGGACATGGTATGGTGGTTTATATCGGTTCTTTCTGCAAGTCTTTAGCGCCTGGTTTTCGTTCGGGTTACCTGGTGGCACCGGAGAATTTAATTGCGGAACTTGGAAAGTTGAGGGGGATCGTAGATAGGCAGGGTGATATTTTAATGGAACAGGCCCTGGCTGAACTGTTGGAGGAAGGGGAGATTCAGCGACATTTGAAGAAGGCGTTGAAAGTGTATCATGAAAGACGGGATGTGTTTTGTGGATTACTGAAATCGCATTTGGGCGAATTTGTTACTTTTTCTGCTCCTCCCGGAGGATTGGCTATATGGACCAAATGGAATGCTTCTTTGAATTTAATGCGGATCAGTAAACAATGTGGTTTAAAAGGACTGTATTTGCCGCAGACACTGTTGTATCAGACAGAAAGTTTAACGGCCATGAGGTTAGGATTTGGGAATCAGACAGTGGAAGAGCTTTCCAGATCTGTTGAGATATTGGAGACTGTGGTTAAAGGTTTTTAGGGGGGTGAATTTTTGGAAAATTCTGTACAGCTGCTTCAAGACTAACGATATCAGGCGGCTGAAGAAGCCGCAGATCTCAGAGGTCTTTCCGCATTCGTACGAGAATTTTCCTTAGCAAATTGCAGAGGAGGGAGGTGATCCGCGTGTGGTTAAAAAAAAGAGGATCATAAAAATCAGCTGTAACCGGTTTTTACGATCCTCTTTTTAGTGAGATGCGGAGTTGGAAAGCTATTTGGCTTCTTTGAGCATTTCCTTTACTGCAGTTTCTATTTGCGTATCTGTGCCGTTTAAGAAAGCTTCATAAGGAACATTCACTTTAATGTCTGGTTCTACCTGCAAATTCTCTGTAGGCCGGTTTTCTTTGCCAATTGTGGCGACCATTGGAATTCCGAATACCAGGGTTGGATCAATTTGTCGTTCCCACCAAACTGCGGTACCAGTACCAGCAACAGGCATACCAATCAGTTTGCCTACGCGGTTTTGCTTATAGATGTATGGGAAGATGAACGCATCACTGTAATTGCCTTCACTCATCACTACGCAACTCGGTTTTTGCCAGCGGTTAGAGGGCTCAGCATCTGCTAAGCGGTTACCCTGAGGGGCAAATTCCAGGTACTTGCTGCCTGTTAAAAATGTATTCAGGTCATCGTGTAGCCAGCCACCTCCATTGAAACGGGTATCTACAATTAAAGCTTTTTTATCTGCATTTTTGCCCATAACCACATCGTATACTTCACGGAAACTATCGTCATTCATGCCTTGAACGTGTACATAGCCTACTTTTCCACCGCTTAAACGATCTACCATTTGGGCCATTTGTTTCGTCCATCTTTTGTACATCAATCCACTTTCTTCGCCAACACTAATCGGTTTTACCCTTTCAGACCAGCGTGTTTTTGTGTTTTCATTGTAAAAGCTAAGAAGGATGTTCTTGCCTGTCTTATTATTCAGGTATTTCGCCCAGTCTGTATCGGCAGTCAGCGTTTCATTATCAATTTTTTCCAGAATGTCTCCGGCTTTTACTTTGCTGGTTTTGATATCCAGCGGGCCACCGGCAATTACTTCAGTAATTTTCAGTCCGTCAGAAGGAGCGCTTTCATCATACAATAAACCAAGAGCAGCAGTATTGTCTGCATTTGCAATATTAGGGGAGTACCTTCCTCCAGTATGAGAGGCGTTCAATTCACCTAACATTTCGCTTAGAAGTTCCTGGAAATCAAAATTATTATTGATGTAAGGGAGAAATTTTGCATACACTTCTTTATAGCGTTTCCAGTCTACACCTTCCATTTTTGGATCATAGAATTTCTCTTTTACCTGTCTCCATGCATGTTCAAAAACATAAGCTCTTTCTGCAGCAGCATCAATCGTAATGTCCCCGCTGATGGAAACCGGCGTTACTTTTCCACTTTCTGCATCTACTTTCACCAAACGACCGCGGTTGCTCACGAATATATTTTTACCATCCTTGCTCATTTCAATACCGCTTGGGCTGCCGCCCATTTTAGCCAATATTTTAGTCTCGTGGGTACGGGTATCAGTTACCCAAAGATCATAGCCGCTTTCAAATGAAGCCAGATAATACAGTTTGCTGGCATCCTCGTTCAAAGCATAATCACTAATGGAACTGCTGTTGATGGTCAGTTTTACTCTCCGGTTATCCAGATTGTTAAAGTCCGGCTCAAATTTTACTTTAGCCGAATCTGCTTTAGCTACCTTTTTATCTTTTGCCTTATCTTTCTTAGTCGATACAGTGTCTTTAGGTGTTAGTTTTTCTTTATCCTCGCGTTCTTTAAGCAGGGCAAAATCATCTTTGCTCATATTGGCCCGGTCATAAGCATCCTGGTCAAAGAAAACTCCGTAAACATCCACTTCGGCATTTCCGGAAATGGCCAGCGATTTAAGTCCATTTCTGCTGCTCAGCCAGGTCATCATCTTGCCTTTTAGTGCCCATTTGTTGTTGCCTTCACCAAAACCACTGTTTACCGGGTGAATGATTTCGCCAGTGCCGTCTGCTTTGATTAGTGCGGCATGACTCATAAACATATGTCCGTTTTGATCGTCTGCCAAAATCCATTTTCCATCAGGGCTCCATTCAAAACTCCAGTCGCCATCACTGTAAGAATGGTTTCTTCCTTCCGGAAGCAGTGTCCTGGTCTTCTTTGAAGCAATATTGTATACCTTCAGGATATTTCTGTTTTCAATATAGGCGATCTCTTTTCCGTCAGGAGAATAAAGCGGCTGGAACTCTTCTGCCGCCGTATTGATTAAAGGTTCATCTTTGATCACCGTCGCGGCATAGAAATAAGGTTCATCTTTTTGCTGAATAGTACTTCTGTAGATATCCCAGCTGTTGTTGCGCTCTGAGGCGTAGATTATACTTTTTCCATCAGGTGACCATTGTACAGATCTTTCCTGAGCAGGTGTTTTGGTGATTTGTTTGGTCTGCCCGCTTTCCACTGCAGTAACGAAAACCTCGCCTCTGTTTACAAAGGCAATTTCCTTACCGTTTGGACTTAAGCTAAACTCAGAAACATTTCCGCTTACAGGTTCTGTTTTTGCAATATTGTCGCGACCGTCATTTAATATACTCACCTTTAATTTTTGGGGCGTTCCGTTTTCTTTTAGCGTATAAATTTCACCATCCTGAGTAAAGCAAAGCGTATTATCGGCCGAACGGCTTAAATGACGTACTGGGTTTTCCTTAAATGTAGTCAGTTGTTTGGCCTCACCCGGGGCGTTAGCGGGCATAATAAAGAGATTTTGGTTTCCAGCTTTTTCACTTAAGTAGTACACCCGTTTGTTGTCGTTGCTGTAAACCGGCTCCCGATCTTCTCCTTCAAAAGAGGTCAGTTTGGTATAGGTGTTCTTTTTGACGTCCATCGTCCAGATGTCGCGGGTTACAGAAGAAGTATGGTGTTTACGCCAGGCATCTTCATACCCCTTGCGGTCTTCAAATACAATAGAGCTTCCGTCACTATTGTAATGTGCTCTTTCCATTCCTGCCGCACTCACTAAAACCGGCTTTCCACCTGTCGTTTTTACACTGTATATATTCTGAAAAATCCGTGTAGCAAAACGTACATTCTTTGCAGGTGCATTGCGTGCACTTCCAAAAATTACGGATTTTCCATCCGGAGAGAAATCGTAAGGATAATCATTTGCACTGTTGTAAGTTAGCCGGGTAGGGGTTCCGCCACCTACCGGAATGGTAAAGACGTCGAAATTTCCGTAACGGTTACTGGCAAAAGCAATGGTTTTACTGTCTCTGCTCCATATAGGCATCATATCTTGTGCCTCATTCAAGGTTAGTGGAACGGCTTGCCCACCTGAGCTGCTAACCAGGTAAATATCACCTTTATACCCAAATGCAATGTTTTTTCCATCCGGGGAGATGGCCGGATACCGCAGCCACATAGGATTGGTTTGCGCTTTCCCGACCCATGCTGAAAGGCAGAAAATAGCAGATACGAAGAGTTTTTTCATAATGAAATATAAGTTAAGCTGTATTGAATTTAGGTATTGTTATATTTAGGTTTTGTTATTAGGATATAGGTTTTAACTGGATATAGGTTTACTACTCGTAGACAGGCAAATGTCGTAAATTGTTACAAGCTTTTGTATAAAAACCAATCTTTGTTGCAATATTGTTGCAAATAAAGATTTTCGGTGTTAATCTCTCACCACCCTTCCCTCTGCACTATGCTAAGGAAAAAGAGGTGCTGTCCTGAGCGGCCTCAGAGATCTGCGAGCTTCAGCTCGCCTGATATCGTTAGCCTTGAAGGATAGCACCTCTTTTTCCAAAACTATGCCTCCAACCATAACTTTCTGCGAAAAATCACTGTAACAATAGCATCGACATCTAAATTAAATACTACTAAATTAGTAGTATTTAGTTATTGTTCTTATATTTGACCCGTAGCCCATAAAAAAGGCATATTTCATACAGTCATGTGGCCGAGAGGATAGGTAGGGGTCTGCAAAACCTTCCACGGTGGTTCGAATCCACCCATGACGTCTTTTTCTCTCCGAAGCCGGAAAATGATTTATCATCTCAGCAATAGAATTGTCAGATATATAGATATTTATGCTTGCAGGTTTATAGAAATAACGGCATTATTTCTATTTAAAATATTGTGAAATTATTCAAAAAAAAAGTCCTAGGAATAACTTTTCTATTTTATACCTTTGGCCACTTTAAAAAAAAGACTCATGTCAAATCATAAAGATGTCAATAAACTGTCTGCCGCTGGTTTATTAATTAGCCTGGGTATCATCTACGGCGATATTGGAACTTCCCCCTTATATGTATTTAAAGCAATTATCGGAGAAAGACTCATCACCGCAGACCTTATTCTTGGTGGCTTATCGTGTATATTCTGGACTTTAACCCTGCAAACCACTATTAAATATGTAGTGATTACCCTGCAAGCAGACAACAAAGGAGAGGGAGGAATCTTTTCTCTTTATTCTCTCGTAAAGCGAAAAGCCAAATGGCTGATCATTCCGGCAATGATTGGTGGGGCCGCATTACTGGCCGACGGGATCATGACTCCGGCTGTAACCGTTTCCTCCGCTATTGAAGGTCTGGGAATTATCTATCAGGACCTGCCAACCGTGCCTATTGTGTTGGCCATTATTCTCTTACTTTTTATTCTACAGCAATTTGGAACTTCCCTGGTGGGAAAAGCTTTTGGTCCGGTAATGTGGCTTTGGTTTACTATGATTGCCGTATTGGGCATTGTATGGGTAGGCCATTTTCCGCAGATACTCAAAGCAGTTAATCCTTATTACGCCTATCATATTTTAACCACCAATCCGGAAGCCTTCCTGATCATTGGTGCTGTTTTCTTATGTACCACAGGAGCGGAAGCTCTATATTCCGATCTTGGCCATTGCGGACGTTCCAATATCCGGATCAGCTGGATCTATGTGAAAATCTGTCTGGTACTGAATTATATGGGGCAGGGCGTATGGTTGTGGAAATTACAAGGTACACACCTTGGTGATGTTAATCCATTCTATCACCTTATGCCAGACTGGTTCCTGATTTACGGTATTTCTATTGCTACAGTAGCTGCAGCAATTGCCAGTCAGGCATTGATCTCCGGTTCATTTACCCTGATCTCTGAGGCTGTTCGTTTAAACTTATGGCCAAAAGTAAAGATCAATTATCCAAGTAACCAGAAAGGACAATTATATGTACCTTCAATGAACTGGGTGCTTTGCGTAGGCTGTATCATCGTCGTACTGATCTTCAAGAAATCAACCAATATGGAGGCGGCTTATGGTCTTTCCATTACGGTAGCCATGTTGATGACAACGATACTGGTCTCCATCTTCCTGATGCGCAAACGAGTACCTAAATATCTGATCTTCATTTTTCTAACCATATATGGTATTATCGAGTTGACCTTCCTTGTCGGTAACGCTGCTAAAATCCTTCATGGAGGTTGGTTTACGGTGTTACTGGGAATGTCCTTATTCTCCATCATGTACGCCTGGGCAAATGGCCGCAGGATACGCAACCGTTATATGAAATTTGTCGATATTGAAAAGTATTATCCGATCATCGAGAAGATTAGTGAAGACACATCAATTCCAAAATATGCATCACAACTGGTGTATTTGACCAGCGCGAATTTCAATTCTGAGATTGAGTCTTCTATTATGTACTCCATTATTCAGAAACTGCCTAAACGGGCAGATGTATATTGGTTGCTGCATGTGGACGTAACTGATGAGCCTTTTACCATGGAATATAAAGTAGATCCATTGATTGATAAAAAATTATTCCGCGTGGATTTTAAACTGTGATTCAGGGTAGAGCAACGCATCAATGTATTGTTCAGAAAAGTAGTGGAAGACATGGTGAAGAATTCTGAGATCGATATCACCAGTAAGTATGAATCATTAAGGGAACATAAAATTGCCGGAGATTTCAGGTTTGTCGTGGTGGAGAAAGTGATGTCTACTTCTTATAGTCTGAAATTTATAGAAAGATGTACCATGGTGTATTATCAGATCCTTAAAAATTTCAGTGTGCCTGAAGAAAAGGGCTTTGGTTTGGACCTGAGCTTTGTAACCGTTGAAAAGGTGCCTCTTGTAGTGGATATCCCTACAGATTTTGAGCTGAAAAGAATACAATAGGTTTATTTTTTAAAAGGATACATTCTGTTGAAGACTGCATGATTTGCCCTGAAGAAGGGCAAAAAACGCTGAGGCCTTCTCTCAGAATGTATCCTTTTTTTGTGCATAGCCCTTTCCGCTCTAAACCTTTCCGAAGTCAGAGGGTCGGATATTGGTGAGCTGGTAAAAAGCCTTACTGAAAGCCGCAAGACTATTGTATCCGGTAGCATAGGCAATCTCACTGGTCGATTTATTGGTTTGAAGCATCATTTCAATGGCCCTCACCATCCGGAGTAATTTTAAGTATTGCAAAAAGGAAATGCTCATGGCAGATTGAAAAAGGCGGGATACACTCCGCTCAGCCATACCAAATCTCTTGCTGATTTCTTCCAGGGTCTGCTGTTTATGGAAGTTTTGTGAAAGATATAATAGAATGGGTTTCAGGCGCTCATTAGAGGTGGTTGGTAAAGCGATTGGAAACACCTTATGATTAAGTTGTGGAAGTACGTTTTTAATCGAAGAGAGGAATTGAAAAGGAACGGTGTTTTCTGGCTGAATATCACCGATCCACCTTTCCGTATAAATAATCATTTCCAATAAGAGATTGTTGACAGGATAAATACCCAGTTTAGTATAAAAAGGGTCTTTATGATCCTCTTTGCTATAGTAATAAATATTCCTGGTCACAGTGGCCAAGTGTCTCACCTCAAGAAAATGTTCCAGTCCGGCAGGTACCCATACATAGTGCCTGGCCGGAATAATATAACTTACATTTTGGATATGGATATACGCAATCCCGCCTTGTACATAGGTGAGTTGTCCTTTGGTGTGGGAATGGGTCGGGAGTTTCCGTTCTACTTTTTCATGCAGAACAAATACCCCATCCGGACTTTTTTCAATGGCAGAAAGATACTCTGAAGTCTGTAAAATGTTCATTGGCTGGAATGGACAAATAATTGGCAATATAGATAAAATAACAGAAATGTTGCATGGGTACCTTTGCATATTCTAATAATAATATGTACCCCTATAAAAAACAAAATGCTCTTATCTGGCTTTTTATTTTTGCAAGTAACATTGCATTTGCACAGCAAAAAACAGGAGCAGTCCATCTTTCTTTAAATGAAGTGTGGAGCAGAGCAGAAATCAACAACAAAACCATAAAAATGCAGGACCTAAAGGTGGCCGGGTCGGAAGAAGCCATCAAAGATGCTAAGGCAGAACGTTTGCCGGACATTGAAGCTGAGGGGGAATATGCCCGGGTAAGCAACATGCCGGTATACGATAACGGTTTGTTTCATGCACACTCTCAGTTTGAGGTGGTTCATACTTCCTACAGTTTTGGAGGAAATGCCTATCTGAACCTCTATAACGGCAACAAGACCAATTTGAAAATTGCTGAAGAAAAAGAGAAAAAGGGACTTGCCGTAGAGCAACTCAATCTGACAACATCTGAAGTCAGACTTCGTACTGCAGCTTATTATCTGGATTTACAGAGAAGCCGGATTTTTAAGGCACTGATGTTAAAAGATATCAGTGACCAGGAAAAACAACTGGAAGAAATTCGCCAGCTTCTGAAAAACGGTGTGGTACTGAAGAGTGATGTTTTAAGGGCAGAACTGAAGTTGTCGCGTCAAAAGATGTCGCTCATCCAGATTGATAATGACATTGCGATCGCCAATCAAAAACTGGCTATCCTCATTGGGGAAACAGATCATTTCACCATTGAGCCGGACTCTACTGCAATAGCAGAACCAAAGATCAAAACCTATCGGGAATATCTGGAAGATGCTATTGATCATTCTTATGAATTTAAGATCTCTGAAAAAGAAACTGAATTGAGCAAATTGGAATTGAAAAGTGTAAAAGCGAATGTTTCTTTTAAGCTGGGTTTGTTTGCCAATTACGCCTATTCCTATCCTCAAATCCAGTTTTACCCTTATTCGATTGCGATGTACGGATTGGGTTTGAGCGGTATTAAAGCCAGCTTCCCTATTTCTGCTTTTTACCACAATAAACATAAGGCCAAAGCTGCAGAAATTGCACTGCAAAGACAGGAAGTAGAACATGAAGCGACTTCTGACAAGGTAAGGCAAGAGGTGAATGAAGCTTATCTGAGATACAAAGAGGCACTGACCAGGATTGATGTGGCCAAACAAAATATTAAACAGGCCACAGAAAACCTAAGGATTGTAAACAATACCTATTTCAATCAGCTTTCGTTGCTTACCGATCTTTTAGATGCAGATACCCAATTGCTGCAAACCCGTTTCGACCTTGCTGCAGCACAAATTGCAGCCCAGTTACAATATTTTCAATTACAAAAAGCTATAGGCAACCTTTAAAATGGAAACTAAGAATAAAAATTATACCACTACAGATCAGTTAATTACCAAAGTCACGGCCTGGATTGCCGGCATTATTGTACTCTGTCTGGTGATTTGGGGCGGTATCTCTCTTTGGGATCTTTATAAAAATGAAGAAACCAATGATGCGCAGGTAGAAGAATATATCAACCCTGTCACCTCGCGGGTAACCGGTTACATCAGGGAAATTAAATATGAAGAAAACCAGGATGTTAAAAAAGGAGATACCCTGCTGGTGATCGACAACAGCGAATATAAACTGGGTGAACAGGAAGCTGAGGCTGCATTGCTCAATGCCCAGGCGCAGATCAAAGTGATGGAAAGCAATGAGCAAACCACATCGAAAATCGCCAGTGTCAGCCAGTCTCAGATTGCTTCGGCCAAAGCTAAACTTTTAAAACAACAGCAGGACTACGACCGTTATTCCAAATTATTTAAGGTGGAATCGGCTACCCTTCAGCAACTGGAAAATAGTAAAGCCGCTCTGGATGTGGCCAATGCAGAATATAAATCTGCCCTGAACAGCTATGAGGCCTCGGTGTCAAAAGTGAACGATATTAAATCTCAAAAAGATGTTTATCTGGCTGAAATTAAACGAAGAGAAGCTTTGCTGAAAAGGAATAAACTCGATGTGGGTTATACCGTGATTACTGCACCATACAATGGAAAAATGGGTAGGAGAACCATACAGGAAGGTCAGTTGATTCAGGCCGGACAAACCCTGGCCTTTATCGTAGATCAGGAAGCCGGAAAATGGGTAATTGCCAATTTTAAAGAAACCCAAATTGCCGGGATGCATTTAAATGGCCGCGTTACTATTGAAACAGATGCTTTTCCCGGAGAGAAATTCGAGGGCAGGATTGTATCCCTTTCCCCGGCAACAGGAGCGAGGTTCTCTTTGCTTCCTCCAGACAATTCTACCGGAAATTTTGTAAAAGTAGTACAGCGTATTCCTGTGAAAATCAAATTAACAGATCCAGCTTCTGTAACCGATAAACTCAGAGCGGGTATGAATGCCAACGTAGTGATTGCGAAAAACCAATGAGCCAGGTTATTCCCGTATTCAAACCATGGGTGCCAGACTGGTTGATTAAAATCACCATCTTTCTGGTCATCCTGCCTTGTTTGCTGCTCTTCGGGCTGTCCACCGCAAATGCGGGTGCAGCCGCAGGTTTCTATGGAATTGAACCCGCCGATGTGCAGTATTCGATGATCATCTTCTATGCCGCTGTAGCAAGTTTCTTTGCCCTGGAAAGACGTTTTTTTGTGTATATCGCCAGCCGGGAATACTTTATTGTTGGGGTTGGCCTGCAAATATTAACCTCTTATATCTGCTTTCATACCCATAGTTTACCAGTTCTGTTCATTTTCAGATTTATACAGGGTATGGCCAACTGTATGACCACCAGTATTTGTATTACCCTTATTTTTAGCAGGTTGCAAGGCGAAAGAGCCAGGGAAATAGGTTACTCCGTTTTTTATGGTATGCTGCTTTGTATCACACCCATTTCTATCTTGTTAACTGCGCCAGTAGTAGATAATTACGACTATAATTTCTTGTACAAGGGAATTATGTTCTGCTATATCCCCGGAGCAATTCTATTGCTTTGCATGATGAATGCGGTGAGACTGAACAAAAAAATGCCATTGTACCAGATCGACTGGCCTAGTTTTGTGATCTATGCTGCTATACTCTGTCTTATTGGATATGTACTCGCCTATGGGCAGCAGTATTACTGGCTGCAGGATAGCCGGATCCGGAAAAGCTGCATCGCTATTGTGGTTCTGCTGACGATCCATGTATGCCGCCAGTTGAATTTAAAAAGACCCAGTCAGAACATGAGTGTCTTTAAATACCGCAATTATGTGGTAGGAATGTGTCTGATCTTTGTGTTGTACATCGTCAGGGGTGCCCTTGGTGTAACTAACCTGTACTTTGCCAATGTACTTGGTATGGACCCATATCATATTTCCTATATCATGCTGGCCAATATCATCGGTATCATTTTAAGTATCCTGATATCCTCCAGATTACTGATTCTTAAAAGGCCTGTGCGTCTGATCTGGATTTACGGCTTCGTATTGCTGCTGGTCTACCATGCCTGGATGGTCTTCCTTTTTAATACACAAGCCGACGCGTCTACATTTATCATTCCTTTAATCTTACAGGGCATGGGGGCGGGTATGCTGATGACACCGATCATCGTATTTGCAATATCTTCTGTTCCTGAACGCCTGGGAGGAACAGCATCAGCCGTAGGTGTATTTTTCAGGTTCTTAGGATTTTGCAGCAGTATCGCGCTGGTTAACTTCTATCAGTTGTATAACAAAACCAATCACGTTAACCGTTTTCAGGAGCAGCTGACCAATCTTAACCCCGTAGCCGTAGACCGTTTGGCAACTTACAAAAGAATGTTAATGGCGAAAGGATTACCCGCAGATCAGGCAACAAAAATCGCAACTGGTTTACTCAGCAGGTCAGTCGATGTTGAGGCACAAATCAGGTCTGCAGTGGATTATTACACCCTAATCAGCATCCTATTGGTTGTCGTTGTTTTAGTCATCGCGTTAATTCCATATATCAATCGCACCATTATCAATGTAAGATCTAAACAGCCTGCACCAATTTCTTACTAAGGTCAACTCATCTGCGCCATACCCGGACCCTTCCCTCTTGCTAGGCGCTATGTAAAATCAATATTACTCCGAGAGCACCTCAGGGCGCCTTGCCACAAGAGCGCAGCGAGGCAAGGAGTCCAGTCCTCGAAGAGTAATATTGATTTTTTATATTAATTTGCAAGTACTAAACCTTGCCAATGGACCGCAAACATTTTCTATCTTCAGCACTCCTTGCCGGAGCTTCACTTTCCACAGTAAAGAGCTGGGCAATAAGCCCAATTCCATCTGATCAACCCCTAAGTACCGGCAAATACCGTATACCGCCTTATCTTAATCCGGGCGATACCATTGGAATCACATGTCCGGCCGGTTTCATTACCCAGGAGGAAATTGCGCCATCGGTTAAACTCATGGAAAGCTGGGGATACAAAATCAAGATAGGAAAAACAGTAGGTGCCAGAGATTTTACCTACGGAGGTACAGACCAGGAAAGGACAACAGATCTGCAACAGATGCTGGACGATATCGAAGTTAAAGCCATCATGTGTGCCAGGGGAGGTTATGGCGCTGTGCGGATTATCGACAAGATCGATTTCAAAAGCTTTACAGAACATCCCAAATGGATCATTGGCTTTAGCGATATCACCGTATTACATTGCCATTTGAGCAGGAATTTTAAGATTGCCTCTCTGCACTCCAAAATGTGCAACAGTTTTCCAGCCGACTGGAGCCTGGCTGAGCCCATACAAATAGAAACCATTCTGTCTATCCGGCAAGCCTTAGCTGGGGAAGCCCTGAAATATACCAGTGCTGCACACGAAAAGAACAGACCTGGAAGAGCCGAAGCTATGATCGTAGGAGGCAATCTAAGTATTATTGAAACCCTGGCCGGAAGCCAGTCTGATTTAGATACCGATGGAAAAATTCTTTTTGTAGAAGATACAGGCGAATACCTCTATGGAATAGACCGCATGTTCTGGAATTTGAAAAGAACCGGAAAACTCGCAAAGCTAAAAGGACTGATCGTAGGAGGTTTTAAATTGAAACCTGATGATCCGGGAGAAGAGTTTGGCAGAACCGTTGTTGATATTGTACTGGAAAAAATTGCAGAATACAATTATCCAGTTTGCTTTGACTTTCCCGTAGGTCATCAGCGAAATAACTTTGCCCTTAAATGTGGCGTGAACCATGTCTTTACAGTAGATCAGAATGGATCGAGTCTGATATCGATAGGCTAACCTGGGCTTTACTTCCTGATAGCAATCACCGTATTTAAGGGAAGTTTAGCCGGAAACGTTTCCGTAAATATTTAGGATTTAGAACTTCAGCGCAGTCAAAATTTGATTAATATTGAGTTTCAAAAGAACATATGGGAACTCAACCACATAAATTACTACAAACCTGGCGCTGGTATGGTCCGGCAGATCCGGTGAGCCTTCAGGATGTAAAACAAGCCGGGGCAACCGGGATCGTAACTGCACTGCATCATATTCCGCATGGCGAGATATGGCCGGTAGAAGATATTCAAGAAAGAAAATCAATCATTGAAGCAGCAGGCCTGCAATGGTCTGTTGTAGAAAGCGTACCTGTTCATGAAGCCATTAAAACACGGCGGGCAGACGCCGGGCAGTACATAGAGAATTATAAAACTACTTTAAAAAACCTGGCTGCCTGCGGTATCAAAACCGTTTGCTATAATTTCATGCCTGTTTTAGACTGGACACGCACACAACTGGATCTGGAGATGACCGATGGGTCCAAAGCCTTATACTTTAACTGGACAGATCTGGCCGTATTTGATCTTTTCATTTTAGAAAGAGCGGGAGCGGATCAGGACTATGATCCGGCTATCGTTACAAAAGCCCGGGCCCGTTTTAATGAAATGGATCAAAAGGCGTTAGAAGAACTGCGGATCAATGTGCTCATGGGTATTCCCAATGAGAAGGAAATTGAACTGTCTGCGTTACAAAACAGCATAGATGAATACAAGGTTATTGGAACCGAGGGTTTGAAACAAAACCTTACCTGGTTTTTAAATTCTATTGCTGAAGTCTGTACACAGACAGGCGTAAAAATGACCATTCATCCCGATGATCCTCCCTATCCGATCCTGGGCCTGCCAAGAATAGCTAGTACCAAGGCAGATTTTGAATATATCCTGTCGAGCGTAGACCAGCCTTTTAATGGGGTATGTTTTTGTACGGGATCTTTAGGAGCTGGAGTATCCAACAATTTACTGGAGATTTTTAATGTAGTTAAAGATCGGGTATATTTTCTGCACTTAAGAAATGTGACCAAAGATAATGAAGGTAATTTTTATGAAGCAGATCACCTGGGCGGAGACGTCAATATGTATGAAATTATGAAAGCTGTAACCACGGAGAACCACCTGCGGGATACACCGATTCCTTTCCGTCCGGATCATGGACACCAGATGCTGGACGATCTGAATAAGGTGACCAACCCAGGCTATTCTGCCATAGGAAGATTGCGGGGCTTAGCGGAATTAAGAGGACTTGAATTGGGCGTAACGGGAAATTATTAAGTATTTACGAGCTTTTTACCATGTAAAGAATCATCATTTTCGGGGGGTAGAAGGGCTATTGCCGGCTTTTTTAGAAGCATTGATCAGATTTTTTTTGTCATTTTCCTGATTTAAATTTTCGATCTGTGGCAGCTCCTGACTGCTTCTATGCTCACTGGCACTGTTGAATTGAGGTTGGGTGAGATCTTGTGGTTTGTTGGGGTTATAGTCTTTATTATCAGGTGTTTTACTTTTGTTGTTCTGTTCTTTACTTTTCATGGCTGTTCAATTGAAAGATGTGAAATATTAAACAAACAGAAAAAGCTACGGTTTTTAAATTCAAAAGTCCGTATACATAAATTCAGATCAAAAGCGTTATTGATTTGTTTGAAAACCAATAATTATTATCTTTAAACCCATAATTTATTTTATAATTAAACAAAATCCGATGGAAAAATTTTCAAAATTAAAAGAACTGGTTGCCGGAGTTGAGGCAGATGTAGAAAAGTTTTATAACGCAGGTAATGGTGCTGCTGGTACCAGAGTGCGTAAAGCAATGCAAGACTTAAAAGTACTTGCTCAAGAAATTCGTACTGAAGTAACTGAGAAAAAAAATACAACTAAGTAAGATCTTCAAGAATTCAAAGAAAAGGTCCGCAGTAGTGGACCTTTTTTTGTGGATTTAATTTTTGTTCACTCAAACACTAAAGAATAAGTCCTTCCGAAATGGAGCCCGCTGAAGAAAAGCAATACCGCAAGATCATTCACATAGACATGGATGCCTTTTATGCCTCTGTAGAGCAAAGGGACCATCCGGAATATCGTGGAAAAGCAATTGCTGTTGGCGGCTCACCAGAAGGCAGGGGAGGTGTAGTGGCAACGGCCAGCTATGAGGCCCGTAAATATGGAGTACATTCTGCCATGCCTTCAAAAAAGGCACAACAACTCTGTCCACACCTGATCTTTGTTCGCCCGCGATTTCCCGCCTATAAAGAAGTTTCCATTCATATCCGTGAAATTTTTAGCCGTTTTACGGATGAGATACAACCACTTTCCCTGGATGAGGCCTATCTGGATGTTACAGATGATAAACTTGGTATAGGATCAGCTATAGAAATTGCCAGGCAGATCAAGCAAATGATCAGTGATGAACTGCAACTTACTGCATCCGCCGGTGTATCCATCAATAAATTTGTCGCTAAGATTGCTTCAGATATGAATAAACCCGATGGATTAACCTTTATCGGTCCTTCTAAAATAGAACGTTTCATGGAAAAACTACCTGTGGAAAAATTCCATGGCGTAGGCAAGGTAACCGCCGAAAAAATGAAAATGCGTGGACTTCATACCGGCGGCGACCTTAAAAAGCTTAGTGAACTGGAGCTGGTTAACCTCTTCGGGAAATCCGGCCATTTCTTCTATAAGATCGTAAGGGGGATAGATCACAGAAAAGTAGAGGCCAACCAGGAAACTAAATCTGTCGGCGCTGAAGATACTTTTCCGGAAGATCTGATCACTATTCCTGAAATGGCTTTAGAACTGGAAAAGATCTCCCGGATTGTTTCAGATCGTATAAAAAGAAACCAGCTCAAGGGACGAACGGTAACCGTTAAGATCAAATTCAGCGACTTTAAGATCATTACCCGCAGTAAATCTTATCCCACTGCCGTCGCGGAACAGGAGCTTATCCTGGCCGCCGCTATGGCCCTTTTGGAATCCGTAGATTTCACCAACCGGCCCGTACGCTTACTGGGTATTACGGTTTCTAATTTTGGAGAAGATGTGTTGCAGTTTGAAAAAAACGGCTATCAGGGCAGATTATTTCCCTGATGCCTGTTTCTTTCCATAATTACTTTACGGCAACAGAACGGCCCTGTCTTCCCAGAGCATTAAACAATGCAAATTTCAAAACACCTTTAAGCGGTACAGGCTGCTGATAGACAGGACTGGATACACTCGGTTCAGTACCATTAGTGGTATAACGTATGAGCAGCCCGGGGTAGGAAGTATTCGCCATGGCATAACCATCTTCTGTCAGCACGCCAGGTGTGGGTATCCGGTATAAATATCCGCCATTATAGGCACTTAGTCGTGGAAGTTCGCGCTTGCCCAGCACATGAACAAAAGCTGACCAGGCCTCCTGATACAATAATTTGCTTTTAAGTGTATCCTTTTCTGTGGCCCAGGAAGGATCCTTAGCCCAGGCCCGCTCCGCTAGTCCCAGAAGCTTAGGGAGCAGCATGTATTCCAGCCGCTCCGGGCTTTTTATCGTTTCACTCCAAAGCGGTGCCTGTATGCCAATGATGTTCGTTTTTCCAAAATCAGTTAAGCGTTCCTTAGCCGCAAAAATAGCCGGGTTAACCGGATGCCCGTTCACATCTTCCTTTGAAGACTTGTAATAATCATAAGGAATAAAATAAAAAGGCTTATCCGTATCCACATAACCACCCCAGTACTGCCCGGGTTCCTCAAAATCTGTATTCGCTGCCAAATCAAAATAGAGATGCGTTACACAAGTGAGCGTAACCTTGTAGCCTGCATTGGCCATCTTATAAGGCAAATCTTCATTGCCATCTACATTGTTCCAAACCTCAGTATGGAAATTGTCGTTTACAAAGGTACTGTTGAGGATCATCTTATGTTGCCCGTCCAGCTGGGTTTTTCTCAATCCGATCTCCTCCCAGCCGGTGAGGTAAAGTCCGCGGGCTTTGAGCAGGGCATTAACTTTTGTAAAATAATAGTACCAAAGATCATCAGGTCCTTTTATTGCAGAATCCTGTTTAATCAGTTCGGCTACTGCCGGAGAGCGGCCCCATACGCCAGCGGGCACTTCATCACCCCCAAAGTGGACGGTATTCAGGTTTAAACCAGCCTCTTTATACATCGATCCGATCTCGTCCACTACCTTTTCCATAAAACGATAAACAGATGGAAGTGCAGGGTTGAGCACGTTGTCATTCCAGCCCTGTACGGAACGGTAAACCGACTGGTCATTCCTGTCGCGCAGCAGGTATTCTTCCGCTTCAGTCTGTTGTCCCAGTTTCATCAGTTTATCGTATCTGGCATCCATAGACTTGATGGCTGCACGGGCATGCCCAGGTGTTTCAATCTCCGGAATGACCCGGATATGCCGCAGGGCTGCATATTTCAGAATCTCTATGAAATCGGCTTTGGTATAGAAGCCGCTACCTGAATTTGCACCAGTAATAGGGCCCGAACCGTAGGAGGGCAGGATATTTTTCTTATCGTCAACCGTATGTCCCCGCTGCGAACCCACTTCAGTGAGTTCCGGTAAGCCAGGGATTTCAAGCCGCCAGCCTTCGTCATCGTTTAAATGGAAATGAAGTACATTGAGTTTATACAAAGCCATGGCATCAAGTATCTTTAGTACCTCGGCTTTGGACTGAAAATTTCGAGCTACTTCAAGCATAAATCCACGAAACTTAAAACGTGGGGCATCTTGTACCTCAGCAGAGGGAACTTTTGCAGATTTTAAATGACCAGACCATAAGCCGGGAGGTAACATGGTTTTCAGAGACTGAATAGCATAAAATGCACCGGCAGGATCTGAAGCGCGAATCAAGATCTGCTGCGGGCTGATGCTTAATTTATAAGCTTCCGCGCCAAGGCCGTTTTCTTTTTTAAATACGATGGCCGGCCCGGCAGTGGTTTGATTTAACGGAATAGTCTTCCTAAAAAGCCTGGAAAGCTCCTCTGCAAATAACTGTGCTTCCTGATGGAAATCTGCATCTGCAGAAAGTTTAACCTGAGCATTGAGGTCAAACGTTCCGGTTTGCGGCTGATAAAGGACAGGACTGGGAAATATCGCCGGGATTTGTTCGTCTGTAAGTGGCTTGATCAATTGATTCTGACGATATATTTTGGCAGCAAGCTGGGCTTCTTCGTGATCTCTGTTAATGAGCGAAGTAGCTGTAAACTTTTTAAAGGAATAGCCTTTTTCCGGATGGTGGTCCCAGACCAGGTAAAAGCCAGAAGGAAAATCAGAGCGGTTTTTAGCCTCTTCTGCCAGTAGCTGGATTTTTTTACTGCAACCTGCGGCTAAAGAGAGGTTGCCAGATTTGGGAATCAAGCGAAACAAATCCCCATTGACCTGTTGGATCTGTACAGCGGCCGTATCTGTATCAGCTACCACTAATCTCCCCGAATTAAAATAGATGCTCCATCCACTTGCCGGAAGGCTTTGTTTTCCTTCGTTGATCAGTGTCAGGCTGGAAAGGGCCAGACCAGTCTTCTTATAGGTATTACTCAGCAATTCCCATTTCAGTTGAACATCAGCAGGATTCAGCTGTTTCTCCATCTGAGCAAAGGACATAAGAAAGGTATTTAACAGCAAAACTGTTATTAAAAAATGTTTCATAACCTCTAATGTTAAGGAAGTAAATTCTGTTTAATTCCGGGTTTAAACCCTTACATATATTTTACGTTTATCTAAAATGTACCCCACCAGCCAGCAAACCAGCATAAAACAAAGGGCAAATAAGAGAGAACCTACCGGTCCCGGTGCAATGACCTGGAAAAAGGATTCATTGATCCATTTATAGAAATGTAATTTCGGAAAAATAAGGTCTATAACCGTCAGCAATACTTCCGAAACCAGGTAAATGAACAAGGGGTTCTTACCAAAAACAGTAAAGAACTTCGTCCATTTATCCCAGGACAAGACTTCTATCATATAGATCAATGCACCAATCAGGATCAGATCAAGGCCACAGGTTACTAATACAAAAGAGCTGGTCCATAGTTTTTTGTTGATCGGAAATATAGCATTCCAGCATATAGCAACCAGTACCAGCAAAGCTCCGGTTAACAGGAGCTTTGCTATGGTTTCATATCCTTTACCTTTCTTTTGTATAAAAACCCCGGTCAGATAACCGATAATCACATTAACACAGGAAGGAATGGTACTTAATATGCCTTCCGGATCAAATGCCACACCCTCACCATGATAAAGGTGATGTTCTCCCAGAACAGCTGTATCCAGGTATTGCCCGGCATTGCCCAGCATACTGAAAGGGTCTGAAGGGTCTCCATAAACCAACAGTACGATCCAGTAACCCAACAGCATCACTATACTGGCGATGATCACCGTACGGGTAGAGAGAAAATGAACCATTAGCGAGGCAATGCAATAACACAGCGCTATTCTCTGCAGCACACCCAGGATACGGGTGTGGCTGAAAGGAGAGAAAACCATATGCCCGGCTTTATCATAACTGAAAAAAGGAAACCAATAGAGCAGAAAACCCAGGAGGAAAATAATACAGGTCCGTTTAAAGACCTTTAGCAGAACATCGCTAGTCTGCATTTCGGCAAATTTCCTCATCGTAAAACTCATGGCATTTCCAACCGCAAACAGAAAAGAAGGAAAGACCAGGTCGGTAGGGGTAAAGCCATGCCAGCTGGCATGTTCCAGGATACCAAATGGGGTAGCGCCCCGGCCTGGAGTATTAACAATGATCATAAAGCAAACGGTCATTCCCCGGAATACATCCAGGGAAAGAAATCGTTGTGGAGATGGGTTCATGTGATGTTTTGATTTTAATCCTGGTAATTAATTGTAGCCTGGGTTTTGTTTTAAAACTGGAGCACCTCCTGCCTGACTGAGGTCAATCTGCCGCTGAGGAATAGGGTAATAGTTGTTCCTGGCTGCATTAAATTTACCTCTGCTCACATCTTGTGTCAATTTTCCCTGGTAACTAAAGTAAGCATTTAATTCCTGATCTGCTATGCCCCACCTTACCAGGTCAAAAAAGCGGTGACCTTCCATAGCCAGTTCTATTTTGCGCTCATAATAGATGGCACTTAATGCATAGTTTTTTCCTTTCGAAGCAAAATCTCCGGCAGGATAGATACCTACTTTATAGTTGGCCGCGGGTTCGTCCGAAAAGCCTTTTAAAGGATTGTCATCGTCAATGTATTTGTAAACCCAGCTTTTTGGACTTGCGGCCCTTGCTCTGACTAAATTAACATATTCCTGTGCCTTGTCTGGGCTGCCCACCTGTGCCTCACATTCTGCTGCCATAAGCAGCACATCAGCAAAGCGGATCACCAGGTAATTGATGGAAGACCCCGGTGCCCAGGTACTAAAATCACCATCAGTGGCCTGGGTAGCCTGCCAGAAAATATTCTTTTTAGGGCCGTAAGGACCACCATACAGCTGGCTTCTGATCCAGGGTTTACCAGGGTAATTGCCCCAGTCCAGGTAAGGAACACCGCGTCTTCCGGCGGTCCAGTCCAGGCGTGGGTCAATGGTTCCCTGATCCGGATCAAAATTTTGATCACCGCTGATGTTCATGTCGTTTTTGATCGGATGACTATTGTAATCGGTCAAATATGGCAATCCGGTGGTTTCATTAGTACGGAAATGGTTCACCAGGTCGATAGAGGGCTGGAAGAAACCACAACATCCAAATGGACTCTCACCGTATGGAAAATTGAGCATGTCTCCGTTGTTTCCTTTAGAAGGTCCATTTGGATCCGCATTTGCAGCCATTTGTATGGCGAAAACCACTTCTGGGTTGTCTTCTTTACTTGGTGTAAAATTATCTGCGAATGCTTCATTTAAAGCATATTTTTTTCCGCTGGTGGTGGTACCTTGAGGAATCACCACATCAAAAATAGCCTTGGCCTGCGCATACTTATGCTGATAAAGATAGGCCTTGGCCAGATAAGCACCTGCCGCCCATTTATTGGCCCGGCCTATTTCGGATTGTGTCCCCGGAAGGTTTTCATAAGCGAACTTCAGATCTGCCTCTATTTTTGGCCAGATGTCTGTATTGTTGGGCTGGTTGAAATCTGTAGTGGTTTCGTCGGTGTAAGGCACCATGTTCCACATTTTTTTAAGTTCAAAATAAAAATGTGCACGCAGAAAACGAGCCTGCCCTTCAATATTACTATGGTCTGCAGCCTGGATATCCGTAGCACGGCCCAGAAATTTCAATACGTTGTTGGTTCTGAAAACGCCTTCGTAGAGCGCTTTCCATTTGCCATTATAGAAGGCATTGGTGCCGTCTGAGTAGAAATTGGCAATCGGGTCAATGGCAGGCTGATCACTGCCATCACTACCTTTAGAGGCATCTCCACCAGCAATGGCTCCAAATACCCAGTTGCTCGGAGCGGCTTGCCAGGCATCTGTGCCGCCAAAGCCCTGGTCTCCGCCCTGCATGCCATATAAACCGGCATAAGCACCAACAAGGAGTCCGTTCACCCCATTTTTATTTGCTATGATGGTTTCTGATAAAGAACCCAGAGGTGGCTGTTCCAATGCTTTTTTACAAGACCAGAAGGATCCGGTCAGCAACAGGATTGGGAAGAGTATATAGCTTAATCTTTTCATTTTGTCTAAACCATTAATGATTAAAAATGTAAATTAACACCTAGTAAAAAGGTACGCTGACTTGGATAGGAGCCATCATCTATTCCATAAGCGGTTTGTGCGCCAGATTTGGAATCATTTTCGCTCGAGGTACCAATCTCCGGATCAACCCCGGAATATTTGGTTATGGTAAACAGGTTGGCGCCTGAGGCATAGACCCTCAGTTTTTTGATACCTACTTTCTGCAACACGCCTGTTGGAAAAGTATAGCCGATCTGCACATTTTTTAAACGCAAATAAGAACCGTTCTCCACAAAATAGGAGTTGGGTACACTGTTGGTACTAAAAGACTGAGTCGTTTCCTGAATAGGCGCGCGGGCGTTATGGTTGCTTGGTGTCCAGGAATCATATAAGGCCGTATAACTTTTGGCACCGTTAAAAGAAGGCATGAAATCTGTCCACCACCTGACCTGGTTCCAGATGGAATTTCCCTGAGTTCCATAAAAGAAAGCGCTGAAATCGAAATTCTTATAAGTAGCCCCGATATTTAAACCATAACTGAAGTCCGGATTCGCATTGCCTAGAAAGGTCCGGTCATCGGGCGTTACGTAACCGTCTCCAGTAACATCCGCATATTTAAAACGGCCAACGCCCATATCTGTCTGGTATACCGCTTCAGGATTTTTAGTCGCCTTCTGTGCAGCCAGATTCGCCGCATCAATTTCGGCTTGTGAGTTCCAGAAACCGTCTACTTTGTAGCCAAAGAACTGGCTAACGGAATGACCTACTGCATTTCTGATGATGCTGCTGCCGTCAAAGCGCCTGCCATCAATATCGTAGTACTTAGCGCCGTCTGAGATCTTGATGATGGTGTTCTTATACGTAGTGAGTGTTGCAGTTACATTTAATTTCAGATCACTCGTGATGTTTTTATGACCAGTTACTGCAATATCAAAACCGGTGTTTTTCATTTGAGCAATATTGATGAAGGGAGGTTTTGCAGAACTTCCGCCTGTTGCAATCACCTCAGGATTGTACAGCAAATCCTTAATGTCTTTGCGGTAATAGTCTGCAGAGATTTCCAGCTCACCTGCCCAAAGGGTTGCATCAAAACCAATATTGGAGTTGATGTCTTTTTCCCATTTCGCACCAGGATTACCGGTCTGGTCCTGGTAAAAGCCAGAAACCAGGTTATTGCCACCACCCAATGCATAATAAGACTGGCCTATAGAACTGCCAAAGGTGGTATAGGAATTCCCTCCGGATACATTCAGCTGGTTACCCATGATGCCCCAGCCACCCCTGATTTTCAGGTCGGTCAGCCATTTTACATCACTGAGGAAACGCTCTTTTGAAAGCCTCCAGCCAGCACTTACCGAAGGAAACCAGCCATATACATTCTGGAGGAATTTAGAAGAACCGTCTCTTCGGATGGTAGCCCCAAACAAGTATTTGTCGTTAAAAGTATAATCTGCCCGGCCAATGAGAGAGAACAGCGCATCCGCTTCCCTATAGCTGTTGGCGTCTTTTGGTCCGCTTCCGGTAGAGAGTGTGGTGTAATCAGGGTCAAAGGAGAAATACCCTTTATTGCTGCCACTCATGTTGTTGTACCGGTTTTTATAATATTCCGTTCCCACCAGTACCTTTAAAGTATGCTTGTCAAATACTTTATTGTAGGCCAGTGTATTGGTCCAGGTGTAATTCAATCCAGAATAAGACACCTCTGCATAGCTGTTGGTGGTGTTGTTTTCTGCATTTTCATACTGAGGATAAGTAAATGTTCTGGATATTCCCGAATAGGATTCACCTCCTAAACTTGTTCTCAGGGTAAAATCATTGAAGAGGTCCACCTCCGCAAATACATTTCCGAAAAGCCTGTTGTCTGAAGAGCGGTTGTTGTCGTTTCTCCGGAGCATAGCCACCGGGTTAAAGGCATCACCAAGCTGGCCACCATAACCACCGGCAAAATTACCCATAATGTCGTAAACCGGAATGATGGGCTGTTCACGGAAGGCATGTCCTATTGCATTGTCTCCGCTAAGTCCGCCGATTTTTGGGTTATTGGTGATGGAATAGGAGAGATTTTCCCCAATTCTGATGTGCTTACTGATGTTATATTGCGTATTGGCCCTTACTGTATATCTTTTCAGATAGGTTTCCAGCAAGGTTCCTTTCTGGTCAAAATAATTGGCCGAAAAGAGATAGCTTCCCTGCTCTGTGCCATTGCTTACAGATAAGTTCTGGCTGTGGATAGGCGCAGGCTGAAAGATCTCATTGTTCCAGTTGGTACCCGTTTTATTGGCCGGATTGATGCGGTAAAAAGAATTGTATTCATCCTGACTGGTAAAAAAAGGCTTTACATAATATTTAGAGGGGTCAACGGAAGGATCGCCTGATTTGGCCTGGAATGGGTAAATGTAATCTGGTACAGTATAAGGATAGTTTTTTCCATAAACTTCATTGACCGTCGTATCGTTAGAATTTTGTTTTGCCGTTTGCAGGAGAGTAGCCATTTCCTGAGGATTTAAAATGTGCCATACATTTCCTTTTTTAGGCCGTTGGGTACCATAGTAAGCATCATAGTTTACCTGCACACCATTCTTCCCTTTTTTTGTGGTGATCACAATGACCCCATTAGAGGCTCTGGAACCATAAATAGAAGCGGAACCTGCATCTTTTAGTACCTGGAGGTTTTCCACGTCATTAGGGTTCAGGTCTGAAATGTTTTGTGTAGGTACACCATCTACCACATATAAGGGGTTGTTGTTGCCAAAAGTATTGATCCCCCTTATCCTCACCTGAGGTTCATCACCCGGCTGGCCTGATCCCAGTACGGTTACCCCGGAAGCCTGTCCCTGGAGCAGGTTGTTTACCGAAGGGGTAGGCTGTTTGATCATATCTGAAACATTGACCACCGAAACCGCACCTGTTAAATCTTTCTTACGTTGGGTAGAATAACCCACCACTACCACTTCCCCAAGTGCCTGGGCAGATTCCTCCAATTGTACATTTAAGGTCTTCTGGCCATTCACTGCCACTTCTTTGGTGACGTACCCGATATAGGTAAAGACCAATACAGCTTCGCCAGATGGAATACTGATACTGTAGTTTCCATTTACATCGGTCATAGCTCCAATAGCGGTTCCTTTTACTTTGACGCTGACGCCAGGAATGGGCTCGCCTTTAATTGTACTAACTTTACCTTTAAGGCCATTCTGTTCCAGGTCGGTTAGCCCTGGCTGCCAGTTGGCTTTATCCATATGCTCTTTATCGTAGAGCAGGATGGTGTTGTCTACCACCCGGTAAAAGATCTTTAAGGGCAACAGGGTTTCATCCAGTACATCGCCCAGCCGTCTTTTTACCGCGTTTACCGAGGTTTGGCGATCGGCCTTGATCATAGATGCACTATAGACAAAATTGACATTGGTTTCTGCCTGGATTTTATTGAGCAGTTGTTTGATATTTCCCTGGCTGATATTTATAGAAACCTCCTTGTTGAGTACTTCCTGCGCGCCAACATCCTTGGCGAATGTTCCGCAGGTAAATAAAATCCCAAGAAAAATTTGTGTAATAGATATCCTCATCGCTGTTGTTATTAAAGCAACAAATCGCTTTTTTTTCATACCTTTAGAAGTTTTGTTCGTTAATGTGAAATTTTTCGTACAGAATTGTTAGCTGGCATCGTCCCCCAACGTTGTCAGCTTTTTTTATTCGAATGATTTGGTTAGAGAGTTCTGTTTTTAGGCATAGGCTGTTTGTTTTTGGGTTTGTTAGTTGATCTTGTTTTTTGATTTAATAACTATCGTGGTTCCGGATAGCTGGTAACTGGCATTGATAGACTGGCAAAGGAAATCAATCTTATTGTACAGGTTCTGTTCCGACAGATTTCCGGTAAAGGTATTGCTCTTCAATGCTTCGTCTTCAATAAGGATTTTTATACCGTAAGTCGTCTCTAGCTGGCTGATGACCTCACTTACCGGGGTTTCATTAAATTTATAATCTGATTTTTGTGGCTGATCTTTTACCTGAACAGGTATTGGGTTATCGGCCAGAGTAGTGGTAAAGTGCCCGGCATCGGGCTGAAATATAGTTTTCTGGTTCGGTACCAGTACAACTTCCGGGTTGGTTTGGAATAGCTTTTTTAAACTGAAAGCTCTTTTTTCTTCTTTTGCAATCACAATGACTTTTCCGGTTTTTACAGTTACCTCAGTTTCATTGGTGCTGGTATTGGTTTTGATCGTAAAGCTGGTACCCACCACCCGGGTTACCGTATTTTTATTGTAGACCAGAAATGGTCTGGAGGGATTTTTGCTTACCTGGAAAAAACCGTTTCCAGTCAGTATCACTTCCCGCCGCTCCGCTGCAAAATGAGCCGGATATTCTAAGGTAGCCCCAGGTTCAAGCATCACTGTGCTGCCATCTTCAAGTTTTATTTTCAGCGTGTCGGATGTGAGGTTGGTTTGCTGAATGAGTTTTTTAACCTGATAAAAGGCTTGCCGGCTTGGTGTCTCTGCAGTTTTATACAAGAAAAAGGCTACGCTGATCAGTAAAATCGTACCGATAGCTGCGGCTATAGTTAGAACTCTTTTGAAATTCAGTTTTCTGTGCAGGATTTCAGGCTGTGCCTCGGGATGTTCTTCGCGGATATCGTTTTGGATCTTGTCCCAGAGTTTTTGCTCCAGCAGGCCAAATGATGCGGGATCATTGCTGGAATCCTGTTTGTCCAGCATTTCATACCATTGTTCCACAAGGCGCTGTTCCTCAGGGCTGCATTTACCTTGCTGGTATTTTTCTAACAATTGGTGGAATGACGCTCTGCTCATTACAATGGCTTTTTAACTATATGTAAGCTGAGCGAATCCTATCCCTAAAAAAAAATAAAATATTTTCTAAATTAAAATAACAGGCCGAGAATAAGGGCCAGAACAAAGTATTCTTTTAAATGAAACCTCATGGTTTTCAGACTTTGGGTAATGTGGTATTCTACTGCTTTTTCAGAAATGTTGAGTTGTCTGGAAATGTCTTTGACAGAACAGTTATGGATACGGCTGAGTTTAAAAACTTCGCCAGTTTTTTTTGGCAGCAGGGCAATGCCTTTGTTGATGGCTTCCGAAAGGTCATTTAATAAAGCCAGGTGATCAGCACTGCTGGCGTAGGGCTGCTCTGTAGTTTGAAGATGGAGGTGGTAATTTTCCTGAACGATCAGGGATTTGAAGTAATTAATAATCGAATATTTAAGGGCACCGAAAAGATAAGCGCTCAAGGATTGGATCACTGAGGTTTCCCGGCGTTTCCAAAGGTCAACAAAAAGGTTTTGGGTAAGCTCTTCGGCCAGCTCCCGGTCATGTATTTTTTTATAAGCTACCTTATAAACCTCTTTCCAGTAACGCAGGTAGATCTCCTTAAAGGCAGATTCGTCACTTCCTTTAAAGAGGTTCAGTAATTCCTGGTCAGAGAGGGTAGAGTAGTTCATTTGTCAATACAAGGTCATAACAAATTTAATAATATAATTGATATTTTTACCGGCTCTACACGTTTTACAGATTAATAGGAAGCTATGTCGCGTTTTTTGCTGATTGAAGATGATTACAGGATTGCAGAACTGATCAAAAGGGGGCTGGAAGAAGCAGGTTTTGAAATTGAACTGGCCCCGGATGGTCTGGAAGGAAAAAGACTGGCCCTGAGTAACACTTACAGTCTGATCATCACGGATATTGTTTTACCTGGTATCAGCGGTCTGGATCTTTGCAAGCAGATCCGGCAGGTCAATCCGGATGTGCCTATTATTATGCTCACGGCTCTGGGAACCACAGATGATAAGGTAGAAGGTTTTGATGCCGGAGCAGACGATTACCTGGTCAAGCCTTTTGAAATGCGCGAATTGCTGGTGCGGATCCGATCACTCATGAAGAGGAACCGGATTAACGAACGTACGGATGGCTTTATCCTGAAACTGGCAGATCTGGAAATGAACCTGTACACCAAAACAGTAAAGAGGAGCCAGGTAGAGATCTCCCTGACACCAAAGGAGTTTAAATTGCTGGAATATATGATGCAAAATCAGGGGAAGGTGCTTTCGAGAGTCGAGATTGCAGAAAACGTGTGGGAAACACATTTTGATACAGGTACCAACTTTATTGACGTCTATATCAATTACCTGAGGAAAAAGGTAGATAAAGAATTCTCCAAGAAACTGATCCATACCAAATCCGGAATGGGGTTTATTTTAAAAGAAGAATAGTAAATATAAACCGGACATGAAGATAAGGGTTTGGCTAACGATATTGTTTACACTGATTACCGCTGCTATTTTGCTGGTGTTCGCCTCTTATATCTACATCTCGGCAAAAAAAAGCAGAGAAAGAGAGTATTATAATCTGCTCACTAAAGAAGCGGTAACCAAGGCCAATCTTTTCTTAGATGCAAATGTAGACGCAAAGACCCTGCACACCATTTACCGCAATAACCGGAAAATTCTGAACGAGGTAGAAGTGGCTATTTATACCACTTCTTTCCAGCTGTTGTATCATGATGCAGCAGAAATCGATTTTGTAAAGGAAACCCGGAAAATGATCGATGATATTGTGAAGCAGCGGGAAATTCATTTTTACCAGTCGGACTGGCAGGTAGTGGGTATTTCTTACCGCTTTAAGAACACCAATTATGTGATCACTGCAGCTGGATTTGATCAGTATGGATATAATAAACTGGCCAGCCTGCGAACCAATATCTGTATTGTGTTTCTGATTTCCGTGCTTGTGATTTATTTTGCCGGGCGCTTTTTTGTGAAAAAAGCTTTTTCTCCCGTTACCGAGATCACCAGGAAAGTGAACCGGATTTCTGCAACCAACCTGGACCTGCGCCTGGATCCACGGTACAGTAAAGATGAGTTGTCCGAACTGTCCAATACCTTCAATGAAATGCTGGACCGTCTGGAAGATTCCTTTGATGCACAGAAGAGCTTTGTTGCCAACATTTCTCATGAACTCCGTACACCTTTATCCGCTATTATTACCGAACTGGAACTTTCCCAGAACAAGGAAAGAAGCCTGGAAGCTTATAAAGTAGTAATCAGCCAGGCGCTTTCAGATGCCAGGAAGCTGGCGCGTTTGTCTAACAGTTTGCTGGATTTTGCTAAAGCCAGTTATGACTCTTCGGAGATTCATTTTAAAGAGGTACGCCTGGATGAGCTTTTGCTGGACGCACAGCTGCAGCTGCAAAAAACGAATCCTGATTATGATATTGACATTCTTTTTGAAAAGGAGTTTGATGATGATGACCTGATCTCTGTAAACGGAAATGCCTATTTGCTGCAAACGGCCTTTGTGAACCTGATTGAAAATGCCTGTAAGTTTTCCGCAGACCGCCAATGTGTAGTGGCGATTTCTTACCAGGAAAAGAATGTGGTGCTTAATTTTTCTGATCATGGGATTGGTATTAATGACGAAGACCTTCCCCATATTTTTAATGCCTTTTACCGTGGGCTGAATCAAAAAATAGCAAACGGCAATGGAATAGGACTTTCCCTGACAAAAAAGATTGTTTTACTGCATAAAGGAAGTATTTCTGTGCAGACCGAACAGGGTAAGGGAACCGTTTTTACTGTAGAGATCCCACATCTGTAGAATTGCTGCAGGAAGTTTTAATATCCTTCTAATGAAATTCTAATTTTTTTCTAATATCTTTCTAATCGTTTCTCGATTTGGGCTATTTTACCTTTGCATCCCGTTTTAACACGTACAAAACAAGATGAATATGAAGAGAATTTCTACTATAGGTATATTGGTGCTATCGGCACAAATGGCCTGGGCACAGCAGGCAGATACGGTAAAGCAAAGCAACTGGAGTTATCACTTCCAGTTTACGGCCATTTCTCAATACCACTCCGCCTTTAAGGCGCCCTATAAGGGCAGGAACAGTTTGGCAGACACCGCTGAAATTGCAGCAACCAGTGCAACTTCGACCATGTTTCTGGGAAGGAAATTATGGAAAGGGGCAGCTGTTTATTTTAATCCGGAGATCTCCGGAGGAAGGGGTTTGAGCTCTGCAGTTGGTGTAGCAGGTGCTTTGAATGGAGAAACTTACAGAGTAGGGAATGCAGCGCCCGCGATATTTATTGCCCGGGCTTATTTCCAACAGCAGTTTGCATTGGGCAATACCGGATATGAGTATGTAGCTGATGATGTAAACCAGGTGGGCGGAATGGTTCCCAAAGATCGGATCACCATTACAGCCGGTAAATTTGCAGCAAGTGACTTTTATGACGACAATAAATACAGCCATGATCCAAGAAGCCAGTTTCTCAACTGGTCGCTGATGGGTAACGGAGCCTGGGATTATCCAGCAAACACCCGGGGTTATACCATGGGACTGGTGGTAGAGCTGGTGAAGGCAGACTGGGCATTTCGTTTGTCGAGCGTGGCCGTTCCCCGCATTGCGAATGCACCCAAATTAGAATATAAAATAGATAAAGCCCATTCAGAGACTTTGGAAATTGAACGGAAGAACCTTTTTAAAAGACCCGGTTCCCTTCGTTTACTGTTCACGAACACCTATTCTAAATCTCCGTCTTATGCACAAGGGATACAAGCCCTGGCAGACAACAATACCCAAATTCTGGATGTGATTTCAGGACAGGCAGAGGGCACCACTTACGGCGGACGTAAATACGGAATTGGTTTTAGTGGTGACCAGGAGCTGAACGACGACCTTGGGATCTTTGCCCGTGCAGGATGGAACGACGGTAAAGATGTAACCTGGGCATTTACAGAAATTGACCGGACAGCCAGTCTGGGTTTGTCGCTCAAAGGGACCAGATGGAAAAGAGCGGATGATGTTTTTGGTCTGGCTGCAGTGGTTAACGGACTGTCCAGCGGGCACCGTACTTTTATTGCAGACGGGGGTTATGGATTTATTATTGGAGATGGCAAACTCAATTATGGGAAGGAGATGATCCTGGAGACCTATTACAATGCAAAACTGACAAAGACTTTCTGGCTTACGGCAGATTACCAGTTTGTCAATCATCCAGCCTACAATAAGGACAGAGGACCAGTCAATGTATTTGCCATAAGAGGGCATATAGAGTTCTAAGGCTGTTTCTGAGCTGAAGTCCAGCACAATAAGTTTTTTAGGCAATCCATTTGGATTGCTTTTTTTTTGACTTGTTAGTTAATCTTAACATTTCTTAGTAAAAATTAACATAGTTGAAACTTATTCACAATAGTTTTTTTTTGATGCTTCTATGTTTTTGCAAATGAATCAATTAAAAAAAAGACAAGATTTTACTAGTCAATGTTAGTAAAATTTATGATCTTCGCATCCCCAAACAACGGGGCAGACCTAGCGTCTCATAAGGACTAAATCAAAAAAATTAAAGAATAACTATGCATAACACTTGTACACAGGTATGGAATGACTGTCTCCAAATTATTAAGGATAATATCCCGGCCCAGAGCTTCAAAACCTGGTTCGAGCCTATTGTTCCGCTTAAACTGGAGGACAAGGTTCTGACTATACAAGTGCCTAGTTTGTTCTTTTATGAGTGGTTGGAAGAACATTATGTAAGCTTACTGCGCAGAACGGTAAAATTGCAAATGGGTGATGAAGGCAGACTGGAATACAATATCGTAGTGGATCAGTCTTCCAACGGCGGCTTGCCTTATACCACAAAAATGCCTTCAAGCGGTAATGGCTCTGAAAATAAAAAACAAAGTATGCCGGTTCCGGTAAACATCAACAGAGACATTAAAAACCCTTTTATCATTCCTGGTTTAAAAAAGATTCAGGTTGATCCGCAACTGAACCCGCAATATACTTTTGAGAATTATGTAGAAGGAGACTGTAACAGACTGGCCCGTTCGGCCGGACATGCAGTAGCGGCTAAACCAGGGGCAACTTCTTTTAACCCTCTAATGATCTATGGTCCTTCTGGAATGGGGAAAACGCATCTTGCCCAGGCCATCGGAAACCAGATACGTCAAACTTTACCAGATAAACTGGTGATCTATGTTTCCTGCGAGAAATTCTGCCAGCAATTCGTTGAATCTTTAAAGAACAATACCATTAATGATTTTGTGAATTTTTACCAGGCAATGGATGTGATCATTATGGATGACGTACATAATTTTGCCGGGAAAGAAAAAACGCAGGATATCTTCTTTCATATTTTTAACCACCTTCACCAGTCGGGTAAACAAATCATCATCACCTCAGATAAGGCACCAAAAGACCTTTCGGGGCTGGAAGAACGTTTGCTGAGCAGGTTCAAATGGGGGCTTTCAGCTGATCTGCAATTGCCAGGCCTGCAAACCAGGATTGAGATCCTGAAAAAGAAAATGTATGTTGATGGTATAGTGCTGCCAGAGGAAGTGATAGAATATGTGGCCAACAACATCAATAACAATGTAAGGGAACTGGAAGGTGCAATGGTTTCCTTATTAGCTCAATCTACACTCAATAAGAAAGAAATAGACCTTCACCTGGCCAAATCCATGCTGAAGAACTTTATAAAGAACACCAGCAAAGAAATTTCTATGGAGGTGATCCAAAAGAAAGTTTGCGAATATTTTGAAGTACCTATGGATTTACTGAAAGCTTCTACCCGTAAAAGAGAAGTAGTGCAGGCCCGCCAGATCTCTATGTATTTATCCAAGTCCATGACCCGGTCTTCCTTGAAAACCATTGGTGCGTTTTTTGGCGGCAGAGACCACTCCACAGTAATCTATGCTTGTCAGACAGTTGAAGACCTGATCCAGACAGATAAGAAATTCAGAACCTACGTTAGTGACATTGAAAAGAAGCTGAAAATGAACTAAATTAAATGGGGCTTTGTAATAATTTCTATTAAAATTGTTACATTCGTGGTAGAGTTAAATACATTTCCTATGAATTTATATACTACGCTTACTATACCTTTTCTTTTCTTTAGTTTTCAAGGTCAGGCAGTTCCGGTAAAAGGAGCATCGGTGGCCTATGATCAAAAAGTCGCAGCAACTAAAGTTTCCTTTGGTCATGGTGTGGATCTGATTGTAAAAGGATTGGGCTTGAATATAGATGCCATTCGCTTTGTTAAAGAGCCTAAGGCTACCGATTATTTCGTGTATGCCAACAATAAGGCCGCCTATGCAAAATCACTGATTATAGCTGCAAATAATGGGATCAAACTGGACCGAAAAGTTAAACTGGAAAGTCCAATGACCCGTGAACAGTTTGCCGCAAATCTAAATGAGGCCATCCAGGCCACCGGAAATTATCCCGTTAATATGATGTTTATTGTGATCAAGGACGAGGCTGCTTTTTCTAAAGGCTCTGCTGCGGTTCAAAACCTGATCAAATTCAATGTGCTTGCCCTGGAGAAAGGAAATTTCAGACCTAAGGCTTTTATTACAGAATCGGAAGCGGTAAAAATGGTACAGAAGGCGGCTGAATTTGTTCGTGCCCACAAAGAAAGAGATGAAACTTCAGTGAAAGAAGAAGTGACCATGATTTCTGCAGCAGTAAATGCCGATGTGAACCGCATTACCATTTCCAGAGGCACCAAGCCGAATTCGGGTTATCAGATCATGATCAACAGGATTGATTTTTCTGCAAAAGGAGAGGCGGTTGTTCATTACAGCCTGGTCAATCCAGCAGCAGGTCATTCTTATCTTCAGGTGATCACCGAGCCGCGTGCGGAAACTTTTATTTCTTCCTTTTATAAAGTGAGTTTAAGGAAAGATTAATATAATTGAAACTGATCTCGTTCTGCACTGTTTCATAAGATATATAAAGAGTGTTGTTATGAAAACGAATCAGAATAAACCAGGTCATGATGCGGATAAAGATTTAGCAAAAACAGGAAAGCCGAATCCTAAAAAGACCGGACATTCTAAAGAAGAATCTCCTGAAACAGATTTTCCACTTTCCGAAAAGGATGAAGTGAAGCAGGCCGAGGAGCGGCAGCGTAAAAGAGCTACGAAGAAATAGTTACATGAGTAATACACAAATCACTGCGGTTACAGAACTGGACAGATCGCATTATAAAACCAAAGTATATTCCGGAGGTCATTTTATCTATTCAGATGAACCAGAGGCAATGGGTGGTACAGATGAAGGTATGCCACCTGCGGCTTTATTATTGGCCAGCCTGGGCAGTTGTACGGCCATTACGATACGAATGTATGCAGACAGAAAGCAGTACAAACTCGATAACATTAAAATTGATCTGGCCATCTGCAGCGAAGATCAAATGGATAAAAGTACGACCATTTCAAGGACTATAGAATTTACCGGACAGCTTTCAGAGGATGAAAAAAGCAGGTTAATGCAAATTGCAGACAAATGTCCGATTCACAAAATTCTGTCTAATCCAATTAAAATTGAAACCTCTGCTAAAAATTAGAGCAAACAGATACTAAATAAATTAGTACATTTACAGCAAATTTAATTATCATGCAATTTGCTGTTGTCGATATAGAAACTACCGGAGGCTATGCATCAGGAAATGGGATCACAGAGATCTCCATACAAATCCATGATGGGACAAGCGTAACAGAACGTTTTGATACCTTGATCAATCCTGAGCATGCTATTCCTGCTTATATTGAATCTTTAACGGGTATAAGCGACGATATGGTGGCTTCTGCGCCTAAATTTGGAGAAGTTGCAGAACGGATTTACGATTTGCTGCACGATAAAATATTTGTTGCACACAATGTTAATTTTGACTTTTCTTTTGTACGCCACCAACTGGAGGTGGCGGGCTATAATTTGCAATGTAAAAAATTGTGTACGGTTAGGATGAGCAGAAAGGTGTTTCCAGGCTTTCCTTCTTATAGCCTTGGGAAATTGTGCAATTCACTTGGCATTACTTTAAATGACCGGCACCGTGCGGGTGGGGATGCAGAGGCAACAGCAATTCTGTTGGGCATGTTGCTGGAGGCCGATCAGGAAGGACATATTAAACAAGCTTTAAATAAGGGTTCCAAAGAACAGGCCTTGCCGCCTAACCTGCCCAAAGCAGCTGTTGATGCATTGCCTCAAAATCCTGGAGTTTATTATTTTAAAGACCAGAAGGGGAATGTGATTTATATTGGTAAAGCTAAAAACCTCAAAAAGCGTGTTTGCTCGCATTTTACCGGAAATAACCTCGGACCTCAGCGGCAGGATTTTCTAAAGAACATTCATCATGTAGAGTTTGAAGTTTGCGGCACAGAGCTGATGGCTTTTATTCTTGAAGCGGTCGAAATTAAAAGGCTATGGCCCGAAAATAACCGCGCGATGAAACGCTTCGAACAGAAATATTCTCTGTTTTCTTTTATAGATCAGAATGGGTATATACGTCTGGGTATTGATAAGTACAAAAAACAAGGACCATCTTTATATAATTTCAATAGTCTTGCTGAGGGGCATAGTTTGTTGCGGATGCTGATTAAGGAACATTTGCTTTGTGAGCGGCTGTGCTTTATACAAAAGAACCGGATTGGCTGTGTTGGGCATGAAGATGGGAAGTGCAGCGGCGCCTGTGTGGGTAAAGAGTCTGCTGCGGCCTATAATGTAAGGGTGAAGTATGCGATCCAGGAGCTTCATCAGATGTTACCCTCTTTTGCCGTGATTGATCAGGGGAGGACAGAAGATGAGCAAAGTTGCCTTTGGGTAGAGAAGGGACAGTTTTATGGAATGGGGTATATTTCACAGTATACGGATGTGAAGGATATGAGTGAGGTTAAATCTGCGTTAAAACCGCTTCCTTCTAATGATTATATCCTCCATTTGATCCTTTCTTATGCGGATGCGCACCCCGGGAAGAAATTAAGTATAGAATTTTAGCCTTATTATCAATTCCTTATAAAGAATTTGTTAAATAGATTTGCTGTTTTAAGGCTTTAATCCTATCTTTGGCGCTCCAAGAAAAAGGAAATGCCTTGGTAGCTCAGTTGGATAGAGCAACGGTTTTCTAAACCGTGGGTCAGGGGTTCGAATCCCTTCCAGGGTACATCACCGGAGTGAAAATTTTCAGAAGTTTTTACTCCGGTTTTTTTATGTCTTAATCTTCTGTTAATGTGATAGATAAGAGCGTCCGCTTCATTGAAGTCAGGGGTTCGATGTGTCTCTCCGTCAAAAACCCATTTTTCGGAGTAAATCGAACCAATAATTGCCCGTTTTATATCAGAATCAGTATTTAAATAGAAATCAGACAGCTTTTTTAAGTTTTCGACTGCTAAAGCAGCTAATGCGTGAATATCGAGTTTTTCTTCAGTCTGCTGATTTAGATTTTTTAGATCTGCTTCGCACTTTACGATGGTATTTTCGCATTCTTGCTTGATTTTCTTGTATTCAGAGGCAGTAATGACTTCGTCCAAAAGTAACTCCATTGACCTGGTCATTTTTTTACTTTGTTCAGAAATGATTTCCATGATTCGACTTTGGTCCTTTCGCCATCTTTCACCACCGGCAGTATATACATCACAAACTATAGCTGTAAAGACTTCGGCCATTCCTGGTTTTGGAACAAACTGTTTAAGGTGGCGTTCAAAAAGGATGTTGACGTAATCAGCCTTAAACCTCACGCCGCAGGTAGATTTACAATGGTAGTAGGGATAATAGCCCTTATGACGACCTCGTGAAGCGCTGCCAGTCATCACTTGCCCACATTTTGGACAGAGCAGAAATCCGCGTAAAGCAAGGGTACGTGGGGTAACCGCTTTGATGCTTTTTTTTCAAAACACCGTTTGCGGCTGTCTAATACTTCCTGGACACGGTAAAAAAGACTTTCAGGAATTAATGGTTCATGCTGAGCATTGGCCAGGTAAGCTTCTTCACCTTTAAATTCGGGGATTTTGATCTTGCCGATATAGCAGGGATTGGAAATCAGACTCCAGAAGCCATTTCGGCTGCAAATCAAACCTCTTTCACGCGCTTTCATCCAGACATGTTCAGTTGCCAATAAGCCAGTCGCAAGCTGTTCAAAAGCCCATTTCATGTGACCTGCTTGGGGCTGATGAAGGGCAATGTACTTTTTGCCGTTTTCGGTAGTCTTATTTTTATAGCCTACTGGTGCATGCCCCATCCAGCGACCTTCTTTCTTAGCTCGTCGCATACCATAAATCACGTTCAGGGCTCTGCGGTCATTTTCCACTTCAGGCATGGATAGATACACGGCAAGAATGGTTTTGCTTTCTGGGACAGAGAGATCTAAAGGCTGATCAATGGCAATCGGATTAATTTGATAATCTGTCAGTAGCCGAATCATTCCGTAGGCATCAGCCGTATTTCTACTGAACCGATCCCATTTGGTAAACAAGACGTAATCAAAATCTTTACCTTTTGATTTTTTCAATTCAGCTAGCAGTTTTGTCCATTGGGGACGGTTGAATGTTTTTGCTGAATAATCTTCAAAAATGATCTTTTTGACCTCGATGTCGTTCTTTTCACAATGAGTCTGTAGTCGTTCTGCCTGATCCCTTTGGGAAAAGCCCTTGTCTGCCTGTTCATCAGTACTTACCCTGATGTATAAACATGCTTTTTTTATAGAAAATCTCCTTTCATCCTTTTTTCTGAATTTGTTAAATAATGTTTATCGGAACATTTTTCGGGGAGTTCTTTTCTCTAGTAGAGTTCTATTGGAATCCCTGTCAGTAACCTGTTTGACTGATAATTTAGCAAATCCATAAAGGAAGTCCAAAATAAGTTTTGCACGTTCCGGATTGACTTCTGTACCATGCTCTTTTAATAATTTGGCGACTCTTGTCGGGGTTATATTTCGCCTATTGGTAGGAATGAAATTTTTCATAAAACCGAAGTTCAGGCACTCATAAATTAAAACTACACTAGTAGAGATAAATAATATATACTAGTAACCACCTGAAAAAATAATTTATCTCTACTAGTGGTGAATAGATATTTGCTTAAATCCTGTTAGAAATAATCATCAGAGAGGTGAAAAATAAAGCAGCAAAGGAAAATGAAGGTAGTGTTAAAGCTACTTCATCGCAAAATAAAGCCCGATAACTGTAAGTATTTGAAAACAAACTGCTATAAAAAGCCTCTTTATGCCATTTGTCTTGGACGGGGTAAATAGATACGCAGCTGAAGATAATAGATATACCGCCAGTCCCAAGACGGTAACGATTAAGAGATTCGGACCTTCAGCGTCATCGAAAAAGAAGAACAGCATCCTGGCGCTGATCATCGCTGTTACTCCCAACACCAGTAAAGAGATTGCTTTTGATTTGAAATATAGATTTCTCGATTTATCAGTCATGGCATAGCTGAATTTTTATAAAAATAATCATTTTGATTTCAATAATTTTCAAATTGAGACAGGCTTGATTTTTCAACTGTTCAATGGAGGGTAAAAAATCTTAATTTTAGAATATGGAAAGTGGAAACCGTAAAGATTTAGATTGGCAGGAATATGAAGCGATCACAAAATATATCTATGAAATACTAGGTGTCCAATATGGCATCAAGGTCATAGGATATGGAGGGGACAATAAGGTGCAGGGAAAGTCTGGTGTTAAACATCAGGTCGACGTGCTGACCGGACAAGACCAGGGCGGGCGGACACACCTAACGGCAATCGAGTGCAAGTTCCTTAAAAAGAAGGTTACTAAAGAAACCGTCATGAAACTTCGTTCCGAGTCACCAATTGGCGACAAACCTTCTAGAGCTCTTAATCAGGCTTGGCAAAAAGTAGAAATTCGGGAGGCAATATTTTGTCTTTTGGCTTCAGGCTCTGGATATGGTCCATCACATAACCATTAAATGGCACGTAACTGTTCAGTACATTGGCCTTAACTTCATCAAATGTTTTTCCTTGGTTGAGTTTCAATAAATCACGTTTACGGGCCAGATGCTTGTCAATTAGATCTTCCATCTTCAGTTTGTTTGCCCTAATGTATTCAGATAGTAATATTAAGGCATCAATATGGAGAATCACTATGTCATTAATGTGGTACCCTTTAATACATTTCTCCGTCATTTCAGCGATCAGTTGTTCCCGTTCGGTGTTAAACCAGGCCGTTATAAGGCTTTCTACCCCAGGAACGGTAAGGTTTATGTCATAGACGATCAGTATTGGATAAAATCGCAACGATCTGGGGTTATAATTTGTGTCGAAAGGATATTCCTTTTGCAGGCTAAATTTGATACGGGTAATTAGTTGTTTTACCGCTTTTTCTGAATTGTTATGTTTATAGTATTTCTTTTCAATGTCTTCACGGATCGTTGGTACGTCAAAAGATTGTTTTGATTTTCCGGCTATAAAACTGTCTTTAACCTCGTAAATAAATACTTTATTGCCATTTCGGATGTAATAATCAGGTTCAGATTGAGCCATCTCCGCTTTCATTTCCGCCCCGGAGAACTGTTTGCAGCTTTTTTTCTCATAGGCTTTTTTCAACAGTTTGTAGACTAAATATCCCTCGGAAAAATCAGTAGTGAAGTCGACGCGGAAGCGGTCTTCAGATATACCGAGCTGGTGATTAGCTTTAAGGATTGCCTTGCAGTCCCAATAAACCGAGCTGTACACTTTATTAATAACCATTGCCCTATTCAGGATCACGTAATCATTATTACCTACTCCATAGATTGGTTTATTTCGAATTGCCAGGAAGTCGAATTTTGCTGTGTTTTCTTCACTGACCTCAATGTCAGTCTGATGGTTGTAGAGTTCCAGGAAATCCTGATTCTCTTCAGAGGAGCCATTGAAACTTACCAGATCTGAAAAGCAAAGTTCTGTTAAAGGCAGCATTTTCAGGGCATAGTCTTTAAAACCCGTGATCTTTTTAGAGTCAATAAACAGTTTGTATAGGGCAGGATTGTAAGCTTCTATAAATTCAAAGCAATACATTGCCTTGATCAGTTGGCATATTGAAGTCAACCTATCTATATAGGTAAAATCATAATAGCTTAGCATAGTAACCGTGTTCATCCAGGTTGCTTTCTCTATCCCTTCCATCTCTTCTGGTAAAGAGGAAAGAATGTTGTCCTGTTTCAGTAAAAAGGCTTCGTTAATCTTTAGGTATGCTTTGAAAAAGTCCAGATGGGATTGGTCTATATTAATTGCTGTATTCTCATCGACTTCATCCAGTTGTTTAGCGATGATATTCATCGTAAGATTAGCGTACTGGTTAACTAGAGTAAGTTTTGCGCCTGCTTTGATTTCATCTCTGTATCCGGCCATGATCTGTAGCATCATCTGTTGTCCCAATGGTCCTTCCGGACCAAACCAGGAAATAATCTGCTGTGGAAGTTCTTTGAGGTCTTGTGCGAGCATGCGGTTCAACACCCCGATCATTTTTAAAGTTAATGTTTTGCCATAAGGTCTTAAGATTTCTTCTGGGCTGAGTTGGTCTTGAGAAAATACTTTTGAATACTTAATTAACAGCGACATGCTTACGCTTGAGTGAGACATACGTTTTTTATTTTTGGTTAGTGGTTGTTGGCGGTAAAGATACTCGGTTAAGTGGAACTGGGCTTCATCTGCAAAAATAATTTATTGCATTGAACTTGTTTTTAAATGCTCATTACTTTTGATTTAGAATTAGAAAGAATCCTGGTCTATGACTTGGGGTCTTTTTATTATCAGAATGTAGTAAAGGAAAATTTTCACATGTATTCTTAACAGTTTGTTTTATATACAGGATATAGCTTAGCTTTGTGCTAACCGCCCGCTCTCATGGATGTAGTAGCGGATTTAACCAAATTAACTATTATGCTATGAGCAACGGTGTAAATGAACTGTCCAAGTTGGATTTTGATGGTAAGGAATGGATAACTGAGCTACGTAATAAAGTATGTACTAACGGTACCCTAACAGATACAGATATAAACTCTGCCTTTGATAAACTTCATTCAGAAAAGAAATTGAATGACCAGGTCTCTGCGACAGGGGCGCTGAGCCAGGCCAAAGCTAACCAAACGATACATCGTGTTTACGATAATACGAACGTTAACGGTCTTTATGATAATAGCCAAATAGAGTTTAGCCCCCAGCTTACCGTCATTTATGGGAAGAACGGAAGCGGGAAATCCAGTTTTTACAGACTTTTAAAAGATGCTTTTCATTCTGAGCAGGGCATCCTAGGCAATATATATAGTGCCAATACGAGTATGAGTTCAGCTAAGATAGATTTCGTACTTAGAAATTCTCACCTGGGCTGGCAAAAGAAAGGTACAGCAATTAATCCTGCAACTGATCTGAGTACGATTAGTTGGTCTAAAGGAAGTCGATTTAGTTTTCCAGTTAAATTTTGTGATTCTGTTATTCTAGCGGATAGTTTGTCAAAAAAAATACCGGCTGGAGCCTTGATAGATATAAACTGGGACATTATGATAAATTAAGATCAGCTGTCGAAGCTGTGGAAATTAAGGTTTCCGGCAAGATTACTGAATTGAACTCAGGGGTGGGTCAGTCACTGGATACGTTTACCAGGTCGTTGAAAGCGGCAGGAGAAAATTCGCTTAAGGATATTTTACTGGGTAATCGTAATAATCCAGAGGAACTCTTAAAGCTGTTAAAAGAATTGGATAAGATTGTTTTAAGTGCCGATCATCAACAGCATAAAGATGAATATGGAAAAAAGGCAAATTCCGTTTTTGAAAATTATAACCAGGAAATAGAACTGATCAGATCCAGGCTGGACCAGTGTAAGCTACTGACCCAATATGTTGATGACCGTATCAGTATTTTATCTACTGTTCCTGCTCAAATTGAGACCATCAAAACTATTGCAGCGCTTAAAAAAACATTGGACTTCGAAAAGTTTGATCCTTATGAATTATTGTTCAACCCAAAAGCGAATCCTGATAAATATATTGAACTGATCAAAAAGATTGCAGAAAGTGCGGTTACTTTTGGGTATCAGCAATATCCCGAGTCTGCTGATAAATGCTTTTATTGTAACCAAACCCTTTCTGATGAAGCAAAAAAGCTGATCATGGATATACATGGAATGGTGAGTAGTGAGGTCAATAGAGAGATCAGTACCCATGAAAACAATCTGACAAGGTTTATTGCATCAGTAGAAAGATCTGTCTCTTATACACATCTGACGCTGCCGACGAACGTAAAAAAATTTTTTGGGGGGGGTGGGGGGGGGGGGGGGGGGGGGGGGGGGGGGGGGGGGGGGGGGGGGGGGGTGGGGGGGGGGGGGGGGGGGGGGGGGGGGGGGGGGGGGGGGGGGGGGGGGGGGGGGGGGGGGGGGGGGGGGGGGGGGG